>NZ_JACYLP010000048.1:0-352469 GCF_015272455.1 Thermoleptolyngbya sp. C42_A2020_037
TAGCTCGGTGCCAGGGCGATTATCAAAAGCCCCTCGGAGGTACTTATCCGAGGGGCTTTTGGTTTATTCGTTTAAATTGCCCTGTTATGTAAATTACCCTGTTACGTCTTTTGCTTTGGGGGGAATAATAGCCTTATCAAGGCTTTTCACACTCAGGGTGCGTCATTATGGCAAGTGTTGGTTTGAACAAGTGGATTGTTAGTGGTAATTTGGGCGCTGATGCTCAGATGAAAACGGTTGATTTGCGGAATGGAGAGAAGGCTCAGGTTGCTGAGGCAACGCTTTACGTTCGTAGTCCTCGAAATCGCGATGAGTCTTTTACGGTGTCGTTAAGTATTTGGGAGAGGTCTGCGGCCTGGCGCAAGCTCCCGTATTTGAAGAAGGGATCTTTAATTATTTGTACGGGAAATTTGGAACCTAATCCTTACATTTCAAGCAACGGCAATGTTCCGAAGGCTGGGCTGTCGATGACAGTGCTGGATATTGATTTGGATATTGTGCGTGATGGAAGTGATAGTGATTCTGATGAATCGCTATCTGCTGCCTAGCGTCAAGAGGCTGATGATTCTGATGCGTGTTGGAGTGCCCAGTCGATCTGTTTGAACAGATCGTCCAGGGTTGAGGTGTTTTGAATGATGACGTTGGCGTGGCAGATTTTCTGACTGATTGGCATTTGGCTGTCGATGCGAGCGTGGATTTGTTCTAGGCTGAGGCGGCTGCTGCCAGAGCCTTCTATATCTCGCTGCGTGAGTCGTTCGATTTGTTGTTCGCGGGAGCAGTTGACAACCCAAATTTCGTTGACGAGATCTGTCATGCGGGCTTCGAATAGGAGTGGTACGACGACGACTGCGATCGCCTCTCGCCGCCGCGCCAATTCCTGTAGCTCTGCGGTGATTCGATCGCGCACGTAGGGATGAATGCGCTGCTCGATCCAAAGACGCTCTGGCGGACTATGGAAGATAATTTCTCCGAGTCGGGCGCGATCGAGTCGTCCATTGGGCATGAGGATACTTGGCCCGTAGCGTTCCACAATTTCATAAAGGACAGAACACCCAGGTTCGACTGCTTCTCGTGCGTATACATCAGCGTCTAGTATTGGAAGCTGTCGGACTGTTGCTAGATAGTTTGAAATTGTGGTTTTTCCCATCCCAACGCCGCCAGTGAGTCCAATTGTGCGGGGTGGCGCACTCCGGGTAGAACTATAGCTGCGATCGCTCATAGATTTACCCTGTTTGTTTAGGAACTCTTTGCCCATTTGACTATTGCTTGTGTCAATCCCTCCAAAGTATACTCTTCTGCTTCGATATCCACTCGGCCAAACGCAACTTGGCAAGCTTGTGAGGTTTGGGGACCGATGGATGCTAGACCGACGGAGTTCAATAGTAGAACTGAATCAGCCTCTAGGGATTGACAAAAATCGGTAAAAAGTTGCTTGAAGCAGCGTACAGTTTTCGAGCTTGCGAAGGTAATGACATCGACTTGTTCGCTGTGAAAGGCTTGCTGCACTTCTGGTGCGATCGCTCTTGCACAAACTGATTCGTAGGCGGGGACTTCAACGACTGTTGCGCCACTATGGGTAAAAGCCTGGACGAGAACGTCTCGACCGCCCGTTTCGACTCTGGGGAAGAGAATGTTTAACCCTTGCAGAGGTTCGGGAAAATGCTCGACTAGGGCATCGGCCACAAAATCTGGCGGAATAAAGTCGGGCTGGATGCCGTAATGCTGAAGTCGTGCAGCTGTTTTTTGTCCAACCACGGCGATCCTGACTCCGTGTAGGGATCGGGAGTCTTGATTTTGGGCAAACAAGCGTTCGAAGAAGGCATCGACTCCGTTGGTCGAGGTCAAGATCAGCCATTGGAACTTGGGCAGATGGGCGATCGCCCCATCGAGGGCATCCCAGCTTGAGGGCGGGCCTATCTCCAGAGTCGGCATTTCTAGCACGGTTGCGCCCTGGGCTTGCAGGAGTTGTGTAAAGGAACTGGATTGACCTGCGGCGCGGGTTACCACTACTGTTTTGCCGGAGAGGGGCAGCGGCATGGGCTGATCTGCTGGAGAGTTTATCTGCAAGGTGGAGTCGGACACGGGCGCGGTTGCAGGTGACGAGGGAATTGAGCTAACTCCATTTTGGGCTGAGGACGGGGGAGCAAGATAGGGGCGGAGGGCGACAACTTCACCAATTGTAATGACGGCGGGTGACAGCGCTTCGTGGGCGGTTTGTCGTACAACCGCTTCCAGCGTGCTTGTCCACACTTGCTGCTGAGGATGCCCGGCCCAGCGAATAATGGCGATGGGGGTGTGGGGCGATCGCCCGTTGGCAATTAACCGCTCCACAACGACCGCAAGCTGCTGGGTTCCCATCAGCACAACCAGCGTATCTATTCCCGCCAGCGCCGGCCAATTCAGCGCATCTGGCTCATGAGCGCTCACCACGGCAAAGCTACGGCTTAGCACCGGGTCGGTCAGCGGAATACTCGCCAGCAGGGGGCCTGCCAGGGCTGAGGAAATGCCAGGGACGACTTCAAAGCGACAGCCTGCTGCGTTCAATGCCTGAATCTCAGACGCAGTGCGCCCAAAGATAAACGGGTCGCCGCTTTTGAGTCGAACCACTTGTAGCCCCTGCTGGCACAGGTCAACCAGAAGGCGATCGATTTCTGATTGTTTGAGGCTGGGCTGCCCCCCGCGCTTTCCAACGTGAATACGCTGGCAGCTTGCTGGCGCAAGGTCGAGCAAATCTGGAGAAACGAGCGCATCGTAGACAACCGCTTCAGCCCGCTCCAAGCGCGAGCGCCCCTGCAAGGTCAGGTAATCTGGCAGCCCTGGGCCTGCGCCGACAATAGACACGAACCCTGTCGGCACACTGTCAGTACGCAAAGCCTGATGGGGGGCGATCGCCATCAATCTCTACTTGTAAATGACACAAAAACTGGCTTAGGAGATTCGCTAAGGTGATTCCTCCGGTGGCTCCGAACCCGCAATCTCACGAGTCTTGATGCGATCGACCTTCAGCACCAGCACCCCCAACGGCGGCAGGCAAAGATCGATCGAGTAAGGACGACCGTGGAACGACCACTCATCGGCCCACTTTCCGCCCAAGTTGCCCATGTTGCTACCACCATATTCGCGAGCATCGCTATTGAACAATTCGCGGTAGAACCCAGGTTCTGGCACACCGACGCGGTAGTGCGCGTGAGGCTGGGGCGTAAAGTTGCAGACCGTAATCACATATTCCTGAGGATCTTTGCTCTGGCGAATGAAAGATACAACGCTGTGGCGATTGTCGTTGCAATCAATCCACTCAAAACCGTCGTAGGAAAAGTCTTGCGTATAGAGCGCTGGCTCACTCCGGTAGAATTCGTTGAGCTTGCTTACAAAGTGCTTCAGCTTTTGGTGCGGTTCGTATTGCAGCAGATGCCACTCTAGGTCGCCCCACACGTTCCACTCATTCCACTGGCCAAACTCGTTGCTCATAAACAGCGTCTTTTTGCCTGGATGCGTGTACATATAGGTGTACAGGCATCGCAAGTTGGCATACTTTTGCCATTCATCTCCTGGCATCTTGCCGATCATGGCGCTCTTTCCATGCACCACCTCATCATGAGAAAACGCCAGCATAAAGTTCTCGCTGAAGGCGTACATAATGCTGAAGGTGATGTTGTTTTGGTGGAACTGGCGGAACCACGGGTCCATGTGAAAATAATCCAGCATGTCGTGCATCCAGCCCATGTTCCACTTCAGGTTAAACCCAAGCCCGCCAACATAGGTGGGCCAAGATACCATCGGCCAGGTCGTCGATTCCTCGGCAATGCTGAGGATGCCAGGAAAGTAGCTGAAAATAACGTGGTTCATCTGGCGCAAGAAGTCTGCTGCTTCCACGTTTTCTCGACCGCCATACTGGTTGGTCACCCACTCCCCAGGCTTACGCTGATAGTCGAGATACAGCATAGAGGCGACCGCATCAACCCGGATGCCGTCAATATGATACTTGTCGAACCAGAACAGGGCGTTGGCAACGAGGAAGTTACGAACTTCGTTACGAGAGTAGTTGAAGACCAGCGTGCCCCACTCCTTGTGTTCGCCCTTCCGGGGATCGGCGTGTTCGTAGAGGTGCGTGCCGTCGAATAGTGCCAGTCCATGTCCATCTTTAGGAAAGTGACCCGGAACCCAGTCCACAATCACGCCAATCCCATTTTGGTGGCACTGATCGATGAAATACATCAGGTCTTGGGGAGAGCCGTAGCGCGAGGTCGCAGCGTAATAGCCTGTGACTTGGTATCCCCAGGAGCCATCAAAGGGATGTTCGGCAATCGGCAGTAGTTCGATATGGGTGAAGCCCAATTCCTTGACGTAGGGAATGAGCTTATCGGCAAGTTCGCGATAGGTCAGGAAGCGTGCGCCCGGCTTGAGATCCGCGACAATGACAGGCGGCTCTTCGGTGCCATCGGGGCGGATGTAAGGTTCGGCAGAGGAGGCGTGGAGCCAGGAACCGAGGTGGACTTCGTAGACCGAAATAGGCTGAGTCAGCGGATCGGTCTGGCGGCGCTTTTCGATCCAATCTTGATCCTGCCACTCATAGGTTTCTAGGTCTGCCACGATGGAGGCAGTCTTGGGACGGACTTCTTGAAAAAAACCGTAGGGATCGGATTTTTCGTAAATATGCCCTTCCTGGTTTTTGATTTCGTACTTGTAGTGAGTGCCTGCGCCCAATCCTGGGATGAATAGCTCCCAGATGCCATTGCCAATGCGGCGCATTTGGTGTTTGCGACCGTCCCACCAGTTGAAATCGCCTAGCACAGAGACGTTTCGGGCGTTGGGTGCCCAGACGGCGAAGTATACGCCCTTAACTCCATCGACCTCGGTGAGGTGTGCGCCAAGTTTTTCGTAGATTCGGTGATGGTTTCCTTCGGCAAAGAGGTGGATGTCGAAGTCGGTCAGCAGTGGCGAGCGGAAGGCGTAGGGATCATAGGTGACGCGCTCGTGGTCGCCCTCTTTGATGCGAAGTTGATAGTTGGAGAGTTCTGCACGATCGAGGAGGCACTCGAAAAAGTGGGGATGGTGAGTGCTTTCCATTGGGTATTCGGTGCGCTCTTCGGGGCACACTACCCAGGCGGCGTCGGCGCTTGGCAGATAGGCGCGAACAACCCAAACCGTTTTGTCGTCTTGTGTGATCTGGTGGGGACCAAGTACCTCGAAGGGGTCGTGGTGTTGGTTCCAGACAATGCGATTAACCTGGTCGGGTGCAACGGTCGATGACATGAAACTACCTGCCTGCAAGAGCAATCTAGACTAAGGGGCGGATGTAGCAAAACTCAACTTGACCTTACTATACAGGTCGCTTTGTCCAGTTCATCTATCTATCCTGATGGAACTATCCTGACGGAATTGGTGGACGCACGTTAATGCGGAGTTCAGATATGGGGGGCTGATGGGCGATCGCCCCTGCTCAGGTCAACGAACGATGAGCGTCAAATCACTGCTGCCAACCTGATCTAGTTCCCCAGTACAAACACTCCGGGCAATCCGCAACCAATACGCTGAGCAATCCGTAAAAGGTCAGTGGGGTCAGGAACCCAAAATGTCAAAGAGCTTTGTAAACAAAACCCAACATTTGTTTATTTATCTGTAATAAACCGTAGCAAATTACGGCTCAAGTCTCAAACGATGTTTATTTTTATGGAAAACAAAAAATGCTGCTAGACCCTTTGGGGCGGCGGGGTATCAAACCTCAAACTTTCCATCCATACGAAGGCGCGATCGCAGGCGTGGCTGGAGGCGTGGGGGATTTCTTGCCGACGCTGCTAGAATCACTAGAATTACAGGTATCTGCAAACTCATTGATCCTTTGGATCGTTCGCCATGCCAAATGTTGTTGATTCCGCGCCGGTGCTTGATGTCCGCAACTTGCAGGTGCAGTTCAAAACCGAAGATCGGCTGAACGTAGCGGTTGACGACATTTCGTTTCAGGTGCGTCCGGGGCAGACGCTGGGCATTGTGGGCGAGTCGGGGTCGGGCAAGTCGGTGACTTCGCTGGCGGTGATGGGGCTGCTGCCGCGGCCGGCGGGGCGAGTGACAGCAGGCGAAATCTGGTTTCGCGAGTCGCCGGAGGCAGACCCCGTGAACCTGCTGACGCTGAGCGAAGAACAGCGGCGACGGCTGCGCGGCGGCAAGATTTCAATGATCTTTCAGGAGCCGATGAGTTCGCTGAACCCGGTCTATACCTGTGGGTTTCAGCTTGTGGAGGCGATTCGACAGCATACGGACATTTCCGAGGCTGAGGCGCGGCGGCGGGCGATGGGGCTGTTGCAAGAGGTGCGGCTGTTGCCCAGCGATGCCGAACTGGAGCGGCGCGTGGTGGAGGATTGGCAAAAGCGCGTGCCTGCGGTGGGACGATCGGGCGTGACTGAGCGGGAACTGAGCGATCGCCAAATTCAGCAAGAGGTGATCCGCCAAAAGCAGGCGATGCTCGACCGCTATCCGCATGAACTCTCCGGCGGGCAAATCCAGCGGGTGATGATTGCGATGGCGATTTCCTGCAATCCGGTGCTGCTGATTGCCGATGAGCCGACGACGGCGCTGGATGTGACGGTGCAGGCGACGATTCTGGACTTGCTGCGAGAATTGCGCGATCGCCGCAATATGTCCATTATTTTCATTACCCACGACCTGGGCATTATTGCCGAAATTGCCGACTCGGTGGCGGTGATGTATCGCGGGCGGGTGATGGAGATGGGCCCGGTGATGGACATTTTTTCTAACCCGCAGCATCCCTATACGCGGGGGCTGCTGGCGTGTCGTCCCCAGCCTGATCGCCGCCTCCGCTTTTTGCCCACGGTGGCAGACTTTATGGAGGTGCAGACTGGGCCTGACGGGGCGATCGCCATCACCGAGAAACCGATGGATCGCGATCGCCTGCTTTTGCTCAGCGACGAAATCAGCGATGCCGAGAGCCAGGAGCGCCTGGCTACCTTGCAGGGGCGATCGCCCTTAGTGTCTGTAGAAAATCTGGAAGTCGGCTTTCCGGTGCGCGGTCTGTTTGGCAAAACCCAGCGCTATCTGCTGGCGGTCAACGGCGTGACCTTTCAGGTGTATCCGGGTGAAACGCTGGGGCTGGTGGGCGAGTCGGGCTGCGGCAAATCAACCCTGTCGCGGGCGCTGCTGCGGCTGATTCCCACGATGGGCGGACGGATTTTCTTCGACGGGCAAGATGTGACGCACCTAGAGCCGCGCCAGCTCCGACAACTTCGCCGCGATATGCAGATTATTTTCCAAGACCCCTTCAGCGCCCTCGACCCGCGCATCAGCATTGGTGCGGCCGTGCTGGAGCCGCTGAAGATTCACAATATCGGCAATGCCCGCAGCCGCCAAGAGCGCGTCGCCTACCTGCTGGAGCGCGTCGGTCTAGACCCGCGCTGGAGCAACCGCTATCCCCACGAATTTTCCGGTGGGCAGCGGCAGCGCATCTGCATTGCCCGCGCCCTGGCGCTAAACCCGCGCTTTGTGGTGTGCGACGAGTCGGTGTCGGCGCTGGATGTGTCGGTGCAGGCGCAGGTGCTGAATTTGCTGAAGGAGTTGCAAGAAGAATTCAAGCTCACCTACATCTTCATCTCCCACGACCTCAGCGTGGTGAAGTTCATGAGCGATCGCATTATGGTGATGAATCGCGGCCGCATTGAAGAAATCGGCCCGGCAGAGCAAATTTATCGCCAGCCCCAGCAGCCCTATACCCGCCAGTTGATTAACGCGATTCCAGCGGGCACGCTCGACGCGATTCGCCAGCGGCAGACCCAGCGCAGCTAGGGAAACGGGTTCAAAGCAGGTCTGGTCTACTCGCTCTAGTACGGCTCGTCCCACGGTTCCCCCAGCAGCCAGGAAAAGAGCATTGCGCCGAGGGCGATCGCCAGCCATATAGGCCAATGGAACAAATGGTTGACCAATGCAATCGGGAAGTAGACTACCGCCTGCACCAGCGCCAGCGTGATGAAAAACGCAGCCAAACCAACTGCAAATGCCACGATTTAACCTGCCTCTTTGCGATGCCGTGCAACCCTATGCTACAGCAGCGGTCGGGGCGAAAGCCGTCTGCATTGCCCTGCTTCCTCGCTATCCTGGTAAAAAGTTAATGGGTTGGCAGATGTTGTCCCAGATGTCGTGAAGCCAGAAAACCCTGCCAAAATCGACAATCCAAAATCCAAAAAATCCCAAATAGATATAGCCGGGACGCAGCATCGGCTATGAAAGGAAAGACAGACATGAACCCAAAAAAGCCCAAAGGGAAAAGTGCAGGCGCTTGGCTGGTGACTGGGGCGGCGATCGCCCTGATAGCAGGCGGCGGGCTGGGCTACTGGCTCTCTCGCCAGCCCAAACCGGGCGCAGTCTCCGATGTACCCGCTGGGCTGGAAGCCGCCCCCCGCGATGCGCTGCTGGCGCTGTCGATTTCTACCCGCCCAGCGCAGTGGCGACAACTGCGTGAATTTGGCACGCCCCAGACCCGCGCCCGACTCGATCAAGCGCTGGTGAACTGGCGCGATCGCCTGCTCACGTCCAAGGGCTATCGCTATGCTCAAGACATTCAGCCCTGGGTGGGCGACGAGGTGACGCTGGTGCTGCTGGCTCCAGCGGCAGAAACCGAAAGACCACCTGCCCTCTGGATCTTGCCGATCGAAGATGCCGAAAAGGCGCAGCAAAGCCTGTCGCGACTAGGGGCGGGCGCATCTGCTTCTGCTCGCAGCCACAAGGGTATTGCCCTCCGTACCCTCGCGGGAACCGACGGACAGACCCTCAGCGCGGCAGTGCTGGAGGATCGGCTGGTGCTGCTGTCGGACACGGCTTCAGCGATTGAACGGGCGATCGACACCTATCAGGGCGGCGAGGCACTGACTCAGTTGCCGAATTATTCATTGGCCCTGGCCCAAACGGCGGTGCCTGAACCCTTTGCGCGGCTGTATGTCAACGGGCCCCAGGCAAAGGCGATCGCCGCTGCGAATTCTATCCAGCCCGCGCCGCTGTTGGGTCTAACGCCCCTGCAAAATAATCAAGGACTGGTTGCCAGTGCCCGTCTTACCGAGACAGGGGTGCAACTGCGGGGTTTTAACTGGCTACCTGCTGACAGCCAGAATCGCTATCGGGTGGTCAACAATGCCGGAGATTTGCCGAAGCGATTGCCAGATGATGCGCTGATGGTGGTTTCGGGCAGCAGCTTCCAGCAGTTTTGGCAGGGCTATAGCCAGCAGGGCAGCGTGGTCAATCCGCGCAATCCGCTGAATCCCAATATGCTGCGTGAAGGGCTGCTCAGCACGACTGGGCTGAACCTGGAAACGGATCTGGTGGACTGGATGAATGGTGAATTTGCCCTGGCGCTGTTGCCGCAGCCCGATGCGACGGGCGATCGCCGTTTGTCACTGGCCTGGCTGGCCGAAACGAGCGATCGCCCCGCAGCAGAAGCCGCCCTCGCCAGGTTAGACGAGGTAATGGGCAGTCGCTATCGGTTTCGCGTCACCCAAGCGGAGGTCGGCGGACAACCTGTGGTCGGCTGGGCATCGCCCTTTGGCTCGATCAACGCAACCCACGGCTGGCTGAATAACAACACCGCCTTTTTGACTCTGGGTACGGGTACGCTCCCCAACCTACTGCCCCAGTCCGAAATGCCCCTAGCCAACGACCCAGACTTTGTTGCCGCCACTACGACCAGCCTTAACAGCCCAAACGGGCAGTTTTTTATCGATATTGAGCGGCTGCTCACGAGCGACACACCTTTTCCCCTGCCCAATTTGCCTAATGGCACCGAGATTTTTCTGACAGGAATGCGATCGCTCGGCATTACCACTGCCATCGAGGGCGATCGCACCACCCGCTATGATCTGAACTTGACGCTGAAAAAATCGACCGAACCCGTTGCGCCCCTGCCACCGCCGGAGTAGGCAGGGTTGGAGATTTTGGGTTTTGGATTTTGGATTTCGGATTTTGGATTTGGGGTTTGGGAACGCGACAATGATTTAACCGCTCTTCTGTCACACTAGGTGAGCAATCATCAGAGCAAAGCAATGAACGCGAGGTGCAGCCAATAGTTGACCCACAACCTGCTAAAGCGACTGTCCAATTCATCGACGACTACTGCCAGTGGTATCCAGCGCTGTTTCCAGAAGTTAGGAGCTCCGAGGCGTTTAAGCAGTAGAGCGATAAAGTCCAGGTTTGCCAATCCAAGCTTAAGGGAAAACCAAGCCTCTCTAGAAGTTCCCCTGATTAAGGGGGAATTAGTGTTCTTATGGTGGCTAGTGTGGTGTTTGATCAAAAATGCCGCTCTCCAGATACCTTGAAGTTACCAAGCTCAAGCACAGGAGAATCGGATGAAAAACACCACACCAGTCCAATCTTATGACGGCGAGCAGATTTACGTCGGCATTGATGTGCATAAGAAAACTTATGTAGTTGTTGCTCGTGTTAACCAAGTCATTGTCAAAAAGTGGAGTACGACCGCTAAACCCGCCGATTTGGCAGCGCAGTTGTTGAAGTATTTTCCAGGAGGAAACATCCATACGGTATACGAAGCAGGGTTTTCAGGGTTTGTTCTGCATCGAGAATTGAATCGTCGGGGCATCGATAATCGGGTTGTCCATCCCGCAGCCGTGGAGGTGGCGGTTCACAACCGGGTCAAGACGGACAAACGGGATGCGGAGAAACTCTCGACCCAATTGGAGGCTGAACGGTTGCGAGGTCTGCGAGTCCCGACTCCAGCCCAGGAAGAACGACGAATGCTGAGCCGAACACGCAGCCAACTGGTGCAAGAACGAACAACGATTAAGCATCAAATTCGGATGAAAGCCCAGCAACTGGGACTGAATTCGAGCCGCGTTTCGCAAAGGAGAACGGTCTCAAACGGGCTATGAAACAAGCCAACTGCCTCACCCAAATTCTCATCCATCCTTCAGGAGGTGATCCCCCCACACTGCTCAGGCTGTCGTAACGAACCTAAACAATCTGTCTTGCTGTGACCGCGTCTACATCCCGGTAGGCATTCTCTGACTATGTTTTAGTGGGAGCGGCGCAGCCTATGAGGACAGCGAACAAGGAAACTGTGGCACAGTTACGACTGTGACTACGAATGACTGGTTGTTGTCGCCTCGTTTCGCTCAGTCTGGACTTGAGCAGTCCTCTTTCCCATGATTGTTCCGCTGCTGTGATTCAAACTCGTCTTAGTTGTGATCTAGAGGGCGCTTCCTCGTTCCTCTCTGGAGTTGTGTAGCTACCCTTGACAAAATCCCATGACAGGGATTTAGGGTGAGGGTTACAAAAGTGGGATGCACCCTCTCAATTCCTGCAAACAGCCTGAGCGATGAAAGCGCTAGAAGTTTCACAGATACTTGATCGGCAGTCCAAAATCGCCAATCCAAAATCCAAAATCGCCAATCCAAAATCCAAAATCGATATAAGTTTGGTATGGCGCTAGAGGTTTTGGCACTCACGTTATGGCACTTGAAAACCCATTGATGGATGCAGGGGCAATGGATGCAGGGGCGATCGCCCCCCGCCAAACGCAGCGTCGCCCCTGGGCGCTGGGGCTTTGGGCCGTGCTGGTATTCGGCTTTCTATATTTGCCCATCGGTGTGCTGGTGCTGATGAGCTTCAACAACTCGCGCATTCTGTCGCTGCCGTTTCAGGGCTTTACCCTGCGCTGGTATCGCACGGCCCTGGAAGATGCAGCGATGCGCGTGGCGCTGGGCAACTCGATTCGGGTGGCGGCGGTGGCGACGGTGCTGGCATCCGTCTTTGCGCTGCTGGCAGCCTTTGCGATCTATCGCTACCAGTTTTGGGGCAAAAATGCCTTTCGCATTGCGCTGAATCTGCCGATCTTGCTGCCGGGAATTGTGACGGGCGTGGCGATGCTGGCCTATTTCTCGGATTTGGGACTGCCGCTGTCGCTGTGGACCGTGATCTTGGGACATGCCATCTTTGGCTTGCCCGTGGCGCTGGGGCCAATGCTGACGCGCCTGGGCCAGTTTCCCCGCAGCTTGGAAGAAGCCGCCTATGACCTGGGAGCCACGCCCGTTCAGGTGTTTCGCGATGTGCTGTTTCCCTACCTTCGCAGTGCCGTGGTTGCTGGGGCTTTGCTGGCCTTCACGCTATCCTTTGATGAAGTTGTCGTCACTATTTTTCTTACTGGCCGCGACAATACTTTGCCGATGGAGATCTGGGGTCGCCTCCGCACCAACATCACGCCAGAAATTGCGGCGATCGCCACCCTGATTCTAACTGTGAGTACCGTCCTGGTGCTGTTGAGCCAGCAGGCGCAGCGAGACGGCTGATGGCGTGAAGCGGCTGTCTATATCCCCAGCAACCCTTTCCAACTCTTCCACTCCTCCATCCCCAACCCCTCTCCATGCCTTCCCAACCCATCGTCTCCCTCGATCGCGTCAGCAAAATCTACGGCAGTGGACAGAAGGAAGTCTACGCGGTGAAAGACGTAACGCTGGCGGTGCAGCCGGGGGAATTTTTTTCGCTGCTGGGGTCGAGCGGGTCGGGCAAAACAACCACCCTGCGGCTGATTGGCGGATTCGAGATTCCAGAGTATGGGCAGGTTTGCATCGGTGGTGAGGATGTGACTACGCTGCCGCCCTACCGACGGGCGGTGCATACGGTGTTTCAGAGCTATGCGCTGTTTCCCCACATGACGGTGGCGGAAAATATTGCCTATCCGCTGCAAATTGCAAGCGTGGCGCGGGCAGAGGCAGAACCGCGCGTGGCAGAGGCGATGCGGATGTTTCGGATTGAGGGGCTGGGCGATCGCCGTCCGTCGCAGCTTTCGGGCGGGCAACAGCAGCGGGTGGCGCTGGCGCGGGCGCTAATCAGCCGGCCCAAGGTGCTGCTGCTAGATGAGCCGCTGTCGGCGCTGGATGCCAAGATTCGGGAAGAGGTGCGACAAGAACTGCGAGAGCTTCAGCGCGAGACGGGGCTGACCTTTATCTACGTGACGCATGACCAGGAAGAGGCGCTGTCCCTGAGCGATCGCATTGCCGTGATGCACAGCGGCCAAGTGCAGCAGTTGGGCAGCCCGAAAGACATTTACAACCGACCCGCTTCGCATTTTGTGGCGCAGTTTATCGGCAAGGCAAATTTTCTGCAAGGCACGGTGCAGGCGATCGAGGGCGAATGGGCGGCGATCGCCCTCAATGGCTTTCCTATCCGGGCGCTGTCTACTGGAACCCCGCTGACCGTGGGCGATGCAGCGACCGTCATGCTGCGGCCAGAGCGCGTGCGGCTAGGGGTGGCAGATGCACCGGGGGCGATCGCCGCGACGATTCGCCAGGTCACCTACATTGGCCAGGTCTGGGAATGCAGGTTGGATACGCCGGTGGGCCCCCTGATGGCAACGCAGCTTGGAGGAGCAACCGCCCCTGCCGAGGGTGATGCCTGCGGAGTAGTTTGGGAAGACGACGCTTGCATTGTGCTGCCGGACTAGCAGGGGCGATAGACGCTTGACGGATTATCCAAAATCGCCAACCCCAAATCGCCAATTGGATATTGGTGGTTGCTGATCTAGGGTGGGTAATTAGTGCGGTTGATGCGTTAGACGCAACCCAAGAGCCATCGCATCTTCTGAGATAAGATCGAAGTGCCGACTTTTCTATAGAGGCAATAGAACTTTACACCAACTGTCTCGGACGTGTCTCAAAGGTTCCAGCGTTTTTGACTTTATTCACTGAAAAACTGCCGGATAGATTCGCTTTTGGGGCAAACGTTACTTTTTCGGATTTTTTTAGATTTCTTGGATTTATTAAAGCAAGCCCTGGTCTGAGATGCTCTGTCTGCAAGATGCTTGCGTAACGTGCTTATGCCATTTGACGTTCAGCCCTTCTGGGCCCTGTTTGATGATTCTCTAGACGGGGTGGTGGCGATTGATGCCAGGGGCTGCGTCGTGGGCTGCAATGCAGCGGCTTGCAAACTATTGGGGCGATCGCGCGAAGCATTGGTGGGGCAGCTTGCTGTAGAGGTGCTGCCTGCGGTTCTCTGGACCAGTTTGCAGCGGAGCCAGGAGTCCCACCGGGCCGCAGCGGAACCAATCAAAGGTGAACTTGATTGGTTTGTGCAGGGTTGCACCGCTCGACGAATTGCCTACGGCATCGCAAGTCATGCCTTGCCGGAGTTGTGCCTGATTGCGTTGCGGGAGGTCGGCCCATCCGAAGCGAATTGCTCTGCAAACTGCCAGCAGATAGAGGAACTGCTCCACCAGCAAATCCAGCGCGAACAGGTTTTGCGGGGCATTACTCAGCGCATCCGCCGGTCGCTCAGTGTAGACACAATCTTGGCGACGGCGGTAGATGAGGTGCGACGGGTTCTCCAAGTCGATCGAGCGCTGATCTTTCGGCTGATCAGCGCTGAGGTGGGTGTGGTGATCCAAGAATCGCTGAACCCGGCCTATCCGCTGACTCTGGAGATGAAGCTGGAAGATCGGTGCTTTGGGGGCAGCTGTCGCGACTTTTATCAGCAGCACAAGACGCGGCTGGTTCCCGATGTGCGCCAGGATGCTTGGGCTGGGTGCCTGGCAGACTACATGCAGCAGTTTCGCGTCAAGTCCAAAATGGTGGCGGCGATTTTGCAGCGAAACTCTCTCCAGCCCTCGGATCAGCCCACCAAGGGCAAGAATTTGGTGGACGACGCTGACAATGCTGACAATTTAGACGGCTCGCCAGAGGTGCCCACGCTCTGGGGGCTGCTGATTGTGCATAGCTGCGAAACTCATCGCCAGTGGCAGCCCAGCGAAGCAGACCTGTTGCAACACATCGCTGATCAATTGGCGATCGCCCTCCAGCAGGCAGAACTCTACAACCAAGTGCGGCAGTTGAACCTGAACCTAGAAGACAAGGTGCAGCAGCGCACGGCAGAACTGGAGCGATCGCTCAATTATGAAGCCCTGCTGCGCCGCATTAGCGATCGCCTACGCGACAGCCTCAACGAGCATCAGATTTTGCAAACGGCGGTGCAAGAACTCGCCGAGCAACTCCACCTGTCTACCTGTGAAGTCGGTTTTTTTAGCAGCGACGGCCAGTCCTATCGAATTGCCTACGAATTTCCGACTAGTTTGCCGCCGATTCGAGGAGCCGAGTTTCGCTGCGAAGAGCATTATGAGCTGGCAGTTTGCCTACAAGCCCGTTCCTGGACGCACACCTGCGGGCAGCACCCGCTGGCGGGCTGGGTCGGTCTGTTTCGCTGCCCCATTACCGACGAACACGGCAATCTGGGTATCTTGACGCTGGTGTGCCCGCCGGAGCGGGTGTTTACGGAGCCAGAAATTCGCCTAGCGGAACAGGTCGCGATTCAATGTGCGATCGCCATTCGCCAGGCCCGCCTGTTTCAAGCCGCCCAGACCCAGGTTGCTGAGCTAGAGCGCCTCAACCGGCTCAAGGACGACTTTCTCAATACGGTGTCTCACGAGCTGCGAACGCCCCTGTCGAATATCTCGATGGCGACGCAGATGCTCGAAATCATTCTGCGCGACATGACCAACAGCGTGACCGAGCCACTGGCCGCTCAACTGCTCCGACACGCCGCTCCTTTCGTGCAAATTCTCAAAGAAGAAAGCCTCCGCGAAACCAGCCTAGTCAATGACCTGCTCGACCTGGCCCGCATCGACTCAGAAACAGAGCCGCTCCTGTGGACGACGGTGAACCTGCGCGACATCCTGCCCCACATTGCCGAGCCATTTTTGCAATACGTCCATAAGCAGCACCAGCATTTGGAAATCCAGGTTCCAGACGACCTGAAGCCATTGACGACTGACCTAAACTATCTGGAGCGCATTCTTTCGGAACTGTTGCACAATGCCTGCAAGTACACGCCTGCTGGAGGCAAGATTCAAGTCTCGATTGAACAGGAGCAAGAACAGGTTAGAGAACAAAGCGGGGAACTGAGTCGAGAACACACCCGAGAACAGGTTGGAACATCCGCAGAAGCAGCATCCGTTCCTGGTCAGTTGCGGGTTTGCGTGACGAATACTGGGGTGGAAATTCCTGAACAAGAGCGCGATCGCATCTTTGAAAAGTTCTATCGCATTCCCAACAACGACCCCTGGAAATATGGCGGCACGGGCCTGGGCCTGGCGCTGGCTCGAAAGCTGGCCACGCTCATCGGGGGGCAGTTGTCGGTTCAAAGCGCTCCAGGTCAGACGACCTTTGTGCTTGCCTTACCGCGGTTTGGGCTGCTTCACGATGGAACTGCCGCTGCACCCAGCAGCACCCACACCAATGCGTAAATGCCAAGATCTGTCATGCCAAGATCTGTCATGCCAAGATCTGTACAAATTGCTACCCAGAACCGTCAAAAGGCGCGTCTCGAAACGCCTCCAGGTAGCAGATTGAACCAAACTAAATTTCTTTAGGAGTCCTTTCGCTTGAAATCAGAGAGGAGGGTGATATTCTAGCCCGCAGAGTATTGCACCCAAGCGATGCACTTGCATTCCCTCACTTACAGGCACTTGAGTCATTTTTATGCATTGGATTACTAAAGCCGCTGTCGCGCTGAGCTTGACCTGTGTTGGTGTAGCTCAGTTTGGACCAGCGCTGGCCGGGTCTTTGGTTTTGGTTGGTGGAAACTGGGCATTTCCAGGCAGCGGCGGCATCGAAGAAGATTACGGCGTTTCCATTTACGAGGAGATCGTGAATCTGGCGGGTGGGCTGTCCAATGCAAAGATCGGCATCATCTCGACGGCCAGCAGCAACCCTGCGCGATCTGCCGGGTTCTACATCGAAGATTTTCAGGCGCTCTATGGCGACAGCGTAGATGTAGAGTGGGTTCCCATTACGGTGAGTGATTGCGCGGGCTACAAGAACGACAGCAGTTCGGCGATCGCCAATCAAATCAGCAGCCGCAACGCCTTTGTCTTCACAGGTGGCGACCAGTCCTTCATTACCGAGTGCTTCTTTAACGAAAACGTCGCCACTCAAAGCCGCACCGACACGGCGCTCATCCGATCCCTGCGTGACCAGTTCACCAAAGGCGCAGTCATTGCTGGCACCAGCGCCGGAACCGCCGTGCAGCCCGGTACTGAAATGATTACCAACGGCGAAAGCTACGAAGGATTGCGCGATGGCTCCAACAGCCTGATTGGCAGCCCGCCCTTCGACAACACGCTCTACTACAACCCCCTGGGCGGGCTGGGCTTTTTTAACTACGGCATCTTAGACAGCCACTTTAGCGAACGGGGGCGGCAGGGACGCATCATTCGCCTTGCGTCTGACCTGGGAATTGACACCGCCTTTGGGGTGGACGAAAACACAGCGCTGGTGGTGACGGACACCGACACGGAGGATGTCAACTTCAAGGTGCTGGGTCAGAACGGCGTGTTCATTGCTGACCTGACTGGCGCGGAGCCGGGTGAGAAGAACGGCAACTGGACGATTTCTGGCGTAAAGGCTACCTACCTGACCGAAGGCGACACCTACGACCCACTGACGAAGACGGCAACCTTTGGCAGCAAAACCTCGCTTAAAGGCAGCGAGGTTCCAAGTGAGATTCCCAACACGGAAAACGTCTTTAGCTATTTTGACGACGATCTGGGCAACTGGACCAACCAGCGGGCCTTTACCAACACGGCGATCGCCCTATTTGGCAGCACTAGCACCACGGCCACGGGCACTAGCCTAGAATCCGACCCGACCTACGGCGTTACCCTAACCAAGGGTCTGGGAGCGGAGGGCTTCTCTGGGGTCGATGGACTGGGGCAGACTCGCGTATCCTTTAAGGATCTGGACGTGGCGATCGCCCCCACTCCTGAACCCTCCAGCCTGCTGGGGCTGGTCGGCGCAGGCGTGTTGGGGGTTGGCCTGCGCCGCAAGCGAAAGCAATAGACCTCGCGAATCCAGCGCCAACAGCGTAGACCACTAAAACAGCGTAGACCGCTAAATAGACTGCTAAACCATCACGCGCCACAACGCCCTGTCGTGTACTCAAACGCATCCAGCACCACGGGCGGCTTGCCATCGCCAGTTATGCCGTAGGTCTTGACCTGCAATCGCTGATCCGGCGTGAAATGAAGCTGCGTAAACACATGCATCGTGTTGTTGCGGTAGGCAGTCCAGGGGGGCGCAGTGTCGCTCTGAAAGATTGAAAACGAGCCGCTTTTGTTGCTCTTTTTGCCGCCAGGACTGGACTTGAGCCAGGTCACGCCATCTTCCAGGGTGTAGCAAGATTTGGAAGTAGAGGTTGCGGTGATGGACTGGGGCATATTGACCAGCGGGTAAGTTCGCTCATAGGCCTGGTCATGGGAAGAGACAATCAGCTTCACACCATATTTTTCGAGCAATGGCCCAAGCTGCGCCCGCAGCGCCAGGTTGGATGGATGGCTTTTGCCCTCAGCAAAAGCAGACACATGGGTAAACGGAATAATCCACTGTTTGCCTGCGGCTTGCGCGGCCTGAATGTCTTCCTCCAGCCACTTCAGGGTTGCATTAGAAACGCCCTGCTCTTCAAAAATCGTGAACAGAGAGATAAAGTGGACGTTGCCCACGTCAAAAGAGTAGTTGAGGTTGTGGTCAAACCCATCGGGCGTGGGAAAGCGCTGCGACCAGAGATCAATGTTCTCCTCCAGCATAGCCTCATGATTGCCATAGGTCGGCATCAGCGGGGCCTTGCTGGCCACGGGCATCATCTGGTTAAACCAGGCATCGATTGCCCGATCGAGCGGTCGAAAGCGCTTGTCGCCATCGTAGTAGGCATAGTCGCCTCCACCCAGCACAAGCAAGGGATTCAGCTTGGCAATTTCGTCGATGATTTGCTGGGTTCCGGTCGAGAGGCCGTCCTTACGACCCACCAGTCCCGTATCTGCGACATATACCACATCAAATTCGCTTGCGCCCCCCGCCGGAGCAGTGCGGAACGTGTAAATATCGCTCCAGACTGACCAATAGTCCCCTTTTACGCGGTATTCGTATTCAGTGTTGGGCAACAGATCTTCAACAGTGACCTCATGCAACATGCCCTCTGTGCCAGAGGGACGGTGGACCCCTACCCACTCTTGCCACTCTTCAGCGCCCTTCGGGCGATATTGCACGTAGGAGGGGGTGTAGTCTCGGTAGGTGCGCCAGGTGACAGTCATGGTGGTTGCGGGATCTTTGATCCAGGCGAGATGCACCTGATCGGGCGGGCGGCGGCGGTGTGCTTTGTAGGCAGAGTAGGCAACCGTTGCACTGAAGAAGAGAAACAGCAGCGCCAGCGCCAGCACAATGAGCCACTTGGGAAGGGATTTGCTGACAAATCGCCAGCGTAGAACCGATGGAGTTCGATGACGAGCCATGATGGTTTCGGTAGAGAGATTTTACAAGGGTTTACAG
The DNA here is from genome assembly GCF_015272455.1 of Thermoleptolyngbya sp. C42_A2020_037. Classification (NCBI taxonomy): domain Bacteria; kingdom Bacillati; phylum Cyanobacteriota; class Cyanophyceae; order Oculatellales; family Oculatellaceae; genus Thermoleptolyngbya; species Thermoleptolyngbya sp. C42_A2020_037. Next base: position 19,317 of record NZ_JACYLP010000048.1, read on the forward strand.
ACTCTAGAACTTTAGAAACTTTGGGAAAAACAGCCCGAAGCGTGTGTGAGGTCAGTCCCCAGAGGAAGGGATTAAGAACATCGGCCTCAGGGCTATTGAGTGTGGTCTATCGGTCTAACGGTCTAACGATCTATCGTTTTGCGGCGATCGCCCGTTGATAGATTTCCACGGTGCTTGCCGCAATATTGGACCAGTTCAGGTCAGTCTGGCAGCGGGCCAGACCAGCAGTGGCAAAGCGCTCTTGTAATGCGCGATCGCCCAACAGGTGAATGACTGCGTCTGCTAGGGCGCGGCTGTCTCCGGGGGGAACCAGCAGCCCGTCTTGCCCGTGGTTGACCATTTCTGCTAGCCCGCCAATATTAGAGGCAATCACAGGGGTTCCCATCGCAAACGCCACAGCCGCCACGCCACTTTGGGAAGACTCGACATAGGGCAAGACTGCCACAGTGCTGCGCTGAAATAGCCCCGCCACCGCCTTGAGCGGAATAAACTCGTTCAAAATTTCAAACTGGCGGGGGTCCGGTTCCCCAGAAAAATACTGGCTCAGGTTTTCCCCCCGCCCCGCAACAATCAGTCGCACATCGGGGAAGCGCTCTGCTACCAGCGGCATGGCTTCTACCAGATACTTCAAGCCCTTGTAAGGCCAGATGCGACCAAAAAACAGCAGGGTGTGGGGTTCGCGCGGCAGATGCACGCCATCCGCCCATTTTTGGAAAAAGCTGCCAATCTCGCCGTGGGGTAAGACCAAAATGCGATCGCCCGACACTCGAAACTGGTTCACTAGGGCTTCTTTGAGCGGATTGGCATGGACGATCAGCGCCTGCGACTTGTAGAACGCGATGCGCCGGGTATATTCAGACCCCCATACATTGTCGCGATCGCCCGGATGTCGAAACACATCGTGAATCGTGGTCACCAGCGGCGGCATCTTGTTCAACAGCAGTGTCAGGTCATACCAAAAGTCGTTTGTCTCTTGTACATGCAGCACGTCGGGTTGAGCCTCCCGAATCAGTCGCATCATCTCCACCATCGAAAATATATTGCGCGGATCTCGAATCCGAGGCTTTGCGAACGTCCGCACCTGGACTCGTGGATCGAGCGCTTTACGACAGTCCGTAGAAATCTTCTCCGGATGAATCAAGGTCAAATCAACATAATTCGCTAACCCGTTGGCAAGCCCAACCGTGTATTCGGTAAAACAAAAGTGTAATAGAACAACCTTCATCAGTACCCCCGCCTATTTATGCAAAAGCTTTGCGTAAATCGTCCTGACTCCACCTGCTTGAAACATAGCCAGCGCACCCACAAGCAAAAAATAAATGACTGTTGAAATGATGGTAATCCTCAAAATTTCTTGAACATAATTTTCAAGAATCCAAAACACAAGCGTCATCTGGATTGTAATTAAAAGTGGACGCTTGAGGATTTTCCAAAATCGAACCGAGAACAAGTTAAATGAAACGCCATAAACGTATTGACCAAGACTAATGAATCTCATGAGCAAAACGCAAACCGCCGCCCCCATCAGTTGAAACTGAGAAATTAAAAGAATACCCGTAATGCCCATTAGGGTAGTGGTCACAATCACCTCGCGCATGTTGATCCGTTCGAGGCGATTGGCAACCAGAAGATGGCTTAAAGGACGGATAAATGAGGACGCAATTAATCCCAGCGACACGATAGCCAGGGGAACCGCAGCATTTCCGAAATCGGGTCTATGATAAACCAGATTTAGCAATTCTCTGCCAAAAAAAATCAGCGCCGTGACCAGTGGCAAGGACACCATTAACAACATCTCAATACTTATTTCAGCAAGCTGTTGTTGCCTCTGGAAACCGAGATCTACTGCCTTTGACATGCTTGGAAAAACACCGACCGTCAGGCTAGTCGATAAAATATCGAAAGGTTGCATCAACTGCATGATGGCTCCATAAAGCCCGACGATAACCTCTCCTCCTAGTACAGAAAGAATGAGAATCTGCATCCGAGCATTGATCACTGAAACGCCTTCTATTGCTACAAAGGTTCGCACCGACTGCACTGATTGTCGGATGAAGGCTTGGTCAACCCTCCAGCAGGGAATGACGGATCTCAACATCAACCCCCACTGAAACAGTAAGATGAGTATTTCCGAGAGAAATATCACCAAACTCAGCCCCATGACTCCATATCCTGCCTGCATCGCCCAAATCATGAGGGGCAGCCGCAGAATGTAAATTGGAACTGTAGTGGCAGTAATCAGATACATCTTCTCTTTTGCTTGGAAGATGGACTCTGATATGTTTGATAAAGAGAATGGAAAGATAGTCAGCCCCATGACATAACACACCAGCGTTGTGTCATCTTGATAGGGGAGTAGATATATAACAAGTACCAAAACCGCGTAGGCGATGGTGCTGAATAAAAGTTGCAGCAGGGTACCGCTTACTAGGTAGGTTGGCGCTTTTTCTGGATTGCGAGACAACTCTCGCGTGAACAAAACCTTAAAGCCCTGTGAGGCAAGGCTCATGAAGATGAAATAATATCCAAAGGCGAGGAGGTATTGACCCAGCTCGTATGCGCCCAATACGCGAGCAATGAAGGCGCTGAGGGCAAAGGTTGTGATGCTCTGGGTCAGGCGCGTCGCAAAGATTGAGAGTGAATTTCCAAGCAGCCGCTTTCCCATCGTCAATAGCGATCCTCTTTGGATATGTCGAAATCGAGTCTCTGCTGCAATCTCCCTTTCATCTGCCCACTTAGACCCCCTAGATAAAAGGCTTTGGCGAGAATTGCGATTGGTTGAGTGATTGAAACTATTGAGAATTATTGAGAACTATTGATTGGATAAGCGAGTTTCGTAGGCCAGCGTATTCTTTTGGAAATAGTAGCGCCAGCGTCTTTGCAGAATGTTGCTAAGCTGCCCTGCAAAATGCACAAAGAAATAGGGATTTTGCACTGCGGCAAGCATGGCTTTGAAATACTGCTGTTGCTTCAGTGGTTCAACGACCCGATAGTAGGCTCGGTTGCGCTTGAAGACGGCAAGATTGTGAGAGAGCGATCGCACGAGACGAGGATTACTCCTGACCTGCTCCTTTTGCAAGCAGCTTTGTGTTGCGCGGCAGTAGCCGTCTAGTCGAGCAATTTTGCTCTGCTTGACCAAGGAGTTGGGGCGGAAGCGATAGTAGTAATATGGCTCTGGCACGAGAAAATAGCGTGCGCCATTGATCAGGCAGTTCATATACAGCCAAAAGTCTTGCCCAAGGCGCAGCGAGAGGTCATACTCAATGCCGTGTTTAATCAAGAACTGACGGCGCATCAGCGGCTTGCTCAATCCCAGGTGTAGCCCCTGCTGTCCGTAGACATCGGTTTCCACAAAGAAGACCGGATCGACTCGGCGGATTTCTGTAATTGCGTGCCCGCTTCCCTGGATTAACGTGCTTAGAGGGGTGTCGCTGCCATCCTGCACGTAGTACAGGTCGTCGGCTACCATATCTGCCTGTTCTGCTTGGGCAACCTGGAGAAGACGTTCTAGGCGCTCCGGGGCGTACCAGTCATCGGAGTCTAGCACAGCAATCCAGTTGCCTCGGGCTTCTCGCAGAGCGCGATTGCGAGCGCCTGCTGCCCCCATATTCCGGTCATTCACAAAGACCCGAACCCGCTCATCTTGAAAGCGTCTGGCGACCTCTGCTGTGCTATCGGTCGAGGCATCGTCTACGACGATGACCTCGATGTTGTGCAGGGTTTGGTTCAGGGCCGAGGCGATCGCCCGTGCGATATACGACTCAGTGTTGTAAGCAGGGATGATAACAGAGACTTCGGGATTCATAGGAAGCGCTAGGGTAGATCTGCAAAATCGGTTGCTTATGAGGCAGGACGGGCTGCAAGTGCGACGATATCGCCTCCACAGCCCGCACCTCAATTCATGAATGTGGAAGTCTGGATGATAGAAGTCTCTTACCGAATAGCCGCCGACCGAACGGAGGACACTTCCAGCAGCGGCGTTCCATCCAGGCGATCGGGAATGGGCGCACCCAGCAGACCCAAAATCGTCGGCGCAATATCGAGTGCCTGACCGCGCTCAATGCTGGAATTAGGAGCAATACCCGGCCCCTGAGCCATGAAGAATCCTCTAGACCGATGCCCGCCCGCCCGGAAGTGGGGAATGGGGCCAATTCGCCCAAAGTCGGGGCTGTCTACCACATCGGTAATCACTTCTTCCCAGACCACCACAATGTCTGCATCCGAGAGATTGCCCTCGTCAAACGGCGTGCGGCGAGTGCGAGAAATTTGCCGCACGATGGACTTGCCTGTTCTGGCATCCTTGAGCTTCCAAAGCTTTTCGATCACCTCTTCACAGACGGCATCATATTCAGACGGCGGCACAATGCCACTGCCCTCGCGCCCCTGGACATTGATGCGAACGTGGCCATCGGCAAAGTAGGGCAGCGCGAAGGCCCGCATCTGCGACCACAGCGGGCGATACCACATGGCTGGCATCCAGAACAGCGGCGCGTTTTGCTCCATTAGCACGTAGGGCGATTCCAACCCATTCAGGCGATCGCGCAGAAGCTTGCTGGGCAGATAAGGACGCAGCGCCCGCTTAAGGGGATTTTGCTCGTAGTTCCGCGCCCACATTTCACCCATCCAAGACTTGCGGAACGGATGGCTGATGACCGGGCCTGGCTCTTCGCTGGGGTTTCCTGGGGCGATCGCCGCCTTGCCAAAGTTAAAGCGATACATCATCTCCGGCAGCACGGCCATACTCAGCAAGTCCGTGTAGTTTGCGCCCATGCCGTGGGGCGAAAAGAGCGTAATGTAGGCATTTTCTGGCACGGCATCTAAAATCTCTCCGATCGCTCGGTCGATATTCTCAAACGCCTCCAGCATCAGCGGGCCCGCAGGCTTGCCGTGGAATTCGTATACAGGATGATCGGGATGGGTATACCAGAGGTCATGCCCAGCGGTATGGGCTTCTCCAAACCCAACAAAGAAGAAATCCCAATCCTCTTTCTTGAGATAGTCGCGGCAAACCTGGGCACGCTTCTCTACGCTCTCTTGGATTGCGCCGGGAACCCACTTTTCGTAAGCCTTGTCCCACCAGATGCCATCGTCTTTGTAGAGAACCGGATTTTCCCCATATTCCCGAATCATTTCCGGCAGCACCTCTGCGGGAACAGACACACTGGGAGTGAAGGGATAATGTCCGCCCCACGCGAGAACCTGAAGCCCGTTGACCTGGCTCGACAGTCCCGAAGTCGGCGGGTCTAGCACAAATACCCGATAGTCTTCGCCAAGGGCATAAAAGGGAGGATTCTGCTCAAAATCGCAGCCGACCTTGAGAATGTCTCGGTCAATGCCGTAGCTTTCGGGATAAAACTTGGACGTGCCCCAAAAGCCTGTCTTGTCAGGCATGCAGCCTGTCCAGGTCATAGCCCACAGCCGCTCAGTCGAAGCAGCGGGTGTCGGCACACCGCAGTAGTTCACGATGTTTTCTAAGCGACCGTAGGCCCCCTGCTCACGGACACGACTGAGATTCTTGAGATGCCCCTGAGACATCCACTCCTCAAGAACCACGGGGTCAGCAGCATCTAATCCAATCGCAATTACGGGAGTTTTCACACTATCCTCCGGCAAAACAATGCACAACTAATGAACTGAAACCAGGCGAAGACGTGCCCAGCCTTGGGAAACCGAGAGCAAGACAACGAAGGCTACTGCCCACCGTCGGAAACTGGCGATGCATGAACGAGTGCTGTGAACTTAGTGCAGACTGATTCCTTGGCGATCGCCCGCTCCAAGAACGCTTGCCTAAAGACTTAGCGGCCTGCCTAAACAACCATCCGACAGATTCGGAAACCGCTCAAGCGCACGCCTTAAGCACTATGCAAAAACTTTGTGAGAAAAACTCGCAAGCCAAAACCAAGCCAGAACCAATCTAAAACTATGTGAAATCACGGAGCTTTATACTGTGTTGCCCGAAATCATAGTCAAATTACGGACAGGCTTCTAGCCCTCACTGAGAACTTTATGAAAACTTTGTCTAGAATCTGAAATTCTCTCCTTTTTTGTAAGGGATAGTGAAGCTCTCGATTTAGCAAGTTTCTGATTAATACCACTTTAGACATAGTTTTGAAGCCACACCTAGGGGTTCGTGAATTCATGGGAAAACAGACTGAGTTTGTTTTCCAGGGCGAGATCCGGGTTATTTACAGGCGTTGATTGTAATGTCTTGATTAATTTTTGAAGGACGACAAACCAAACTGATAGGAGGAATTGAGAGGCTGGTTTTTTCTCCAGAATGATTCTTCAGAGAGTCTTTAAACAGTCTTTAAAAACTCTTCAAACATGCATCTAGCACAACTCCATTGTCTGTATTTTGGGGCGGATAAGGTTTCTTTTTATACGACAATCACATTTTCTTTCCTAGGATTAGACTCAAACTTCAAAGCAAAACCACTATGTAAGCCTTGATACAGACTAGCTATACAAACTGGCTGTGTTGAAATCTGACTTTATGGCTCTGACTTTATGGCTCGGTTCTCAAGCCAGCTTTCACACATCTGTGGGCGATCGCCCTTCCTAGTGCTTACGCATCCGCACAGCGCTTGCATGGCAATTGTGCGAACGAGAGAACTGCGTAACAATTCAACGTATAACCCACCCGACTCAACGCGATTCAACGCCTGTGATGGCTCATCATGGTTGAAGTTTTGGCTATCCTTTCGATTTCAGCCGCCACGGGGATGCGGATTGCGTTGCCGCTGTTGTTGATTGGGCTGTTGCAGCGCGAGTCGCTCTGGTCGTCGGTGCCGCTGCTGTCGCAGGTGCCGCCGCCGCTGGTGTTGGGGGTGTTGGTGAGCTGGTCGCTCGTGGAACTGCTGTTTTCTAAAGACCGACTCGCTCAGCGGTTGCTGCAAATTGTGGAACTGGCGTGTAGCCCGGTGGTGGGGGCGATCGCCGGAATAACAGTCGCCCGCCTCATGCAAACGAGCCAAGAGCTAGTACCCGTGGCGGCGCTGGTTAGCGGGCTGCTGGCGCTGGTGTTTCAGTTGGTGCAGGTGGGCTGGTTTTATCGGCTGCGGGGGCTGCCGCTCTGGGCCATTTTTCTGCAAGATTTTCTCTGTGTGCTGCTGGTGCTATTTGCCTTTGATGCGCCGCGCCAAGGGGGGCTGATTGCGCTGCTGTTGCTGTGGCTGGCGATTCGCAGCACGGCAGAGTGGCAACAGTGGTATCAAGCCCAGGCTAGCGCGGGCGATCGCCGGTTTCCCCGGCGCGGCAAACAAGACCCAGATTAGCCATACAGCAACGCCATGCAGCATGAATTCAGTCAAGAGCAGACTGGGCTGGCGGGTGTGTGGAGTGTGCGATCGCGCCTAGAAGCCGCGCTGGCGACCTGTTGGCAAGCAGCAATTGTCCACCCCGCGCTTCCCAATGTGCCGGACTTACAAGGCCAGATCGCCCTGCGTCGGGTAGATGCGCCGATGGGGGTAGTCTACAGTTCGGCGATCGCCCCCCGACTGGCGGCAAACCTGGGCATTCCGACCGAAGACCTTGCCATCCGGCTGGCTGAAAGCTGGCCAGCATCGACTGCGGACAAGGCAGACTGGGCCGACAGCCCGCTCCGGGTTGCCCAAAAGCATCTGGTGCAGATTCATCTGGGCGATCGCCTGCTGGCGGCATGGTTGCAGCAATTTACCAAACCTGCCGAGTGCCAGTCGCCCAATTGTTTCTCTGAGCTTGCGACAGATCTCGCTCTCCCAAACTCAGCCCCGCTGACCCATGCCCAACCGTCTCCAGGACTGTTTCAAGACGAATTATTCCAAGACAAATGTTTTGAAATCCAGGCGGCCCATGCCCGATGCTGCAACCTCTTGGCACTGGCAGAGCGAGTCGGACTGGTTCGCTTTGAGGTGTCAGGAGCAATCGAGGGTGAACTGGCGTGGCCCATGCCCATACCCTGGCTCACGGCGGAAGGAACGCTCCGCACCCAAGCGCCCGCCGAGCAGCGGCTAATCGGGCACTTGCTGGATAGCGTGGATGCGCTGGGTTCAATCCAGCACGGTTCGGCGATCGCCCTAGCTCTGTCCCTCAGCCGCTGTGTGTATGACTTTGACGCAAGCTGTCGCATCTTTGGCGACGTGGCAGTTAACCAACTGGAACTGGCGCAGGCGAGGCTGGGGCTGGTGCGAGCCGCACAGCAGACGTTGCGCTGGCTGCTAGAAGGGCCTCTGCGGGTGGCGGCTCCATGCTCCCTATAGGCATTTTCTTGCAGGGAGGAAAGTGTAAAGACTGTGACAATTATAGGAATTGTTAATCATTGGCACTGGGGCGCTGACAAGACTGGGAAGGGTCTGATATATTTTCATCAGTGTGAGGAGCGAACCAGCAAGGGCATCGAGACGAAACACGGTCAGTCGCCGGTGCCCTTCCTGATTTCTAAGCTCTAGCTTCTCTAGGCGAGAGGCTTGATATCACCTTTTAAAGCTTTTGGGATTTTGAATAGTTTGGATATCACCGAGCGATGCCTCTTGTTATCTCTCTTCTCAGAGGCAAGTTTAGCTTGGTGAATTTTGCTTGGTGAATTTTGCTTGTAATTTGTGACCTGTGGGTCGCGCTGCGTTGCGCTGGTGTTTGGGGTAAGGATAGGCGGCTCGTGCTGCGGAGATCGCGCCCTATCCCAGGATGAACTTTTCGATGGCGATCGCCGCCCCGTCTTCTTCTACGGAAGGGGCAACCCAATTGGCGATCGCCTGCACGCCCTCCGGCGCGTTGCCCATTGCCACGCCAATGCCTGCATATTGCAGCATCTCAAAGTCGTTGAAGTTATCGCCGATCGCCATTACCTGGTTGGCACGGAGTCCCAGAATGGTCTCCGCTAGATAGCGAACCGCGTTGCCCTTATTCACCTCTGGGTGGGTTGCTTCCAGGAAAATATCCACAGATTTGGTCAGGTATAGCTCGGTCGGGGCGTAGCGCTGCCGCAGCTTTTCCAGCAGGTCGTCAATCAGTTCTACGTTGCTGCTTTGGGCGAGGATCTTGGTCAGGTCGGCATCGAGCAGGGTTCGCAGGTCGCCAACGGCAATCGGCTCAATGCTGGAGCGTTCTGCATAGGCTTCGGTTTCGGCGGTGATCTCGCGGACGTAGAGCTGGTCATTAATATAAAAATGCACCGAGACTTCTTTTCGCACCGAGGGCTGCTCGTAAAACTCTAGCAATTGCTGCGCGTAGACCCTGGGCAAGTGCCAGTGGCGATGCAGCGTGTCGTCGGCAGGATCTTTGATTAATGCGCCCTGATAGCTCATCAGCGGCAGGGTAGAGCCAAGATCTGCATGAAAACGGCGGGCTGATTGATACATCCGCCCCGTGGCGATCGCCACAGGAATGCCCTGCGCCTGCACCGCTTGCACCGCCTGTTTCACTCGCGCCGAAATCTGGTTCGACGCGCCCACGACTGTCCCGTCCAGATCCACCACCAACAGTCGAATCTCTCCCGCTTGGGCTGTCGAGTTTTCCACAAATGCCCCTTGCGCTGCCCCTGCCGCTAAATTTCCCATCCCAGCTTACCGCAAGCTTCAGTTTTCATTAAGCCAAGCCAGGTCAGCAATTAGCGCTTGTTATGATTTGAGCCGAAATAGCGAGTTGAGTTCATCCGACCATGACTACTGCAACTGTGCTGGAATTTATGCATCGCACTGCCGCCGACGATACCCTGCGGCAACAGCTAGAAGCCCTGCTCGGTGTGGGCGATGGCAACATCAGCAGCGAAGCGGAGCTAGATCCCGCCGAAACTGCTGCCCTGACGGGCGATCGCGCTCCGGATGTGGCAGCCTTTGCGGCTCAAAAGGGCTTCCAGTTTTCTGCCGATGAGCTAATCGCTGTGGTCAGCGCCTTTCAGCAGCATCAAGATGGCACACTATCGGACGAGGAGTTTGCCCAGATCTTGGGAACCTCGTTTACCACTAGTTCCGACAAAGTGCAGTCTCAGGTGAAGCGCCTGGCCCAGTTTCTCAGCAAGACCTATTTAGGCATTGATTTGAAATAAGGTTTAACGACTAGCGGTCAGGTTTCAGGACTTGTGCCTTCTCCGTCCTAGAACCCTGATTGCTAGTCCAGTGCAGATGCTTCGCTCCTTGCCTCCGGCAAGATAAGCATGGCATCGCCAAAGGAATAAAAACGATATTCTTGGGCGATCGCCTCTTGATAGAGTGCCAGCAGTCGCTCTCGTCCCGTGAGGGCGCTGACGAGCATCATCAGGCTGGATTTGGGCAGGTGGAAGTTGGTAATCAGCCCGTCCACCACGCGCCATTGGTAGCCAGGATAGATGAATAGCTCTGTTTTGCCGCAGTAGGGCTGGAGTTGCCCGCTCTGGGATGCGCCTTCGAGGGCGCGGGTGACGGTAGTGCCCACGGCAATTACCCGGCCGCCGCTGGCTTTTGTGGTGGCGATCGCCGCTACGGTTTCTGGCGAAATCTCCAGCCACTCGCCGTGCATCTTGTGGTCGGTGATGGTTTCCGCTTCCACCGGGCGAAAGGTTCCCACGCCCACATGCAGCGTGACAAAGCTGCGCCGGATGCCTCGCTGCTCCAGGCGATCGAGCAGTTCGGGCGTGAAGTGCAGACCGGCAGTGGGAGCGGCGGCAGAACCGGGGCGATCGCCATACACCGTCTGATACTGCTCTGGATCAGCCTGGGAATTCTCGATATAGGGAGGCAGGGGCACCTGACCCAGCAGGTGTAGCACTGACAAGAAGGGCTTGTTTTCTGCAACCTGAAATTCCAGAATCCTGCCAGAAGTGGCTGCATCCACCGCCAGCACGGTCGCCGTCAGCAGCGGTTCCGCGCCTTCCGGCTGATCCGGCTGAAAAAATTCAATCATTGCGCCCACCTTGAGCCGTCGCCCAGGACGCACCAGCGCCAGCCAGCGATTTTCCGACTGCTCCTCCAGCAGCAGCACCTCCACCTTTGCGCCGCCCACCTTGCGCCCAAACAGTCGCGCAGGCAGCACGCGGGTATTGTTCAACACCAGCAAATCGCCCGGCCGCAGCAGTGCAGGCAAATCCCGAAAGATGCAGTGCTGATGGGAGCTTGGCGAATCCACCACCAGCAGCCGAGCGCGATCGCGCGGTACGACCGGATTTTGGGCGATGCGCTCGGCAGGCAAATGATAATCATAGGATGTCAGCCGCAGGTCGGGGGAAGTTGGCGCTTCTGAGCTTGGCGGAGAGTCCTGAGGGAAAGGGGATGGCTCAGGGTGCTGTGGCGACGGGTTCAAAGACATGCTCAACTAAATCCACTAAATCCAGGCAGATTGGGGAGAAACACCCTCCAAGGTAGGGGGGCTTTCCCCTATGAAACGTCAGAGTTTATTACGAAAATAAAACTGTAGTCGAAATTGCATTTGCTGGGGTTGGACACATGGAATACATCTATTACCTCGCGAATGCCAGTTTAACGCTTCGGGTGGTTGAATATCTTCACAACACGCCCTGGCTCCCCGTTCGCTTCATGACGGTCATTCATCAGATCGACGGTTGGGTAGTTAAGGTTAAACTGGAACGCTGCCTGGATGCCGGTCGAGACGGTGACTTTCGCGCTTTTTTGAATGAGTTGGGCATTGCCTACGAACCAGATATCCGAGTACGGATGGCGCTGTGGGGGTTGGAAACTGGCCAATCGCCTGTGGACGTAATGCGCCGCTACCAGGTGGCGGTGGTGTCTCACGGCAGCCCTGATGGTGAAGAAATCGAAGAGTTTCGTCAGCAGTTTGTGCAAGGGCTGGGCTATTGCCCCGAAACTCTGGCCTAGTAAGCTACCTGCTTTGCAGCGATAGGTGACCTGCTTCCTGAGCGACTCACTCAAGTTTATCGCCACTCCAAGTTTGAACGCAGCTTGAACTCTATTACGCCATCTCACCCGATGCGGCTTGAGGTGGCGTTTTTTGTTGGGCAGCTTTTATGAACGACCCAAACTCCTGTCCTGGATTGCGGAAAATTGGCAAGGGGCGATCGCGCTAAAATGCACCCAACCCTCCGATCTCTCAGCCCTCCACCACCCATGACCTCCCTCCTTCCCGCAGCCACGCCTACCGAAATTTTCTACCCCTCTTCTGATGGTGAACCCGTGGCAGAAACCTATGTGCATCTCTATGCCATGCTCGTCACGCTGGAAGTGCTGCGCCAATATCTAGAAGGACAGCAGGCAACTGTGCTAGCGAATCAGTTCATGTATTACGCGCAGGGCTATCCCAAGCTGCGAGTTGCGCCGGATGTGATGGTGATTTTTGGCGTGGCTCCGGGCGGACGCGACAACTACAAAATCTGGGAAGAGGGACAGGTTCCATCCGTCATCTTTGAGATGACCTCGAAGGGCACTCAGGCTCAAGATCAGGTGTTCAAACGAACGTTGTATGAGCAGCTCGGCGTGCGCGAATACTGGCTCTTTGATCCGCGTGGCGAATGGATTGACGGGCAACTTCAGGGCTATCGCCTGCACAACGACACCTACGAGCCTATTACCGACGGCCGCAGCGACCCGCTGAAGCTGCGTCTGGAAATCGACGGACAACTGATCGCGTTTTATCGAGAAGACACGGGCGAAAAGCTGCTGATTCCTGGCGAACTGGCGCAGGCCCTAAGAACCGAAGCCCAGGCCCGCCAGGACGCTGAAGCGCGGGCGCAGGAGCTAGAAGCAGAGGTCGAAAGCTTGCGATCGCGCCTGAGAGAGTTGGGCGCAGAGGAAGGCTAGCGGCTGGGTCGGTCGGCGGCGCGGCTGGTCTGCTACGCTGATATATTGCGGAATGTTGATAGGCTGATAAATGGTCAGCTTCCCGCGACACGCAGCCGTTGGCGATCGCCGCGCCCCAGCGCCCAGATCTGCCTGCTCATCTCTCCTCCTTTACCCAATCGCTCTATGCTTCAAGCTGGAATTGTCGGACTGCCCAACGTGGGCAAATCGACCCTCTTCAATGCGGTGGTGGCCAATGCCAAAGCGCAGGCGGCCAACTTTCCTTTTTGCACCATCGAACCCAATACGGGGGTCGTCGCTGTGCCCGACGAGCGGCTGGCGGTGCTGGCCAAGATTTCCAACTCTGCCGAAATCATTCCAGCGCGGGTAGAGTTTGTAGATATTGCCGGACTGGTGAAAGGGGCTAGCAAAGGCGAGGGGCTGGGCAACCAGTTTTTGGCGAATATCCGCGAGGTGGATGCGATTGTCCATGTGGTGCGCTGTTTTGAAAACGACGACATTATTCATGTTGCCGGCTCGGTCGATCCGGTGCGAGATATCGAAGTGATTAACCTGGAGCTGGCGCTGGCGGATCTGTCGCAACTCGAAAAGCGGGCCGATCGCACTCGTAAGCAGGCAAAAACCAGCAAAGATGCTCAGGCAGAGTTGGCCGTGTTAGATAAGCTGCTGGTGGTGCTGAACGAGGGCAAGTCGGCGCGACTGGTGGAATTGACGGACGAGGAGGAGGCGATCATTAAACCGCTGGGGCTATTGACGCGCAAGCCAGTGATCTACGCAGCAAACGTGTCGGAGGATGACCTAGCAACGGGCAATGAGTGGGTAGAACAGGTGCGGGCGATCGCCGCTGTGGAAAACGCCCAAGTCGTTGTCGTGTCAGCCCAGGTTGAATCGGAACTCATCGAGCTATCGGAAGAAGAAAGAGCCGATTTTCTAGAATCGCTGGGTGTGCAAGAAGGCGGGCTGAAATCCCTGATTCGTGCCACCTATGACCTGCTAGGACTCCGCACCTACTTCACCACCGGCCCCAAAGAAACTCGCGCCTGGACGATTCGCGCTGGAATGCTGGCTCCCCAAGCGGCAGGCGTAATTCACACCGACTTCGAGCGGGGCTTTATTCGTGCAGAAACGGTGGCCTATGATGACTTGGTAGCCACAGGTTCTATGGCGGCGGCAAAGGAAAAGGGATTGGTTCGCAGCGAGGGCAAGGAATATTTAGTGCAGGAAGGGGATGTTATGCTATTCCGCTTTAACGTGTAGTTCTAATGTGCAGCTTGGGAACGGTGAATCAGCTTTTTAGGCCCCGTGACTGAAGTCTTTAATTTTGATATTTGGTTTTGATACTTGATTTTGATGAGGGAAAGCGCAATGGGAGACTCGAAGCGACGCAAGGAATCTCTGGGCGAAAAATACGGGCAAGAAGATAATATTCTGCCGGGTATCCCCATCAAGCCCAGTCAGGCAAGACTGTTTTCGCAAATCACAACGCGCGGTGCATGGATTGGGATCGCGCTGTTGGTGGTGTATTGGGTCGTGGTGCGGTTCGTCGGCCCTAGCTTGGGCTGGTGGGAATTGAACTAAGGAACTGGTTGGCAGGGCGATCGCCCTAGGGGCGACCTTGCTAGGTTGGGACGTGACCTTTTTTCTCAAAAACTTTTCGCCTATAAAAATCCAGCGTGGAGGCATGTCCGTATATTCCTCTAGACGGGCGCAGTTCACCTCTTTAGCGACCTAACGAGCGCTTGAAGAAGCGCTCCAGAGGGTTAGCGTGTCGGCTGAACTGGAGCCATCTGGCGATTTGAGCAAGTTTCAGAACTTTCAACTCTGGTGCAGCGTTTAGCACAGAGTTGACGAGGGCTGAGCCAGCACAGGTCGTCTGCTTTGTGTTGCTCTTTTCGCAGAACTTTTGTAGGAGAACGCTGACAATGAACCGACGCAAATCTGAATGGCTGGGTCGCGCTCGACGGGCGCAGGGCTTGTCTCGTCGCCAAATGCTGACAGGCGGAGCTGTGGTGGGTGCGGCGAGTGTGCTGAGCGTGCCGCTCATTGCCGGAACGGCCGATGCTTCGACCGAGAGCGATCGCCGCAATGATATTGAGATCCTCAACAAGGCCCTGTTTTATGAACACGCTGCCATCTGGGCCTACAGCGCTGCTGCGGGCAAGCTGACGGGTTCTAATGTGGGTAATGCCGTAAAGGCGATCGCCCTGGCGAACCAGGCGGATCACATGCAGCACCGCGATGCTTTGGCAAATGTCATCCGCAGTCTGGGCGGCACGCCCGTTCAGGCAGAAGCCAGCTACGATTTGTCCTCCTATCTTCAACGGGGCGAAGGAAACTTGGATTCGGACGTGAATATTGCAAAACTGGCGCTGGCACTGGAAACCGACGCGGCGATCGCCTATAGCCAGGAAATCGCCATGCTCAAGACGCCCGCGCTAATCACCGCTGGAGCCAGCATCGGCTCGACCGAAGCCAGCCACGCGACCCTGATTCGGGCGGCGATTCAATCTCTCGGCGTAGACATCCAGCCCGTCCCCGCTTCCTTTGTCAGTGCCGAAACCCGAAACGCCTGGATTTTAACAGTCTAGGTAGGTTGATATCCAAAAAAAATGCGCTCCAAAAAAATGCGCTCCGGAGCAGTTCGGAGCGCATTTCCTGTCTTTCAACTTGTGGACTCTGCTAGTTTCTCAAGACCCAAACTCTAGTCAGACTCCATGCAAGAACGCTTACTCCAAATCGCGCAGCAGTTGGCGAATCTTTGAGCCTTGCCGTGCATCCAGGTGTGCGGGGAACGAGACCTCGACATCCGCCGTCACGCCGCCTGCCGAGCGATTCACCAAAAACACCACGCCGTCAGATGACTGGGCATTGGAAACCCGCACGTCTTCGATCTGCCCCACCAGACGCTTCGGATTGTCATCTGTCGTATGCTGGCTCAGCAGCAAACCCACAGGCGGCTGAGCTTGCTGCAACATCTCGATGTTGGGCAGCAGGTTGCCGTCCATTTCAATCCGCAAGCTGCGCGAACTAATCTCCTTGGCAATGCCAGGATAAAACTGCCCTTCCCAATAAATCTGAGCGGCAGCGTGGATTTGCTTGCGAATTTCAGTCGGCATGGCGGGCTGAGGATCACGGAAGGCTCGCAACAAGCCCGTCGCCAAAAACGCCAACGACTGGATTGGACGGTCGATTTCGGTGCGTTTCTGTGCGTACCATTCCTTCACATCGGAATACAGCACCAGCACCAGCGCGTCATTTTGAGACTGCGACAGGTTTACAAAGTCCACTGCCACCACGACTTGGTCTTCGCTAATCGGGTCAACCCGAATCACTCGCGCCTCCAAAAACGCCCGCTTGCCAAAGTCGCCAATGAGTTCGATTTCAACCGCATCGGGCAGGTTCGGCCAGCTATCCAGCACAATCCGCGCCCCGTTCTCGCTAACATCCAGCGTCTTGCCAGACAGGGTTTCGTTGTTGTTGCCATAAATCACCGCACCCAGCTTGCGTTCCAGACGGTGTGCCCGACGCAACTGTGGCTGTTCGTAGGCCACCAGCAGCGCTGCTACCAGCAAGATCAGGTTAAATATGCACCAGGCGGCGTTGATAATGACTGCTTCCTTTGCTTCGGGCTGAAGCACCAGCCAGAAGGGAACGGCCAGCAGCGACAGCACCAGCAGCGACACAACAATCAGGGAGGCTTTGGCAGATTCATAGTCGAAGCTGCGTTTTGTGACCTTTACGCCCTTGTCGGTCACGTTGAAGCTACCCAGTTTGGGGTTAATCAGCGCCATAAAGGTCACAATGCCATCCTGAAACGCCATCGCATATTCAAACACTTCGTTCCAGAAGGAAAAGCGGACTTCTTTGGCGGTGATGTAGTTGGCATTTAGCGCCAGGGCAATGTGAGGCAATGCGTACACCAGCGTTTCCACACCCAGACCGCGAATCAGGTTAATGCCAAACAGTAGGTACAGCACTGGCGATAGTGCATACATGATGCGCGGAAACCCAAAGAAAAAGTGGGTGGTAGCGGAGGTATAGCACAACCGTTGCGGCAGCGTGAGCTTGAGCTTGCGGTTAAACAGCGGATTCTCTAGCCGCAGGATTTGTGCCATGCCTCGCGCCCAGCGCACCTGCTGCCCCACGTAA
This sequence comes from Thermoleptolyngbya sp. C42_A2020_037, assembly GCF_015272455.1. Classification (NCBI taxonomy): domain Bacteria; kingdom Bacillati; phylum Cyanobacteriota; class Cyanophyceae; order Oculatellales; family Oculatellaceae; genus Thermoleptolyngbya; species Thermoleptolyngbya sp. C42_A2020_037. The sequence goes on from NZ_JACYLP010000048.1 coordinate 36,188, forward strand.
GAGGAGAATTTTTCCGGTGCTAGCCCTGCCACCATGATTTTGTCGTAGTAAACCGACTCATAGCCCAGCGAGTGGAGCCGTAGTGAGGTGTGGCAGTCCTCGGTCACAGTTTCTACGGCAATCCCGCCAATCCGCAACACGTAGTCGCGGCGAATGACTGCGGCCGAGCCACAGAAGAAGGTGGCGTTCCAAAAGTCGTTGCCCTTTTGCACCACTTTGTAGAACAACTCGTTGCCGACAGGGACGCGCCCCTGGGTCAACAGGTTGCGCTCGAAGGGATCGGGATTGTAAAACCAGTGCGGGGTTTGGACGAGTGCGACTTTGGCGTTGTAGAAGAAGCCGACCGTTTCCTGAAGAAACTGCCGCGATGGAATGTGGTCACAGTCCAAGATCAGCACCAGATCGCCTCGCGTGCGGCGCATCGCCGTGTTGATGTTGCCCGCTTTGGCGTGGTCGTTGTTGTCGCGCGTCAGCATGGTGCAGCCAATTTCTTCGCACATGCGGCGCAGCTTTTCGCGGCGATCGGGAAACTTCCGCCCATCGTCCAGCACATAAACTCGCTTTTTCTCTTCGGGATAGTCCAACGCCAGAGCCGCGAGGGCCGTTTTGCGGACGATTTCGACATCCTCGTTATAGGTGGGAATGTATACGTCTACGTTGAACCATTGACTCTGGGGGATGCCGGACAGATCGACCGGTTGGCGATCGCGCAGTTTTAGCGTCTGAAAATAGGACAGAAACAGCGTGGCGATCGCATATAGCTCCGCCATGAACAGCACAATACTGAAGGTTGCATTCAGCCAGCCATCCAGGTTCAGCGTATAGCTCGTGCGGTAATAGAGATACCGCATCGTGGTGACAATACTCAGCCAGGCCAGGAACAGATGCAAATACTCGCTCGACTGACGCTGGGTTTGCCACTGCTCTAGCTTTACCACAGCCCAGCCCAGCAAAATCAGAATTACTGCCACAATGCCCTGCTGCCAGATCTTCAGCGGCGTGACGATCAGCGGCACAGACAGCACCATCAGACCAATCACCAGCCAAAAGAGCTGCGTGCTGCGTGCCCTGGGAAAAAAGCGGTCAAACCAGTTCGGCACTCGCAGCAGCCACCGCGCAATCCACGGCTGCTGACGAGAGACGGGTTCGACAGGGGCTTGAGACATGGAACTCGTCATTTTACCTCTCCTGACTTGGCAAGCCGGTTAACGTAGATCTGAGAAATGCCATACAGCAGCAGTGAGATTAAAAGAATGCCCGTTGGCAGCAGAAACCAGTTGTCCTGAATAAAGATAGAGATTCGGCTCAAGAATCCAGTTTTTTGCACCTGCTGGAGCGGTTCCTCCCGCAAGATATCGAGCTTGTAGGCATAGGGATCGTTGGGCGACGGGTTGGGCTTGTTGCGGCTGATCAGCACCGTGTCGCCATTCAACTGAGAGAACAGCGGATCGCGCTTGAAGACCTCGGCTGCATCGGTCAAGCCCTGTTCGCTTTGGCCAGTGATGGCTAGCACAGCGCGATCGCCATTATTCGGCGACACCATCAGCTTCACCACACCCTGTGCATCGGGCAAAGCCTGCACCTGGCTACCGCGCCAGCCCCGCGAGAACAGGTTGCGGAGTTCAAAACCACCAGACTCCATCACTTCCGGTAATGGAAAGCGATCGCGCGTCCCAATTCCTACCAGGTTCATCCCCCGCGCCTCAGCAGGCAGATTGCCACCTGTATAAACTTGCAAGTTCACCGCATTGGCACGGCTCAGCCGCCCCAGTCGCTCACTCACCGCCAGCATGGTTCGCACATCTGCATCCTGTGGCGCACTTGGCACCACAAAAGCCGTTTCCGACAAATCCTGCGGCGCAGTAAACGGATAACCAGCTTGCAGCAGCCTCAAATCGGGCATCCGGGTAAAGATGTCTCGCTTCAGATTAAAGTCCGTATCGCCATGCAGCGTTCCCCAGAGGGACTGATCTCTAGACAGCCCACAAACCTCAGCAGAGCGCGGATTTAAGTTAAACACCACATTCAACTGCGAATCTGGCTGAATCAGCTCTGCGGGCAAATCTACATCCAGCGAATCGCGCCCCCCTCTCGCAGAATTCAGCCGCTTAGAGCCAATCGTCACATCATCCAGCCGCACTTCCACCGTCGAAGTGCGTGGATCAACCTGAGCGCTATAGCTATAGTCCACCCTCATGCGGCTGCCCCGCGAAAAGCGGTCATCGGGCAGCGCCCGGAACGGAATTTCAATCGGTGGTGCATTCGTGCCATGCACCGTAATGTCTTCAAAGTTTTGTCCGCCGAGCGTGGTTAAGTCCCGCAGGGTAAAGCTATTGCGCGTGGGCAGATAGCCCGGCCACTCGCGGGGCGGAGGCGACGGCTCAGCGACCAGATTGGTCACGGTCAACACCTGCCCCGTACCAATCTGCGCTTCTTTGGTTTGCACCAGGAACTGCACCGCCTTCTGCACACCCGCCGCCGAATTACCCGTTGCGACAAGAACCGGTAAACCGTTGTCTTCCAGTGTGGTCAACATTAAAACGCCTGTATCGCCGGGCAGCGGCGTGTTGTTGCCGTCCAAAAGCTGACCGTTGCGAATCGGCAGCGGCAGCGATAAGTCTGACAGAACAGGCTGTTCTGCTGGCGTGCCCAGAATGACGACGCGATCGTTCCACTGGAGGTTATCCAAACTGCCCACCAGCCGAGTGTTGAGCGGGCGAAAGTCCACGAGTCGCCCCGCCTCAGCCTGAAAGATGGCTGCTGCATTAAGCCAGGTGTCGCTATAAGCGCGGGGTCGGAGATACGTGATCTGATTGGTATCGAGACTGAGGGTGTCAATGAAGGGGAATGGATAGCGGCTGAAATCTAGCGGAACAGACTCTAACGCATAGTCCAGAATGACCTTGGAATCAGGCAGAATCTCGGTCCACAGGGTCGGATCGGTGGCAACGGTGCAGTCTTCATTCGTCTGCTGCTCTGCCAGAATTGAAATCTCGTTGTAGTCCTGAATTAGATTAGACGGGATCTCGAAGACCACCTGACCAATCTGAGAATTGGGACGATTTAGCGGCACGCTGCCCACGCTGGTATCGTTTACCCGAACCGTCAGGCTTGAGCGATCAGACAGCAGCGATGGAGAGTGCTGGAACCGCAGTACGAGCTTGGCAGTTTTGACATCCCACTGACGGGGACGGTTAAACCCAAGCCGAGCCGTTGGGTACACGCCTTCCATGCGGAGGCGATTGCCCACCACCGGGCTGCGATTGAACTCAATCACATGCTGGTAGGTGGGTTCTGGCTTGGGCGCGGCGGGCGATGCGGTGGCAGTCGGTCTGGTTGGTTGAGGATTGGCGGCTGGTCTTTCTGGGCTGGACGGGGCCGCAGGACGAGCGGCCGGGCGAGATGGCTGGCTGGGTTGCTGGGCAGGCGCGGCCCGGCGCACGGCAGGGGCAGGGCGGGGTGCAGGCCGAAAGTTGGGCGGAGAGGCTGGCCGATTGGGCAAGGACAATTCTCGGATCAGCGTATTTTCTCGCTGCTGCACGCTGGTTTGCGCGGAGGCGCTGGGCAGCAGGCTCAAGCCTGCTCCTAGACCCAAGAGGACGAGCAGAATTGCCAGGGTTTGGTTTCGTTTGACACGCTTCCGGCGTGTCCAACCAGCGGGAGAGGCATTGGGTGAATTGCCTCGGCTAAACGTAAGGAACCATTGACGCAGCGAACGAAACATAGACCTGTCTCTCTACTAGTAAAGGGGGTTTACGGGTCGGTCTAAGGCTGAAGCCAATTCACAGCCACATCAGTAGATGCAAGTAGCCCAAACCAAGCCAGATTTTGTGCGTAGTACGCAGAGTCGTTATCCCAAAAGCCGTTTTGATAAGCAGGAAGAAGCTTTTGCTGATAAATTTGCTCAGCAATTTGAGGGTTTGTTAATTGAAATGCCGCAAACAACATGCCGTATTGGGATGTAGATTCGTAAGGCACAAGCGGCTGACCTTGCAGGTCAATCTGTGCTGGAATCTTTTGCTGGGCTTTCCATTTGGATTCCAGCGACGGCAAGTGCTGCTGCAAGTATTCCCAGGCGGCAGGCTCGTTAAACCACTGGGCATCAATTCCAACCCGCCACCAAACTCGATACGCATCGAATCCATAGATGCTGCGGATCGGGCTGGGGGGACGCAACGGAATGTAGCTGTTTGTAGTGGTGTTGAGGGCGACCCAATCGCTGGGCAGTTTGGCGGATGAAAGCTGGGAGGATTCGCGCAGGATCTTGTAGCTGCTGTCTACTAAGCTCAGCCAGTTGCGATCGCCATCTATCTGGGCAAACAGGCGAAAAGCGTAGGGCGCAAGGTAGGAGGGATTGAGGTGGAGCAGGTCTGGCTGGGGCTGAAACGCTTCCTTGGGCCCCGGCAGCAGATAGCGCTGCTCGCTGGCTGGTTGGGAATCGGAGGCACGAGCGGAGTGAGGGGGGACAGCCACTGTTGAGAGAGTCCAAAGATCTCTCAGCTTTATACGCGCTAGCCGGAGATAATCCGGACGGTTCCAGCGGCGGGCTGCGAGGATGAGGGCGGTCACTGCGTCGATATCGGCATCGCTGGCAAAATTTTCGTCCAAAATCGTCCAATTGCCGGCTGCGTCTTTTCCCCACTTCCAGGCCCAGAGGTTGTCTCGGCGTTTGCCGTTGGCATCCAACCGCTGGAGGTTTTCTTCAGCCCAGGTCAAGGTTTGAGCGAAGGTTTCTGGGTCATCTATAAAGACGGCGCGGAGCATGGCGTAGGCCTGCCCCTCGGAGGTGGTGCGTTCGTCGGCTTCCCAGTCGATGACGCGGCCGTCTTGCTGGATAAATCTTTCTCGGTAGGCGCTCCAGCTTTCGGCGAGGAGGAGTTGCTTGGAGGCGATCGCCCCTGGGGTTGGCTCAGGAGGGCTGCCTGTTTGGGACACGGCAGTTGCCTCGGGGGGTGTCCCCTGAGATAGCCCGGAGTTGTTGCAGCCCGCCAGGGTTGAGCCAAATACTAGCGCTAGGGCGATCGCCCACGGTCTCAGGCTGGAGGCAGCGAGTTGAAAAAGTTGCATAGACCAGCGTTCAAAGTGCGCTCTTTTCAGGAAGTCTCAGCAGGAATCTCAGAGAAAAACTCTCAGCGAGATAAAGAAGGCAAGAAAAACTAGAACGGTTCCTTCATCCATGACAATCCAAAATCATCCGCACATCCAACGAAAAACGCTGCGCCTTACTGAAGATTCACATTTGACTAAAGATTTGTATTCAGGCTGCAAATCCACTGGGCGATCGCCATTTCCCCAATCTAGCCACCGCAATAAAACACCTGAAAATGCTGTGGAGATGTATGGAAATGCCTGAAAGATCTGGTGCTTGCTACCCTTGAAGCCTGTGACCACATGACGGTCTTAGTCCCGACCCCAACAGTCTAAATAACGTTATCGGAGACAGGTATAAATTAGTAAAAACGCTTCAGTAGGAAGACTGAACTAGCAAAAACAATGCCGACCGTTCAGCGTTGAAAATAGTCCGCTAGACGGTCGGCGCTGAGTCTATGAGAGTCGAGAATTGGGTTATTTTTTAGACAGGTTCTCAGCCTTAGAAACGCTCCCAATAAGGTTGAAATCCACGCTGTTGCAAGAAGCTTTCCTCGATTTGCTGGGCCTGGCGGACGAGAACTGGATTCATGCCGCCCATCTGCGCCGCTTGAGACTGCATGGCTGCAATTTGCGCCAGCGCTTCGAGCTTGTTGCCCTGGGCGGCGGTTAACCCCAAGAGCGCACTTTGTGCCGTGGGGTTGTTGGGCTGAATAGCTAGCACCTCGCTGTAGATCATCGATGCAGAGTTATAGCGACGCTGCTGGAATCGCACGCCGCCCAGAGCTGATAGGGCATCGATATTACCGGGCGATCGCCGCAAAATTTCCTCATAGGCTTGGGCCGATAGTCCCAAATTGCCCTGCTCCTGAGCCAACTGCGCCTGTACAAAATAAGCGCCGAGGTTGTCTGGGTCGCGGGCGATAATCTGGCGGATCTGCGCCTGAGCAAGCTGGGGATTGCGAACCGACACAACCTGGAGTTGGCGAATCCGCACCGGAATATTCTCCGGGTCTGCCTGGAGCAGTGCATTGTACAACGGCTCTCGCTGGGGGTTGGCGGGCAGGGCCCCGGCCAGGCTGTACAGTTCTGGCGGGGTGTCGGTTAGCGGGCGGCTAGCCAGCCACGCATTCAGCACGGCTTCGGCTTCTCCAACGCCCAGAAACCCTGCCTGATAGGCGAGGCTGGTGCGCCCCAGCACCTTGGCGTAGTCCGTTGGGTCGAGGGCGACAATCTGGTCGTAAATCGTCAGCGCTTCGGCCGTGCGCCCCTGGGATTGGCGGATGCCTGCCAGCCCTTGCAGCGCTCCAATCACCACGCCGCGATCGCCCGGATTGCTGACCAGGATGGACTGGTAGCGCTGGGCGGCGGCTTCGGGATTGCCTTCGCGGCGGTCGATTTCTGCCAGCAGTAGTTGAATCGCGAAGGGGTCTTGCTGGCCTGCTGAGGTAGCGGAATAGGCCACCAGCGCACTGCGGGCAGAGGCTAAATCTCCTCGTCGAATGTGGATTTGGGCGATGCGGAAGTTCAGAAATGGCTCGTTCACCCCAGAATTTACCAAGGCCTGGTAGTAGGGCAGTAGCTCAATGCCGGGGGAATCGAGTCGGATGAGGGCCTGGGCGATCGCCCTGAGTTGCGCCGGATCGGCAGGGAGTGGCTGAAAATAGGTCTGGAGCCGCTGCTGGAACGTTTGGTTGGTAATTAGCCCGACTTGCCGTTCTAGAACGGCCACCTGCACCTGCAAACCCACGTCGGTCGGCTGCTGCTGGGACAGTTGGCGATAGACTTCCAGCGCGAGGGCCTGCTCCGACGGATAGCCGCTCAGCACGTCTGCCACCTCTCGCGCCATGCCCACCGTGAGCTGGGGCGACTGAAGCACCTCTCGATACAGGGCGATCGCCTCCTGAGCGTAGGCAGGGCTATTGCTGTAGCGGGCAATGTCATTCAGCGCCCGCGCTAGGGCCAGGCGAGAATCCTGGCGACCCCGCAGCGGTGTAATCACCGAAGCCGCCTGGTTGACCTGGCCATTGGCAGCATAGGCCGACGCTAGCGCCGAGCGGATTTGAATCGTGGTGCTGTCGAGGGTGCGCGATTCGCGAAGCGATCCCTGCGGGAATCGCCGCAGTTCTGCCTCCAAGACTTCTACCGCCTGGCCCGCACTGCCTGTTTCCCGCAGGGCCAGGGCATAGGCGATCGCCTGTCCACCCCGAATGGGCCGGCCCGTCGCCCGATAGCGGTTAAACAAGTCCAGACTGCGCTGATATTCTCCGGCGTAGGCGTGGATTTCTGCCGCACCCAGCACTGCTTCTGGCGTTGGGTTGTTTTGCAGCACAATGGCATAGTCTGCCAGCGACTCGGCAAAGCGCCCCTGATAGCCCAGCAACAGCGCCCGCTGGGCCCGCGCTTCGTTGTCGTTAGGGTTGATGGTCAGCAGTCGGTTTAGCGCTTCGATGCCCTGCGCCTGCCATTCGGGGCGAAATCCGCCCAGCACGCCCACCGTCAGCAGCGCCAGCCGATTGTTGGGATCAAGCTCCAGCACGCGCCGATAGGCATTGAACGCATCGGCATCGCGCCCGGCCCGCCGAAGGGCGATCGCCAAACCCAACTGCGCCTCCAGCGATTGCGAATCAGAGCGGAGTACTTGCTGAAAAACGCGAATCGCCTGATCCACCAAGCCCTGGTTGAGCAGCGTATAGCCCCGACGCACTTCCGACGGAACCGCTTGGGCCAGGGCGGGTGGCGCGGTTAGCGGCAGCGTTCCCAGCAGAGAACTGCTCAACAGCGCCAGCCCAGCCAAACAACCGATTTGTGTTTGCAACTGTTTCATCAGTCTGCCAATCTGCCTCAAAATGGGGTTTTCATAATGGGGTTTCCGCCTTGGGCGATCGCCTCTACGGATTGCCTCAACAGGCGGCCTCTCATCAAAATCATGCTCTGCCCAAGATTGCTCTGATCCAAAATTGCTCTGCCCAGAATTAATCTGAACCAAAATTAATGGCTCTGGATGACTAACCTGAGGAACCTGAGCGGGCGCAGATCAACTACGCCCGTTGGATACTCCACTTCAACCGTGTAATCGAACAGGGATATCGAACCAAGGGGACTCAGCAAGGATGACTTAGAAACTGCCGCGCGGCAGCACATCAAAATCAGCCCGCAGGCGAACCCCGGCAATGGATTCCGAAAATTCATTAAGCTGCTGGAACGTAAAGCCCATGCGGATATTGCGAGCCACAGGCAGGTCGTAGAAGACCTCTAGCACATCGGGACGGCGGGCCCCGGCACTTTGACGTAGACCCGCGTTGGAAAGTGCCTGACCATAGCCCAAACCGAGGCGATCGCCATCCCGAAACAGGTCAAACAAGTTGAACCCAAAGCTATAGGTATCGCCCGACTCGTCCAGATCTCGGTTGTAATACTGACCATAGCGCCCAAACAGACCCAGATTGAGTTCAGGAATGAACAGTTCAGCATTCACGCCATAAGCGCTTTCCTGGTCATCCGAATCAATCCCAAACGTGCCGTCTCCCCGTGGGGCGATACCCGACTCGCGGAAGCCGTCATTTTTACCGCCGTCGATCGACGAGGTATACGTCCCTCGCAGGATCAGATTACCGACTCGGAACCCGATTTCGCCCGCAAACGCATTCAGCGCAAAGTCATCAATACTCCGATCCGAGGAGAAGGTCGCAACCTTCGCCTCTAAATTATCGGTAATGCTCCAGTTCAGCAGAATACCTGGACGGGAACCAATGGCCGCTGCCGCCAGTGCCGGGTTGGTCTGAAACACGGGATTGAAGAAGTGGGTCAGCGAGTCTTTGGCGAAGCTGTTGCGGTCGAAATAAGAAGTCAAATCCATCTGCCCCGCTATCAGGCGCAGACTGGGAATGTCCGGTAGCGATGCCGCAATGTAAAGCTCGTTCAGGTTCAGACCATCGTCATCGGTGAAGGCCTCCCCCGTCGCCAAGTCCAGCGACCCCCCCACTAGGAAGTTGGGAGAAAACGGATAGATACCGCTCAGCCGTCCCCGTGCCGAAAACTCATCGGCCTGGTAAATTGCCCCTGCTTGAAATTGCAGAACTGGCTGAGTCAGGGCTTCGCGTCGCCCTGGCAGCGACTCCTGGCCAGTCGTCGCGGGAAAGGGCTGACCCAACACAGGCGCAGTGGGAACGGGCGCAAGCTGATTGGCTGCACCTGGTGGCGCAACGGGAATCGTTTGAATGCCTGGCTGCTGAAATCCCGGTTGCTCAAAGCCAAAGCCTGGATTTTGCGTCGGCAGCGGCGCAGGCTGGATTGGCTGGATGTTTGGCACAAAGGTAGGGGGTAGAGTCTGTGCTAGCACAGGGCTTATTGGCGCTGCACCCCCAGCGGGAACGGTCTGGCTTTGGTAAGGCGGCGGCGGCAGTGGCGTAGAGGGGTTGCCGGTTCTAGAAGGCGCAGCAGGGACGCTCAGCGGCGCGAACTCTAGCGGTGGAATTGTGGGGACTGCGGCTGGTTGTCTGTTGGGCACCGGCCACCCTGGCATTTGATATGGCATGGCTGCCCCAAGCACTCCCATTGGCAGCGCTGGAACATTAGCGCTCATGCCACCTGTGTTTGCGCCGCCATATCCATATCCCTGATACCCATAGCTAGGCTGGGCTGTGGCGAGGCTGCCTGGAGCGCTATAGGGTGCGGCATAGCCCGGAGCCATACCGTAGCCAGGGAGATTGGGAACCACACCGGGTGTGAGACCCATCGGGCTGGTCTGTGGCTGGCTGCCGTAGCCATATCCCGGCATTCCACCGGGCATCGATAGAGCCGTGCCCTGGGGCATTGGCGGTTGAAAGACAAAGCCTGCATTCGGATTAAAGGCTTGTCCGGGAAAAGTTTGTCCAGGAAAGGCTTGTCCGGGAAAAGTTTGTCCAGGAAAGGTTTGTCTAGGAGTTGAGACAGGTGCGTAGGGATTGGCATAGCCGATGGCCGATCCGCTGGGGTAGCCATAGCCTGCTATGGGCATCTGCACGATGACGGGGACAGGCGTGCCGTTGGGCAGATAGCCGATGACGGTGGCTGGATAAGTGGCTGGGCCGCCTGCCATGTTGCCCAGTCCATTACTAAAGCCGTTGCCAGCGCTGGGCACAGGCTGGACTGGATAACCTGGCTGAGCTGGCATGTAGAACACGAAGGGAGCCGAGGAACTGGGGCTTTGGCCCTGGGGCAATGCACCAGCCATTCCAGACTGTGGTGTGCCGTAGGCGGTTGGGAGGGGGGAGCCTGGGGTTCCGGGAACCAGTCCGGGCATTTGCCCAGTCATCTGGACAGGCATTGGAGGGATTGCGGCCGTACCGCCGACTGGAGCGCCCGGGGTGACGGGGTAAAACGTGAAGGGAGTAGAGGAACCCGCGATCGCCCCTGGAAGTCCTGAAAATAGGGTTGAAGGTGCAGCCGGAGAGATGGTTGAGGCTGACGCTGGGGGGTCAGGTTCGACAGCCGCCCCGATCCTGATAAAACCGTTTGGGTTGATTGAGGCCCCTGCGGCATGTGCCGCTGCGGATTCGGCCGCTGCAATCGCACGGGTCATTTCAGGATTTGAGCTATCTGTATTGGAATCGGCATTGGAAGCGATTGGCGCGGTGGGCGGGTTCTGTTGGGCGATCGCCGGACGCAGAGCCTCGGATAAATTTTTGCTAACCGTTACGGATTCAGGGGCGACACCACCGCTGGCTGAGTCAGTCGGAATCTCTGGAGTCGCGCTCTGTGCCAGGAAGTTTGAATCAGAGGGGGGCTGATCCGGCACATCAGAGGCAGATGCGGTAGCAGTGTTGGCAAGCACGAGTCCCAATCCTAGCCAGATCAGGGCAGAACTGGAGGTGGATCGGCTATTCAGCAAGATACTCTTGAGCAAACTGGTTAATATCCAAGCCATGGATCACTTCCGCATCATGATGAAGGTTTTAAGGGTTGGGGGCAACCTTATGTAGGTTAGATGAAGTTTGAGGCGGATTTACGTTCAAACTTTGTGGATTTCGTGCGATCGCCCAACTCATGTTTAGACTCGACTTGTACCGATCGTCAATCAAAATCTGGTTCATCGGTTAACCCATCCCGTCCACTGTACATTGTCCCCATCGACGAATCCGGTTCAGATCCTGAAAATTGTCCATTCCTAAACATTCTCACCCCCTATCGGTTCTCATGTTGTCGTTCCTACGCCAAGCTAGCCAAACTGCCCTTATTCAAGCGCAAACCCAAGCTCGAAAAATGGCCCTCAGTACCATGCTCCGAACCCCGTCCCAAACCGCTCATCAAGCCACTAATTTGATTTTCAAAAGACTGGTTCTCTTAGGACTGATTTCGGTTATGGCAGTTGGCTCTCTAAGCTGCTCGTCTGCCCCTGCGAACTTGCGTGGTCTGACCAACTCCAGCACCCCACTTAACTTATCTATTCGCGAAATCCAGGACGAAGGCGGTGGTACGTATACGGTTTCGGGCACGACCTCCCTGCCCAGCAAGACCAAAATCACGGTTTCTGCGGTTCGATATTTGGTCGAAGGCGCAAACCCTGAAACCAATAGCGAAACCGATATTCCCTACGCCATTCTGGATCGTCAGATTGCTGAAGTCGGACAAGGAAACTGGCAGGCGGAGCTAAACCTGTGGCAGATTGCGCCAGATGGAAAGTTTCAGGAAGCCTGGCAATTGAGCCAGCAAGATGCGAATGTGATCTTCACTCCGGATGCCAACGTGACATTTTTGGCAACCTTTGATCCGGTCAATCAACCTGAAAACTTTAAGGCAGAAGTAGAAAAGCTGGATACGTCGCTCCAGGCTGCTCTGGCACGCTTTACGCCCGACGGTGAGCTTTATCTGCAAGCGAGTCGGGTGATGGCGATCGCCCTGCCCACAGGACAAACCACCCCACCCCAACCCTCTCGACTCGCAGATGCCGTTCGTCGCAGTAAGCGCACAGCCGCCTCGCGCACCAGTCAGGCTAATGCAACCCAGGAACCCACCTCCTGGCGTAAAACCACTGCGCCGCTCAAGCCAGCCGAAATGCTGCGATAGATTGCCAACCCTGGAGTGGTTCTCATTAGACGAGTTAGGCAAGTTAGAGATTGAATTCGGCTCTACAGCATTTTCTTGCGGGGTGAGGCACATGCTGCCCTCACGAGGCAAGGGCTTATTGACCATCCATGCGCCTCACTAGCTTCAAAAACGCTGTAGCAGAGTTTTCTTAAGCCCTTCCTAGAAGGGACTTACCAGAAGGGAATTAAACGACAGAAACCATCTTTCCAGAGGATTGAAGCGAGAGGATTGCAGCGCTTCATAATTCCTGGAGAGATGGTTTTATTTTTTGTTTTTGTGTTGCGTTAAATGAAGTTATAAAAAGATTGCAAATAATGAAACTTTTGGGGTGAGCGATCGCCTCAAATTCACCTTTTGCGAGAGGCATATCGAGTCTTTTAGTAGTCGATTTGACAGTTTACATGAGTGCCTGAGCATACGATACGAAGTTGCTAAACTGCTTTTTAACCTGGTTTCAGATATTGTTTGAAGTACGCAATTAAGCAGTAATGTCTGTTAATTTGAAGCCCTATAAAAACAAATAATATCTGACCCAAAATCTGACCCAAGCAAAACAAGTAAATAGAGGTTTTCCTATGCCGAAGACGTTATTTAAGATAGATTTAACCAAGCCAATGAACGAGCAAGAATTGCCTGGGCACAATCGCTGGCATCCAGACATTCCCGCCGTGGTGTCTGTCAATCCGGGGGATATCTTTCGGATTGAATGCAAAGACTGGACAGACGGTCAAATCAAGAACAACGACAGCCCTGATGATATTCGCGATGTGGATTTGACCGTGGTGCATGTCCTCAGCGGGCCAATCTGGGTCAATGGGGCCCTGCCAGGCGATATTCTTGTGGTTGACCTGCTAGACATTGGGGCTTTGCAAGGGGACGAATGGGGCTTTACAGGTATTTTTGATAAGAAAAATGGGGGTGGCTTTTTGACAGATCATTTCCCAAATCCTGCGAAAGCAATTTGGGATTTTCAAGGCATTTACACTACCTCAAGACATATTCCAGGGGTGCGGTTTGCAGGCATTATTCACCCTGGACTGATCGGCTGCGCTCCCTCTCACGAACTACTGAAAACCTGGAACCAGCGCGAAGCCGAACTGGTACAGACTGCGCCCGATTTGCGAACCTACGGAGCGGGGCTTTCAGGCGATGCACCCGTCCTGGCTGCCTTGCCGAACCCGACGAACGCCATTCTAGGTACGCTTCCTGCGTCTGAGTATGGGCGAGTTGCGGCCGAAGCGGCGCGAACCGTGCCACCGCGAGAACATGGAGGCAACTGCGATATTAAGAACCTCTCGAAGGGCACGCGCATTTACTTCCCGGTTTACGTCGAAGGCGCAAAGCTTTCGATGGGCGATATTCACTTCTCCCAAGGGGATGGAGAAATTTCGTTTTGCGGTGCGATCGAAATGTCGGGCTATATCGATCTGCATGTGGACATTATCAAGGGCGGCATGGAGAAATATGGCATGGTGAATCCTATCTTTAAGCCGGGCCCTGTTGAACCCAGATATTCGGAATACCTGGTTTTTGAGGGAATTTCGGTCGATGAATTCACGGGCAAGCAATATTACATGGATGTCCACATTGCGTATCGGCGGGCCTGTTTGAATGCGATTGAGTATTTGAAGAAGTTTGGCTATACGGGCGAACAGGCTTATCTATTGCTCAGTTGCGCCCCGGTGGAAGGGCGGGTGAGCGGCATTGTAGATATTCCAAATGCCTGCGCGACGCTGGCGATTCCGACAGAAATTTTTGACCAGAATATCTTACCTGTTTAGCGATCGCCCCTTTTGTCCTACTGCCTCGCCCCGCTACCTTTTTTAGGTATCGCATTTTAGGTATCGCAGAGAAGGAGCTAAAGGTAAAAACTGAAAGTATGAACCAAAATTGCAGGATGCAGAACAACTATGCCGTTATACGAATTTCGCTGTCCGGAGTGTGGCATTTTTGATCAGTGGCGATCGCTCGATGAGCGCAACCTCCCTGCTGAATGTCCCACCTGTCAGCAGCCAGCCCAGCGCATTTTCTCGCCGCCGGCCATCCTGTCAGGCTCTCTCCGCCTCAAGCAGGAAGCGAAGGAACCCAAACTGATTCAGCGCACAGAAGAGCGATCGCCCCCAAGGGTCAAAAATCACACCGGGGGTCGCCCGTGGATGATTAGCCACTAGGATGATGCTGATTCCGCTTTCAGTTCATCTTCCCGATCCTGCTGCGGATGGAAGTAGTCGTAAATCTGCTGCGCCATTTTGGGGCCGATGCCGGGGACTTCGGTGATTTGTTGGGCAGTGGCTTCGCGCAGATAGTCGATCGAGCGGAAGTGGGCCAGAAGCTGCTTTTGACGGTGATGCCCCAGACCCGGAATATCCTCCAGGCGAGAGCGCCTCATGCGATCGCTCCGCTGCTGTCGGTGGAAGCTGACGGCAAAGCGGTGTGCCTCATCGCGCAGTCGCCGCAAAAGCTGCACCCCCGGCTGCTCGGCCTCCGTTGTCAGCGGCAGCGATTCCCCCGGCAGAAAAATCTCTTCGCGCTGCTTGGCCAGGCTAACCACCTTTACATCCTCTAGCAGGTTCATTTCTCGCAGCACGGCCACCACCGCCGAAAGCTGCCCCTTGCCGCCGTCGATCATCACCAGGTCAGGAAAATCAGGATTGCCCACTCGCTGGAGGTTTGGGTCCTGGGCATAGCGGCGGAAGCGGCGCTGAATCACTTCTGCCATGCTGGCAAAGTCGTCGGAGTGGCCCGACTTCACGGTGGGATTTTTGATTTTGTAGCGGCGATAGTGCTGCTTGGCGGGCATTCCGTCGATAAACACGACCTGGGACGCGACGGCATCCGACCCCTGAATATGGGAAATGTCGTAGCCCTCAATGCGGTGGGGCAGGTCGGGCAGGTCGAGGATTTCTGCCAGGTCGAGCATGGCCTGGTTGTTGCGGTCGGCAAAGCGCTGGGTACGAGCCAGTTCATAGCCTGCGTTGCGCTCCACCATGTCGATCAGGTCGGCTTTGGTCTGGCGCTGGGGCAGGAAGATGTGAACTTTGCGCCCGCGCCGCTGGGTGAGAAATTCGGCCAGAATGTCGCCGTCGGGCAGCTCATGCTGCACCAAAATTTCTGCGGGAATCTCGATCGCCTCCACGGTTTGATAATGTTCTTCCAGCACCCGCTGCAAGATGGCTCCTGGCGTGCCCGACTGGGCATCCGCCACAAAGCCCAACCGCCCCACCAGCCGCCCCGCGCGAATTTGAAAAAGCTGGATACAGGCGTGGTGTTCGTCGGCCGCTAGGGCGATCGCATCTCGTGACACCGTATCATCCGGCGTTTGCACCTTTTGATCTGCCCCCAGGGATTGAATGCCGCGAATCTGGTCGCGCAGCCGCGCCGCATACTCAAAGTTCAGATCTTCGGCCGCCTTTTCCATTGCCGTTGTCAGGATGGCTTCTAGCTCCTGGGTGCGTCCTTGAAAGATCATCGCCACCTTTTGCAGCGTCTTGCGATAGTCCTCCGGGCTAATCAGCCGCTGACACACCCCAGGACAACGCCCAATGTCATAGTTCAGGCAGGGGCGGTCTTTAAATAGCGGCTGGGGACGCTGGCGCAGCGGAAACACCCGCTTGACCAGGTTCAGCGTGCGCCGCAGCAGCCCCACATCGACATAGGGGCCGTAGTAGCGATCCTTGCTGTTGAGCTTGCGCTTACGGGTGATGAAGATGCGCGGATACTCTTCGCTCCAGGTGATACAGAGAAACGGATACTTCTTGTCATCCTTCAGCAGCACGTTGAAGTGGGGCTGGTGCTGCTTGATCAGATTGGCCTCTAGCGCCAGCGCTTCGGCTTCGGTATCCGTTACGATGAACTCAATTTCCACCACCTGCTTGGTCATGCAGGCGATTCGATGTTCTCGGTAGGGGTCTTCCCGAAAATACGACCGCACGCGGCTCCGCAGGCTTTTGGACTTGCCGATGTAGATGATGTTATCGGCAGCATCGCGCATAAAATAAACCCCCGGCTCTTGAGGAATTTCCTTGAGCCGCGTCTCCAGGCGTTCCGGGTCTTTGAGTAGAGGCGTGAGAGGAGGCAATGAGGGCACGCGGGAAAGGGGGGTTAGAGATGGGGCGGGTTGATTTTAGATTTTAGATTGACGATTTTGGATTGCCAATCTGATGCATTAATCTGATACACGGTCAGCTTTCCAGCTATTCCATATGATCCGGGGGGAGAGGTCAGACGTTGAGCGTCGAGACCAAGAGCGTCGAGACTAAGCTGTGTGTACTGCCATATGTACTACTATTTTAGGCGGCTATACAGTCGGCGGGGATTAGAGAAATCTGACGGTCTATTTTAGCCAACTAGATAATGTGATATTTTCTCTTAGTTATTACTTTTCTAAAGTTTCTAAAATGCCAGAAACCATAATTTTTAGCTGGGGAATGTCCTCCTGAACCGCCTTCCAAATAATCGCTACATCTGTATTGAAATAATCATGAATCAGCTTGTCTCGCATTCCGGCAATGTCCCGCCAGGGAACACTCGGATATTGATTTCTAACTGAATCAGGGATGCGCTTCACCGCTTCACCAATAATCTCAATTGCCCTGGAAACTGCAAAGATTTTTTCTAGATTCTGCGAGAAAGTTTCAAACTCAAGACTATTCGTGAACTGTTCAATCGCATTAACAGCATCCAGTATATCCTGCAAATAGTTTGCAACATCTCGCTGGCTCAAACGTAGACAACCTCTGCCAAAATTCGCTTGCCAATACGGGGCTTTAAACCAGCCTTATGTACCAGATCGACCTTAACCCCTAGAGTGTCGCTGAGATAGTTTTCCAAATTGATGAATTTCAGCAAGCTCGGTGTTTCAGAAAACTCAACTAGCACATCCACATCGCTGGTTTCGGTCTGTTCTTGCCTAATGTAGGAACCAAAAATGCCTAACTCTCGAACCTTGTAATGATCTTCTAAGAATGGTTTGTTTTGTATAAGCCGCTGTTGAATCTCCTCCAGCGTTTTCATCAAAGCCAACCCCCTTAATGCCGAGTAAAACCCATAATCTAGATTAACTTGCTTTGTTCTGGATAGGAGTAGTGTATCAGCCAGCACTTTATGGATTCAGTCCTTATAACGCCGCAGTTATTGAAATAGGAAGAGGCGCTGGGCGGCGCGGGTGACGGCGACGTAGAGGAGTTGGTTGCGTTCGCGGATGTTGCGGTTGATCAGGGCGTTGGGCACATCTACAAACACGTTTTGGAAGGTTGACCCCTGGGACTTGTGAATCGTCAGGCAGTAGGCGTAGTGGACATCGGCAAAGGCGCTTTTGAGATGCCAGAACTCGCTCCAGCGCTTGTCTTTGGCGTAGGCATCGAGCAGGCGGGCGTATTGTCCCTGGCTGAGTTCGTGGAGGACGCTGAGGCTGCGATGTTTGCTGTCGTCCGTCAGGACATGCAGCCGCCAGACGTGCCAGTCGCCCTCGTCGGTGGTTTCGACGGACAGGACTTCGCACTCGCTGGAGGTTTGCAGAATCACGGACTCGCCGACGATGTAGGGCGTGTTGGCGACGAGGCGATCGCCCTTCACAAAGCGCGGCGTTTTGTCTCCGTGGATGGCGCGGCGGATCTTGTGGTTTAGCTCCCGGACGCGCTGGTTGGTGTAGGCGAGGGCGCGGACGTAATCGGGGTCTGCTTGATAGGACTCGCTCTGGAAGGCGCGGATTAACAGGCGTTCCCAGTCCATGCGGCGGGCGACGATTACGCCTTCGGTGCGATCGCCATTGGCATTTGTCTCAAAATTGGGCAGCTCGGGGCGGGTGAGGTTGTTGCGGATGGATTCGGCCAGGAGGGCGATCGCCCCGCCATAGCGCACCACTTCGGTCAGGTCGGAGCGGTGGTGAATCTGGCTGAACACCAGCGATTCTGGTTCGCCAATGGGCGGCAGTTGGGCAATATCGCCGACGAATAGAATCTGCGTTTGGCTGAGGAGGCTATTGACGGCGTTGGTGAGCAGTCCCCACATTTCCGCGTTGATCATGGAGGCTTCGTCTACCACCACGAGATGATAGCGGTCGAAGTGGTTCTCGCTGTCGCGATCGGGCTTAAAGACCTGCGTGCCTGAAACCGAGTCAATTTCTGGCCGCAGCCCCAGCAGCTTGCAACAGGTCATGCAGTCGATTTCGAGCTGCCACTCGTCGGCCATCCGCTCTAGAACTTTGGTCGCTTTGTTGCTAAAAGCAGTCAGGACGATGCGGCGGCGGTCTCCTTTGTCGCGCAGGCGGCGGATCAGGGCTTGCAGCAGCGTGGTTTTGCCTGTGCCCGCGTAGCCCGTCAGCAGATAGAGCTTTTCGCTGCTGCGGGTAAACTTCTCCAGTTCGCGCAATGCTTTGCGCTGCTGACGGTTGAGCCGGATTCCAGGCAGCGGGTTGGCGATGTCCTTGTCCTTGGAGGAGGGAGCAGGGGTCATGGCGAGTGCCCCCGACGACCAAGGTCAGTGATCAGGGTTTTGTCCCAAACGAGGCGGGTGAGGTCGGTGTCCAGCTTGGACTCCCGATAGATGCGATGGGCCGCAGATCCTACCGTGGCCAGCGTGAGGGCGATCGCTGGCGTAGCCACCGGAATCCACACCTGCTGCCCAAACAGCCAAATGCTGCTGCCGATGAGAATGCCGATTGCCGCCACGCCGCCCGCACCCAGCCCGGCCGGATGTCTCAGAAACCAGCCCAGCCCGCCGCCCACGACAACCCAGCCAATGATCCACAGCCCCTCTGCCCAATCGGGCCAATAGCCCATCAGCCGCCGCCCGTCTTGCACCAGGCTCAACAACTGGCTGGTGATTTGGGCATGGATGACCACACCCGGCATCTGGTGTTCGGTCTGCTGGCCAGCGCTGAAGGGCGTGTAGTACAGGTCTTTGCCGCTGGGGGCAGTGGTGCCAATGAGCACAATGCGATCGCGCACCTGATCCGCCGCCACGCGCCCGTTCAGCACATCGGCAAATGCCACCACGGGCGCAGGCGCAGCAGGCGATCGATAGCGCAGCAAAAGCTGATAGCCGCCCGCATCGAGCCGCTGATAGCCGCCCGCAGTCGATTCGAGCGGGGGCAGCGGAATGCCTCCCAATTCCGCAACGCCAGGATTGGTAGAACTGGTGCGGAGTCCTAAGTTTTCACTCGCCAGATACTTTTGCGCCAGCCGCACGGCAAAGGAATGAAACTCGCCGCCAAAAATCAGCCCCCGCCGCACGACCCGATCGGCATCCACCAGCAAATCGCTAAAGCCCACCTGCACAGGCGGCACTCCGGGCGGCGGCGGAATTTGGGGCGTGGCAACGCTGCCCAACTGCATGAAGGTGATGACCTTGGGCGATCGCAGTTCTTCCAAAAGCGCTGCTCGACCCGGTTCCTGGGGCAAATCGCGCCACAGCCCCAGCCCGATGACCCGTGGCTCTGCCCGTTGCAGGGTTTGCAGCACCTTTGCCACGTCAGCATCCGACGGTGTAGCCCGCCCCAGCGCTTGCAAATCTGCCTCAGAAATACCCACGATGAGCAGGCGATCGTCTGGCGGCAGGGCGGGTTGCAACCGGGTCATCTGGTCGTAGGCGAGGCGCTCTAGGGGTTCCGTCCAGCCGAGGTGTTTTAGCCCCAGGGACAGGGCGGCGGCGGTGGCCGTGGCGATCGCCAGGCCCCGCCAGCCCATCCGCAGGCGATCGCGCCAAGACAGCGGCGGCAACGGCTGCGTGCGATGGGCAACCCCAGGCGGCAGCAGCGATGTGGGTGTATCGATCAAATCGGTGGGCAGGTCTGCCAGTTGCGCCAGGGCGTGCTGCACCTCTGCCACCGACTGATAGCGCTGGCTAAAGTCATAGCGCACCAGATAGTCGAGAATCAGCTTCAGACCGGGGCTAATCTCTGTTGCCTGGTGCTGCCAGAGGACATCTAGGGTTTCTGGGTCTTCTGGCAATTGCGATGGCAAGCAGCCCGTCACGGCTTGCACTACGGTCATTCCTAGGGCATAGAGGTCGCTGCAATAGCGGGGTCGCCCCATGAGCTGCTCGCTGGGCGTATAGCCCTGGGTGCCAATGCCCACGGTCACCTCGGTTTGTCCAGAAATACCCGTCAGCCGCGTCTGAATTTCTTTCACAGCGCCAAAGTCAATCAGCACCAGCTTGCCGTCGGATTTGCGGCGGATCAGGTTAGCGGGTTTGATGTCGCGGTGGATGACCTGATTTTGGTGGACGAAGCTCAGCACGTTGAGAACGTCGTGCAAGAGGGCGATCGCCTCGGGTTCCGAAAACTGCCGTCTGTCTGCAAACTCTTCGCTCAGCGCGTGCCCTTCGATGAATTCCTGCACCAGATAAAACTCTTCGCCCTCCTGAAACGAGTCGTAGAGTTCGGGAATCTGGTCGTGCTGCCCCAGGCGACGCAGCGTTTCCACCTCCGTATCAAACAGGCGACGCGCCACCACCAGCAGGTGCAAATCTTGGCTGACGGGCTTGAACTGCTTGACCACGCATCGGCGCGGCTGCTGCTCATCTTCGGCCAGGTAAGTCTGTCCAAAGCCACCTGCCCCCAAAATGGTAATAATGCGATAACGCCCGCCAAGCACAGTCCCCAGCATGGACAATTCGTTGCTCAGTGCTCAATAGATGTAATGATTCTGACACACATCCCTGATACAAAGGTTCGATTCGGATCTCCGACCTGTCTCCTCAACCTGCTCCCTCGATTTGCACCGCTGAAGCACCTATGATGACCGGGATTACTGGCACTACGAAACTTTTGGGCGTGATTGGACATCCCGTTTCCCACTCGCTCTCGCCCGTGATGCACAACGCCGCGATCGCCCATCTCGGTGTGGATTATGTATACTTGCCGCTGCCCGTTGCGCCGGAAGACCTGCCCCAGGCGATCGCCGGGTTTGCCGCCATCGGTCTGCGCGGCTTCAACGTCACGATTCCCCACAAGCAGGCTGTGATACCGTTTCTGAATCATATTTCAGAGATTGCCCAATCGGTGGGCGCGGTGAACACAATCTGGCGAACAGAAACGGGCTGGGCCGGCACCAATACCGATGTGGAAGGGTTCCTGTCGCCGCTGTTGACCCTGCCCCCAGAGCGATCGCCCGACTGGAGCCAGAGCGCAGCGGTGATTTTGGGAAACGGCGGCTCGGCGCGGGCCGTCGTCGCGGGTTGTGCCCAACTGGGCCTGGCGCAAATCCACGTCGTCGGGCGCGACCTAGACAAGCTCAAAGCCTTTCAGCAAAGCTGGCGAAACTCGCCGATTGCCGCGCTCTCGGTGCATCCGTGGGAGGATTTGCCGAAGCTCCTCCCCGGGGCAACTCTGCTGGTCAACACCACGCCCATTGGGATGCACCCCCATACTCAGGCTTCGCCGCTGGGTGCAGAGCCAGGGCTGACGATGAAATCGGGGATGAAATCGGGGGCGATCGCCTACGACCTGATCTATACCCCAAACCCCACCCGCTTTTTGCAGCAGGCCACTGCCCTTGGCGCAATGCCCATCAGCGGTCTGGAAATGCTGGTGCAGCAGGGAGCCGCCGCCCTGCGTCTGTGGCTGGGGCAGGAGGTTCCGGTCGAGGTCATGCGGCAGGCGTTGATTGAGCAGTTGAGGGGCTAAGGGAAAAGGTGACCGGGTTGGCAGGGTTCATGCTCAGGTCAGCCCGCGCCTACCGTTGCATGATCTGCTCCACAAAATTGGTGTAAACGCGCCCGTCTGCAAAATCCTGCGTTTCCAGAATCCGCTGGTGGAAGCCGATGGTGGTGGGCAGCCCGGTAATGGCAAATTCGCGCAGGGCACGCTTCATGCGGCGGATGGCGGTGGGGCGATCGCTCCCCCAGACGATCAGCTTGCCGATCAGCGAGTCGTAGTAGGGCGGAATTTCGTAGTCCGTGTAGACATGGGAATCAATGCGAACGCCGTTGCCACCGGGGGGCAGGTAGCCGCTGATGCGTCCGGGGGCAGGGCGAAAGTTTTGGTCTGGGTCTTCGGCGTTGATGCGGCACTCGATGGCGTGGCCGCGCAACTGCACCTGCTCTTGGGTGAGTCGGAGGCGATCGCCCTGGGCCACGCGAATCTGCTCAGCGATCAGGTCCATTCCAGTAATCATCTCCGTGACGGGATGCTCGACCTGGATGCGCGTATTCATTTCCATGAAATAGAACTGACCGGAGGCATCCAGCAGAAACTCGATCGTGCCCGCGCCGAGATAGTTGATCGCTTGGGCCACGCGCACCGCCGCTGACCCCATTTTTTCCCGCAGTTCCGGCGTGAGGGCGGGGCTGGGCGCTTCTTCGAGCAGCTTTTGGTGGCGGCGCTGAATTGAGCAGTCGCGTTCGCCCAGGTGAATCACGTTGCCATAGCCGTCGGCAAGAATCTGAAACTCGATGTGGCGGGGCCGCTCGATAAATTTCTCTAGATACACACCGGGATTGCCAAAGGCTGCTTCGGCCTCGCCCTGGGCAGCCAGAAAAGACTTGACCAGATCCGCCTCGCTGCGAACCAGCCGCATTCCCCGGCCGCCGCCGCCCGCCGTAGCTTTGATGATGACGGGATAGCCAATTTTGCGGGCGATCGCCAGTGCTTCTTTCTCGTCGGTCAACAGCCCATCGCTCCCCGGCACAGTGGGCACGCCGATCCGCTGCATCGTTTCCTTGGCCGTAGACTTGTCGCCCATCGCCCGCATTGCAGACGGAGAGGGACCGATGAAGGCGATCTGGTGATCGGCGCAAATCTCTGCAAAGCGAGCATTCTCCGCCAAAAAGCCATAGCCCGGATGAATCGCGCTGACGTTGCGGGTCAGCGCTGCCGCGATGATATTGGGAATGTTCAAATAGCTCTTGCTGCTGGGCGGCTCGCCAATACACACCGCCTCATCCGCAAGCTGCACATGCAGCGCATTGCGGTCAATGGTAGAATGCACTGCCACAGTGGCAATGCCCATCTCTTCGCAAGTCCGCAAAATGCGGAGGGCAATCTCACCACGGTTGGCAATCAGAATCTTTTCAAAACGCATCTCGTAAGGCCCGGCGCAAGGAATCAACGGCCAGGGATTGACTAGCCAGTGTTTTGAATTTTACGCCGAATCGGGGCCCAGGGTTGAGGGATGGGGTTCAGGGTCGGTTTCAGGAGTTAGAACAAGGTCGGGCGATCGCCCCACATCGGCAAAAAACAGCGTTACTTCTAGCTGTACAAGTCCTGGCTGTGCAAAAACCATGTTGTAAAAAACAATCGGGTCAATCCTTTTGGCCAGAACGCTCGGCTTCAGTGCGAACGCTCCAACCCAAAAGACTCACCCGATTTTTCGGGATGCCGCATGAGAACCCCAAATGAGTCCCCAAGTTGCAATCCCTAAATTTGAATCTCTGATCCTCTGAATCCCTACTCTGCCGTTGCCAGTTCGGTGCTGCCGCGACGGGTGCGGCGAGTGAGCAGGTTAAAGAGCTGAATGCCGATTGCCTTGATCAGGTTGCCTTCTAGCTCTTTGAACATGGACATATTCATGCCAAAGGCGGCGTTGGCTTCGTCCACGATGCGGTCGGCGGTGGCTTCGTCCACGGGGAGGCTGTCGAGGCGATCGCGGTACATCACCTTAAACGCCTTCTCATCGGGAATCTGCTCAAACTCATAGAAGCTGGTGCCCTGGCCCTCCGACAGATTCATCGCGTTCTGAGCAATTTTCTTGAGAATTTGCCCCCCAGAGAGGTCGCCCAGATAGCGGGTGTAGAGATGGGAGATCAGCAGTTCGGGAGCCTCGTTCGACACCTCCCGAATGCGAGCCACATAGTCTTGCGCGGCGGTCGAGGGCGCAACCTGATCTCTCCAATTGGAACCGAAGTAATAGGTCAGGTCTTTTTCTAGGCTGGCTTTGCGGTTTAGCTCTGGAAAATAGAGATGAGAGAGCAGCGGATGTTCACGGTGGCGCTGCATTTCTTCTTCCATCGCAGAATAGACAAAATAGAGATTCGCCACCAGCTTGCGATAGGAGGTGGGTTCTACCGTGCCTTTTAGAAAACAGGCGACAAAGCCCGTATTCTCCGCCATAGAGTGAGACTTTTTGGTTCCCTCGCGGAGTTTGGATGCTAAATTGCTGCTCATGCTAAATGTCCTGCTAAATATCCCAACTAAATGCGTCTACTAGCGAAAATCCACTAGCGGTTTAGGTGCCTTTTCCAGCGCGTTTTGACAGCTTTCTTAACCAGCTTAATCGACACAACTCGACGCTCTGGGGCAGGAAACCCAGACTTTTGCTCCGGTTTCCCGATCCTTACGCCCGACTTGCGCCCAACATGAACCCAACACGCCAGCGCTGAAGGACTGCATCGGGTAATGGCGTGTTTCCTCTCGAATTGGCACTAAACCGTTGCAAAGAGCACCTAAATTGTTACAGTAGTCTGATTTGATGAGAGTTTTTGTTAAAAATTCTTACGCTCTGTCGGCTGAACCTATAGTCAAGACAGATAGTCAAGACAGGTAGTTAAGACAGGTCTTGGGGCGGCTCGAACTGACGCAGCGGAAAGCGATAAAACACTCCGCCTTGCTCATCTACTTCAAAGTTGGCCTCAAACTCTTTTGCCCGCTCGTCCAGGTATTGCTTGGCCATGTTGCCTGATATGTTGGCGGCCATGGCAAACTGCATCACGCTGAAGCAGCCGTTATGGGCCCGCGCCGTTTCAAAGAAAAGACTGCGGAGGCGATCGCTCTCCTCCTCTCGCCAATCTCGGCGCAAACCCCAGAGCAGCCAGCCACCCCCAAGCATCATCGGCACCCCCAGCATCAGCCCACCCAGCAGCATGTCTCGCCGTTCTTCAGGGGGTTCGCTTTCGTCAAATGGCGCAAGGGCCGCCACCATCAGAAACAGCATACTCAGACTGAGCAGCACACCAGAGGCTATTTGACGAAGAAGTTTCATAGGTCGGGTGAATAGCGCAAACGAATAGATGAGCAATGCACCCGTAGAATGCCCTGAATCAGTCGCTTAGGAAACCCCGTGGCAAGGCAAAAGCGATTGCCAACGCTTAGCGAACGGCCTCCAGCAGGCGCGAAAAGTAAAACTGCGTCTTGGTCATGGCATTGCGCTTCACCGTCCAGCCCTGGCTTTCCAGCACGGTAACCACATCCGCTTCGCGGTGCAGATAGGCGCGGGTGGCCTTACTAGGGCCGGGGAAAAAATCGCCAATTTTCTTCAGCAGACTGTAGGCCAGCGTCTTGGGCGCAAAGCTGAGCATCAGCCGCGACTCTGCTAGGGAACCCAGGTGGGCAATCATGCGCGCTGCCTCTTCCTGAGGATAGTGGATCAGCACGTCCAGGCAAACCACCGTATGATACTTGCCGCTGAGCGACTCCAGATCTTGCACGGCAAAGGTGGGATTGCCGGACAGACCCAACGCTTCGGCTCGCTCCTTTGCTTCGCCCACCATCTTTTCAGAAATGTCGCTAGAGAAGACCGTTGCGCCCATCTGCGCCAGAGGAATGCTGAGGCTGCCCACGCCACAGCCCGCATCGCAAATCGTCAAGGCACTGGCGTTGTCGTCTTCTCTGATCCAGCCCAGCACGGTGTCCACAGTTTGCTGGTGGCCTTTGCGGATATCAAGCTGGACTTTGTTCACCTCGCCGTCGCCGTAGATGCGTCGCCAGCGGTCAAATCCGGTCGCGTTGAAATAGTCCCGGACGATGGTTTTGTCGTCGAGTGTGTTGGTCATTCGGGGTTAGGGGTCAGGTTTAGAGAAGGGAATTCAGGCAGGCTATTTTGCACCACCCATGCGGATTTCGGAGCAAAAGGTGGCCATGCTAAAGCCGCCGAAGCGCTTGAGGATGCTCGTACGCAGGCGCAGATTGGGGCTGGCAAACCAGAGTCGCTCTTCGGAATACATGGTTTCGTATTCGGTAATCAGCGTTAGGGAGTCGTCATCGCCCATGACGTAACGTCCGGCCACGGGGGCCTTTTCGGCGTATCCCTGTTCGCGCAGCATTTTGCCTTCGTTGGGCTGGTCGGCATCAGCAACGGGCACAATCACGGTGGAGCCTTCGTGCTTTTCTTTGTCCCACTCCATCGTGCCATCCCAAGTGACGCGGGCCCCGCACAGCGCCAGGGCCGGGTCGATTTCATATTGCTGGCACAGCGCAACGACGGCCGGGTCATCCTTGCTCAGCAGGTCGATGACGATGTCGGACTTGCCGCTCTCCGTTTGCTTGAACGCGAGGTGATGGCTGGTGCGCTGGGAGAACCATTTGCCGCTGCTCTGTTCAAAAAATTCGACGATATCCATTGTTGTTTTGTGAGGATTAAAACCTAAATTCTGGTCAAAGCGAAACCTGGGCGGGCAGCGGCTTCACAGAGCGCGATGTCCTGCAACATTCCTTATCTTATAGCGATCGCCCCCCTCAATTTGCACCGTCTCTGGAAATCGCCGAAAGCGGCGGCTGTTTAGCAATGTGCCTAAATGTGCCTAAAAGCCCAAATTTAACTGCCAGCCCAGCAGCCGCCCGACGTGCTGCGGCGCACAGTCTACCAGTCGCAGTTGCCACACGCCCCGGGCTGAGCGGTTTAGCACCGTCCGCAGCAGTGGCGTGGTTTGCAGCGTGTAGGTGGTTTGCAGGCGGGTGCGGCGGCCAAGGGTGCGGCTTTGCAGCAGGATGGGTTCGCCTTGGGGCGGCAGCAGGGTGATTTCCAGGTCGCCCAGGTAGCTGTGTTCTACGTCTACGGTAATTCGCAGGTCGCGCAGGGGGCGATCCGCGCGATCCCCACGAGAATCGCCCTGCACTTGCAGGATGCTGGTTGCGCCGCGGGGGGTGTCGTCGGGAATGGCGACGGGGGTAGTGTTGGAAAGTGACTGCCATTCTGTAGGGGCGATCGCTGCCGGAATCCTGCGCCGTGCTGCCTCCACCGCCCGCGCCGCATTTACCTTGCCATAGCCAAACCACTTGGAATGACCGCTGGCATCATAGGTGCCAAAGCGCAATCCCAGTTGGGGGTCGGGATCGGGGTCCACGATTTTGTCGGCGGTTTCCTGCAAAATCTGCTTCACCTCTCGCGCCGTCAAGTCTGGATTGACCGACAGCACCAGCGCCGCCACGCCCGCCACCACCGGGCAGGCGCTCGATGTGCCGCCGAAGGTGTTGGTAAAGCTGCCTGGATCGTAGCCCGCCGCCCCCAGGCGATCGGTCGTGAACACGCCCACCCCCGGCAGTGCCGCCCGAATTTGTGGGCCCGTGTAGGTGTAGCCCGTCTGCGGCAGCCACATCCCCGGCGGCGCGTTGTTGCTGGGGGCGGCGACCGAAATCGCGTCGCCCCAGTTGCTATAGGCGGCTTTTTTGTCGAGGCTGGTGCTAGCCGACACGGCGATTACGTCGGGATGCACCGCAAACCCGTTCAGCCACTGGGTATTGCCCCGCAGGACGTTGTTCACCCAGCCCTGCTCGTTGACTGTGCCGCTGGTGGGGCGGTTGGCGTTGCCCGCCGCAAAGACGACGACGCAGCCCTTGCCGCCGCGCCCTTGGGTTGCCGCCCGGTTAATCGCCGCCCGCTGCCGCAGCGACAGGGGAAAGTAGGCCGCGCTGGCCCCCCAGCTACAGGAAATGACCGCCGCCCCTTTTTGCAACGCCCAGTCAAACAGCGACTCGATCGCCTGATCGTCCAGAAATCCAGTGGTGCGGAGCGGCATCAGGCTGCATCCGGGCGCAACGCCAACGATGCCAAACTGGTTTTCTTCGGCGATCGCCACGCCCGCGCAGGCCGTGCCGTGGTTTTCGTGGGAGGCCTCTGGCAGCGGCAGATTGGTTTGCAGCTTAAAGTCTCGCGGCTGCACGATCTTTCCTGGCCCCTGAAAGTCGGGATGGTTCAGATCAAAGCCGTCGTCGGTGACAGCTACGACAACGGCCCGACTGCCCCGCGTGATGTCCCAGGCAGGTTCAACAGAAATGTGGGCCGTCGGCGCAATCTGGGAGCCGCCCTGGGTTTGCAGATACCACTGGCGGGGATATTCTGGCTCCTGGGGGCGATAAAGCTGCTGGGCGCGGATGACGATGTTGGGTTCCGCCAGCAGCACATCCGGGCGGTGCATGAGTTGGTTGGCCAGCTTGATTGGGTTTGCCCTGGCTTGCGGGGTTACCTCAAACACGTAGGTCTGGGGAATGCCGACGACGGGCTGGGCGGGCTTGAGGCCCAATTCGAGGGCGATCGCCCCCATTGCTTCCGTCGTCACGCTGTTGGCAAACTGCACCGTTAGCTCATCGGTCAGGTAAACCCGCGTCTGGGGATTTTGCGCCAGTTGATAGACATGGCTGGCAAAGGCAACGTACCGATGCGCCCTGGCCCGGTCGATTCCGGCATCTGCCTGGCCCGCTGCCGTTTTCACCTCGATCAAGTCCACGCCGGGAACCGGACGCAGAGATTCTACGTCTAGCTGCTGAACCCAGTCCTCAAGGGTCATTTCGGCGGGAGCATCTGCCGTCGGGCGAAACGTAAAGCGATCGCCCAGCTTTTGCAGCCGCAATTCCTCGCCACCCCGCTGCAAAATCATGCCCTCCTGCTCTACCAACACGCCAGAGGCAGGCGGCATCGCGTCTACCGGATTTCCTTCTGCCTGAAAATCGTCCCCACCCCTCGGCGATGAACCGGAAGACGGGCGATCGGGCGGCACAGATCCAGTCATAGGGGTCTACTCAACTTCAAACGACAATAAACCCTCAGTACATAGCACAATTGGTTGCGCTCAGTGCTTTTTGGTCACGAAGTTTAAGCAAGAATAAATAGACAAAGCATCCGAGTGGTAGTATTTACTCTGTGCATTCGCAGGTGCATTTGGTCAGGTTCACGTCTATTCTCTTCAACCTTCTCAAGTCTACGCAGAGGCCCATGGTATCTTTCAACGCCCTTCGTCCACGCTCCTTGACCTGGCTTTTGGCGATGCCCGCCGCAGTCGCGACTGCGCTTGTTTCCAGCGTCGTTGTCGCCCAAACGCCCAGCCCTGCTGACCCCGATGCGGGCTTGCAGCAGCTTGAGCCAGTCACCCCTGCAAACCCCAGCCTTCCGGCTCCCAATGTCACCCCCAGCAATCCTGATGACCTCCGTCCGCTGGCTCAGGACGGCAGCCTGTTGAGCGTGCGATCGGGTCAGCGAATGCTGGAAGAAGCCCGCGCCGCAGCAGCCGTGCAAAACTATGATCTGGCCGTGCGGCGGCTGCAAGAAGCCCGCCAGGTTTTCAACCAACTGTCTAATTTCTACCAAGAGCTATTTAATAGCTTCACGGCAATCGACAACCGCATCGCCGACAGCCAGCGCCGTAGCGCCTTAGAAACGGCTCAACTGCGGGACGAAGCCACCTATCAACTTGCCCTGGTTCACCGGGCCCAAAACAAGCCTGACCTGGCTGTCCCGCTGCTGGTGCAAATCGTTCGCAGCCAGAACCCCACTCGTGATTTGGGGCAGCGGGCCTATCGCCAGCTTTATGAACTGGGCTTTGTTGATTCGCCCTTCCCCCGCAACCAAGATCCCGCTTCGACCTCCACTGCACCGCGTCAGTAGGGAAGCAGGCTCAGCAGTCTCTTGAAGTGACTCTTGAGGCAGCGTTTGAGACTGCTCATGGGATAGCCTGGCTTTAGGCAGCATAATGCTTTAGGCAGCACAATCTAGGAGCGCGGAGATGATTAGTCCCAGCCAGGTAGAGGCGATGATTAAAGAAGCAATGCCCGACGCGCAGGTGCAGATTCAAGACCTGACGGGCGGCGGTGACCATTATCAGGCGATTGTGGTTTCTTCAGCGTTTGAGGGCAAAAGCCTGATCCAGCAGCACCAGTTGGTGTATCGCGCGGTTGGCCCAGCGATGGCATCGGAAGCCATTCACGCCCTCTCGCTGAAGACCTACACCCCCGAATCCTGGGCCGCAGGGCAGGCGGCTTCCTGATTCAACTGAGATGAGCGTGGGGAGGTTCGCAGGATTGAGCCTCCCCGCTACACTATTAGCAGGATGCGGAACTTTAGAAAGCTACGCATTTGAAGTCTGCACTTTCCCAACTCTTCAGAACTTTTTCTACACAAGACCATGACTCCAGAACTCAAAGCCAGAATTGACGATCTGATTGCCCAAAACAAAATTCTGGTTTTCATGAAGGGCAATAAGCTGATGCCCCAGTGCGGCTTTTCTAACAACGTTGTGCAAATTTTGAATTCTCTCGGTGTGCCCTACGAAACGGTAGATGTGCTGGAAGACTATGAGATTCGGCAGGGCATCAAGGAATATTCAAGCTGGCCGACGATTCCCCAGGTGTATATCAATGGGGAATTTATTGGCGGGTCGGACGTGATGATCGAGCTGTATCAGCAGGGCGAACTTCAGCAAAAAGTCGAGGTGGCGCTCGCATCTTAGGATGGATGTTGGGTCGAGCGATCGCCCCTAAGCTTGAGAGTATAGATCTCAAGAGAAAAGTCTCCAGGGAAAAGTATGACCGAGCCAGGGAACTCCCGGTTTTGTGTTCAGAATGTGGTTCACAATGTGGGCGAGGCGATCGCCAACGCAGTCTCTTCAGCCAGTAACGTCGCCGCCACCGTTGCCGATACCGCCGTCACCACGGCGGAAGCAGCCGTCAGAACGGTCGTTCCTGATGCTCACAACTGGGTCGAACGGGGCACGGAAGCCGTTGGCCGCATCGCCACGCCGATTGCGGAAAATCCGCTGGTTAAGGGGGCGACTCAGGTGCCAGGGCTGAAGTGGCTGCTGGCATCCTTGGGGCAGGTCAGCCTGACGGAAGTGCGAACCGATGTGGCTGCGCTCCAACAGCAATACCCTGCCGAAACGCCCCGACAGTTGGCGCGACGTATCATCTCCGATACGGCTATGAAAGCGGCGGGCATTGGTTTGGCGACCAACATTGCACCACCGATTGCGTTGGGTCTTTTGGGCATTGAGATTGCGGCGATCAGCGCCCTCCAAGCGGGGATGATTTACCGCATTGCTGCCGTTTATGGTTTTGAGCCAGAAGATCCGGCGCGGCGGGGCGAGGTGATGACGCTGTGGGGCGTGTCGAGCAGCAGTTCTGGCGTGGTGAAGGCGGGAGTCAGCTTGGTGGAAGCGATTCCCTTTGCTGGGCCGGCCGTCAGCATCGGGAGCAACGCCTCACTTCTTTACGGGCTGGGCTACGCGGCGGTTCGCTTCTATGAAAATAAGTTGGCAAAGGGAGAATAAGTTGGCAAAGGGCGATCGCCCACCCCCCTGACGCTCTCTCCAATTCGCAACTGCATTTGGATGCTATGGCACACCTCACCCAGCGCCGCCCCGAAAACGTGAGTGGTGATTTCTACGTCGATTCCACCTGCATCGACTGCGATACTTGTCGGTGGATGGCTCCTGAAACTTTTTATGAGGCAGGCGCTCAGTCGGCCGTCTATCATCAGCCGACGACGGCAGCAGAGCGCTTACGGGCGATGCAGGCCTTGCTGTCTTGCCCCACTGCTTCGATTGGAACGGTCGAAAAGCCTCAAGACATTCAACAAGTCCAGCACAGTTTTCCAATTCCAATTACGGACACTGTTTCGCACTGCGGCTATCATGCCGAAAATTCCTACGGCGCGGCTAGCTATCTGATTCAGCGCCCTGAGGGCAATGTATTGGTCGATTCGCCCCGGTTTGCGCCGCCTTTGGTCAAGCGTTTAGAGGAACTGGGGGGTATTCGCTATTTGTATCTGACGCACCGCGACGATGTGGCGGATCATCAGAAATTTCATGACCATTTTGGGTGCGATCGCATTTTGCATCAGGATGACATCACCCGCGCCACACGGAGGTAGAGCTTCAGCTTTCTGGCAGCGAACCCGTTCAGCTTGCACCCGATTTGCTGATTATTCCGGTTCCTGGCCACACCAAGGGGCACACAGTATTGCTGTACGACAACCGGGTGTTGTTCACGGGCGATCACCTGGCCTGGTCTGCCGAACTCAACCATTTATATGCCTTTCGCCGCGCTTGCTGGTATTCCTGGCCAGTGCTAATGCAGTCGATGCAGCGGCTAACCCATTACTCATTTGAATGGGTGCTGCCGGGGCATGGTCGGCGCTATCAGAGCGATCGCCAGACGATGGCCGAACAACTGCAAAAGTGTCTTCTATGGATGGAAACTCAGTAGCATAGAATGGCTTGGCACATTATTTCCTGGCGTGCCAGGGCTACTGATTCTATCCATTGGCAGCAACGAACCGTTTTTTGTGAAAGAACTGCTCGACGAACTTTGGAACCAGTTGCGACCGCCCCGGACGTTTTCCTGGCAGACACTGGTGCTACTGAGCTTGTTTTCGTGGGCGCTGTCGATCTTAGTTGAGACGCTGATTCTCAAGGATTTGCTGTCGCGGTTTGGCTGGCTGTTTCTGACGGTCGGAGTTGGCTGGGCGCTGTCGGGCAACAAGCTAAATATCTTGGGGCTAGAAATCCAAACCGGGCCGTGGATCACGGGGGCGCTGGCCTGTGTGGTGCTGTTTGCAGGATGGGTGGGCGATTTGGGGCGCGTGGCGTGGGTCAGTTGGCCAATCTTTTCGGCAATTTCGGCGGCAGTACCCCACTTTTTCCCTCGGTTTACCTTCAGCATTCCCGACCCCAAGGTGCGGCAAGACCTGATCCTGCGGGCAGTGCTGGCGGGCACCATGAGCTGCTGGATTCAGTTTCATTTTGTGGTGCAGGATTGGCTGCGCGACTATCCGACGCTGTTGTCGGACGATTTTCGGCGGAGTGCGTTTGTCGTGCGCCTGGATGAAGATCAGCGCGACCCCAGCCGCAGCGTGCCCCGGGCAGAACTGCTGATGAATCTGGCGGAGGGCTATATCAGGGGATCGCTGGAGGGAATTCCCTGGAGTGACACCGAGCGCTGGCTGATTGCGCTGGATCAGCAAGTTCCAGCCCTGCAAGACTATGTCTTTGAGGTGGCAAACCGATCGACAGCCCAAGAACTAGCTGAGGATAGGCTCTGGCGATTTAGCGCGGTCGTACCTCCGGGCGAGCCGGAATATACCCTGCGGCTGCGGATGCTCTGGACGGGACCAACCAGCACCAATTTTCCCTATGTCTATGAAAAGGCTTGCCTGATTTCTCAGGTTACGCCGCCACTGGGTGCAGGCGAAGTGGTAGCGGGTGCGCCGCTGACGCGGGTGGAATGCAACCCCCTTCGACGCATTTCGCTGGCGCAACCGCCGTAAAATCGAAATGCAGCACGAACTGCCAAAGGGGTTTACAGCCAAAGCGGTTTGTGAGTGATACGCTTGCAGACGGCAGGCGAGTGGGCTTGGGACGTAAGGGAGTAAGGAGACGGTGAATCTCGGTCGCGTGTGGGTGATTGCCGTGAATGTGTTTCGTGAGGTGATTCGCGATCGCATTCTGTATTTGCTGGGCGTGTTTGCGATCGCGCTAGTGGCGATCGCCGCGCTGCTGCCCGAAGTGGCGGCGGGCACGGAACTGAAGATTTTGCTAGATGTGGGGCTGGCGGCCATCGGTCTGACGGGGCTGGTGATTGCCATTTTCGTCGGCACGGGCCTGGTGAACAAAGAAATCGAGAAGCGCACGGTTTATGTGCTGATTGCCAAACCCGTCAGCAAGGCAGAATTCATTCTGGGCAAACATTTGGGGCTATCGGCGGTGCTGGCTGTGCTGGTGGCCGCCATGACGCTGATTTTCGTAACGGTGGTCAGCTTTTATCGAGCGCCCTTTCCGCTGGCGAGCCTCTTGATTGCGGCGCTGTTCCAGTTTTTGGAACTCTCGCTGATGGTGGCGGTGGCGATTTTGTTTGGCGTGTTCACCAGTTCTCTGCTGGCGATCGCCCTCACGGTGGGCATTTACCTCATGGGGCACTTTAGCCGCGATCTGGTCAGCTTGGGCAATCTCAGCCAAAACCCGGTGATGGAGCGGATAACGCAGGGACTTTACCTGCTGCTGCCCGATCTGGCCCGGCTCAACCTGAAAAACCAGGCCGTATATGGCTTGGCGGCCCTGCCCCCAGCCTCAGAACTGTGGGCCAACGCGGCCTACGGGGTGCTGTATACAGCGCTGCTGTTGGCGATCGCCACGGTCATCTTTTCTCGCCGCCAGTTTTAGCCGCGTCCCGCGATCTCTCCTACACCCCCACGCTCAGCGCCGCCAGCACCCCTTCAAAGAGCTTCAGCCCGTCGGTATTGCCCAAAGCGGGGTCGGCGGCTCGTTCCGGGTGGGGCATCATGCCCAGCACATTGCCCCGGCGGTTGCAGATGCCCGCAATGTGGCCCAGAGATCCGTTGGGGTTGCTGGCTTCCGTCAGGGAACCGTCTGCCGCGCAATAGCGGAACAGAATTTGCTGATGATCTTCCAGAGCCGCCAGCGTGTCTGCATCGGCATAGTAGCAGCCTTCGCCGTGGGCGATCGGCAGCGTAATCACCTGCTGGGGTGCATAGCGCTGGGTCCAGGGCAAATCGACCCGCTCGACTCGCAGCGAAACGCGATCGCAGATAAAGTGCAAATCCCGATTTCGCACTAGCGCCCCCGGCAGCAGCCCTGCCTCTGTCAACACCTGAAAGCCATTGCAAATGCCCAGCACCAAACCGCCCCGCTCGGCGTGCTGCACCACGGCCTGCATCGCGGGCGAAAACCGGGCGATCGCCCCACAGCGCAAATAGTCGCCATAGCTGAACCCACCGGGCACAATCACCAGATCCAGCCCCGACAGGTCGCTCTCCTCATGCCACACCATCCGCGTTGGCAGCCCCAGCAAATCGCGGGTCACCATTGCCGCGTCGCGATCGCAGTTGGAGCCAGGGAAGACGATGACACCAGTGTTCATGAAGGGTTCAGGAGTTAGGGGTTAGCTCAAACCGATAATTCTCAATCACCGGATTGGCCAAAAGCTGGTCGCACATCCGGTCAAGCTGGGTGCGGGCATCGCTTTCGTCGGCAGCGGTGAGGGTCAGTTCTACATACTTGCCAATGCGAACCGGGCCCACATTGTCATACCCAAGGTGCTGGAGTCCGGACTGTACGGCGGTTCCGGCCGGATCGAGAACGGAGGGACGCAGCGTGACGTATACCTTAGCCTGGTAGGTCTGACTCATGGGAGGGGGCGGGTACAATGCGGCAGAGTGGCAGGGATTCAGCCCAGAAGCGTGCCAAACCCGCATCCCATTTTATAGCGCTTTGTAGCGTCTGGTGGCGATCGGAGCGCGATCGCCCCGCAGGTTCCCCCACAAGTGGATGGGCGATCGCGATTATGATGAGACAGAACGGGACTCACGATCCCACTGCGTCGAAACTCAATCATTCACGCTGCCGCATTGCCCAATCCACCTGAAACCATCATGAGAACGCGCCGCACCCGCAACCAAGAGCGAATTCTCACCTTGCTCAAGACTTTGAATCGGGCTGTTTCAGCGCAGGAAATCTTTCTGGAACTGCGAAAGGAGGGGCATAATATCGGGCTGGCGACGGTCTATCGGTCGCTGGAGGCCCTGAAGCTGGAGGGCGTGGTGCAAAGCCGTCAGATCAGCACAGGCGAAGCGCTCTACAGTTCCACGCAGGAAGATCGCCACCACCTGACCTGCCTGCGCTGCGGCAGTTCTCTGCCCATCGACGAGTGCCCGGTGCATGAACTGGAGGAGCAGCTCAATCAGTCCTACCGGTTCAAGATTTACTACCACATGCTGGAGTTTTATGGGCTGTGTACCCAGTGCCAGGAGGCGATCGCCAGCTCGACGCAGCAAGACCAAGGCGCAGTGGGTTAAATCCGTCCTATACGCAGCCAACTAGCCCTCTAGCGGAATTGCAAACACCCAGTCACGAAACTCCGGGTCGCGGTTTTCGGTGATGGCGGTCAGTTTGTCCCGCAGTTGGTCGGTCACAGGGCGCTGAGGAGAATACTCGTAGTTTTCAACGCGACGAACGGGCGTGACGCGGGCCGCCGTGCCGCTGAGAAAAACTTCATCGGCGATGAACAGTTCCGACTTGTCCACTGGCCGCTCGATCACCTCAATCCCCAGCGACCGGGCAACGGTGATGACGCTGTCGCGGGTAATGCCTTCCAAAATGTCTTGGTCAAACCCCGGCGTGATCAGCTTGCCATTCCGCACGATGAAAATATTCATACCCGATGCTTCACTGACCTTGCCCTGAGAATTGAGCAAAATCGCCTCGTCAAAGCCCGACTCCACGGCTTCTGTCTTGGCCAGCGACGAGGTAATGTAAGCTCCACTAATCTTGCCACGCAGAGGCAGGCTGCGGTCTTCCTGTCGGTGCCAGGAGCTAATACGGCAGCTTACGCCTTCCGGCGAAAGGTAGTCGCCCAGTTCCAGCCCGTAGACAAAGAAATCCTTTTCAACGCTGTGGAGCCGGGGCGAAATCCCCAGATCGGACGTGTAGACAAAAGGGCGGATATAGAAAGAGGTCGTGGGGCTGTTCTTTTTTACAAAGTCGATGATCACCTGCTGGATCTTATCGGGTGGCAGGTCGTAGTGCATAAAGCGGGCGCTCTGGCTAAGGCGCTGGCTGTGGCGATCCAGCCGAAACAGTAAGATTTGCCCAGGGTTCTGCGGATCGGGAAGGCCGCGCATTCCGCCAAAAGCGCCCGTTCCGTAGTGGAGGGCGTGGGTCGCGATTGAAACGTTGGCCTCGGCAAACGGAACGAACTGGTTTCGGAAATACGCGATCGGCAGAAAATTGTGCATGGTTAATGAAGATGGGGCGGCAAGCTGAAGGGGCCGCAGGATTTCATCGTAATGGATAGCCTACGCGCAAGGCGATCGTTCGATCAAGTCTTGTAATGATCAGCAAGGCTTGCAGCCAAGGTTTGTAACAAACGCTGCAACAGAGTGTTCATGCAGAGTGTTCATGCAGAGTGTTCATGCAACGGGCTAGGTCATGAGCATTCGCTCTAGCGCGTCGATGTCGGGAATTCTCAGCGTGTCGCGATCGCGGGCAATCAGGCCCTTGCGCTCCAGCTTGCTCAGCACTCGCGTCACGGTTTCTCTCGCCAGTCCGCTGAGGCTGCTTAGCTCTCGGTGCGGCAAGTTGGGAATTTCGATACCGCCCTCGGCCTTTTTGCCCTGACCATCTGCCAGGAAGAGGATAATGTCGGCCACCCGCGATTGGCTATCTGACTCGCGCAGCCGCAGTCGTCGGTTTACCTGCCGCAGCCGCCGTGCCATCAGTTGCGCTAGCCGAATTCCCGCTTCTGGCTCCGTCTTTAGAAGCTTCACAAAGTCTTGGGCGGGCATGTTGCCGATGACCGTTGGCACAAGCGTCAGCACGTCCGTCGAGCGGGGGACTTCATCCAGCGGAGCCATTTCACCAAACAGCTCACCCTTGCCCAAAATATTCAGCGTCACCTCTTTGCCATCCAGGTTGTAGGTGCGGATCTTGACCCAGCCTTCCAGGATGAAATAGACGGAACTGCCCCAATCATTTTCGAGGAGCAAGACCTGTCCGGGTGGATGACTGCGCGTGACAACGTGAACCGTGGCGTTTTCCACGGCTTCTTCGGGTAATCCTTCAAAAAACGGGGCACTGCGAATCAGCGCAGCATCGCGAGATTCGCGGGGGCCAAGTCGATCGGGCATGGAGGCCTTGCTAAACGCTTGAAATCAAAAGCTTTGTCGCTTTTATGGGCACAGGTAACGATCTATTAAATCATAGTCTGCCAAAGGCGGATTGAGCGTCTGTTTTCAACCGTTGTCAGAACCTTGGGAGCGCGATGGATGCGGCTCTAAGGGAGCATTCCCAATCAGGCTGCAAGACAAGCTGCAACATTGAGCAACAAAGAACTTATCGGCCTCTAACCTTGGGCTATGATGGGCGCAGTTTCTAGTAAGAGTTCTATCAACAGTTTTTAGCAATTTTTACCAGCGATTTTTTTACGTTATAGAGGCGATCGCCTTATCTAGATTCACCTGAAACCAGTAGGAGAAAGGTCATGTTTACAAACGGGGCACGCAGTGTTCCAGATGTCGTTCAAACCGGCTATTCGGTGGACATCGGCAAGTACCTGGGCGAAGGTTGGGAACTGTTTAAGAAAAATGCGGGCGGGTTTGTCGGGTTTACGTTGATTATGTTGCTGGTATCGGTAATGCCGCAAATCTTGCCGGAGCGCATCAAGCCTTTGGGCAGCATTGCCAGCAGCGTGTTGTCTGGGCCACTGGGCGCGGGTTTCTACATCGTGGCCTTCAAGCTGATGAAGCAGAGAGCCACAACCTTTAGCGATTTCTTCCGGGGATTCAACCATTTTCTGCCGCTGTTCCTGGCTAGCCTAGTGACGGGTATTTTGACGGTGATTGGCTTTGCATTGCTCGTTATTCCAGGTATCTACCTGGCAGTTGCCTGGATGTTTACGACCCCGTTCATTGTCGATCGTAAGTTTGATTTTTGGGACGCGATGGAGTCGAGCCGCAAAGTAATTTCCAGAAACTGGTTTTCCTGGTTCATTTTCCTGATTGTGCTGACTGTGCTAAACCTGGTTGGATTTCTGCTGTTTGGGGTGGGTGCTTTGGTAACGATTCCCCTGTCGGCCTGTGCGCTGGCGATCGCCTATCAGGAGGTCATGGGGCTTTCCAACTCGGGTATCGCTGACGAAGGAGCGGGCATCACCGATAGTTTCTAGGATTCGGCTTCTGGGATTCCGCTGGCGATTTCTGACATCCAGTTGGCGATCGCAGGTTTTAGGATATAGAAAGCGGTTTCACGCTGCTTCTCTTCGTCCACCGCTGTTTCTCCGTTGCCTACTGCACTGAACCCTGCTGTGAAATCTTCTAAACTCGCACTGATGGTCGCCTTGATTCCTGTGGCTGCCGTCTATTTTGGCGCTCTCTCCACGCTAGACAGCGCTTTTGTGGCCAAGAGCCTGCTGGTCGTCCTGCCAGTGCAGGTGGCGGCTTGTGTGTATTTGGTCTATCGCTATTGGAGCGGACGGCTTCTGAGGTAGGCGGTGGGCAGCGAGGTTTGAAGAGGGAAGAGGGAAGAGGGAAGAAGGAAGAGAGAAGAAGGAAGAGGGAATAGTGAGTCTTTGAATTCCTTCTTTGGATAAAGTGATTTGCTTTGGGTTTCCCGGCGGTTTCCCAGTTCGCTCCTGTAAGCGTTGTAGAGTAACTATCCTTAGCCCCCGTAAAATTTGCCGATGCAACTGATTCCCAAGTCGCAAGCCCTCGCCGCGCAATCTTCTGAGCGCCAAGCCCTGACGCTGGACGTAGGCGGAATGAAGTGTGCGGGCTGCGTGAAGGCTGTGGAGACAGAACTGTTGCAGCAGCCGGGTGTGGTGGCGGCGACGGTGAACTTGGTGACGGAGATGGCGCTGGTGGAAGCAGAACCGGGCGTGGAGGGAGAAGCGCTGGCGATCGCCCTTACGGCGGCTGGGTTCCCTTCCCAACTGCGCGGCGATTCGGCGGCGAATGGGGCAACAGAAACACCCGCCGAACGCCAGCAGCGCGAAACGCGGGAACGGATGGGGCAATTGGCGATCGCCTGCACGCTGCTGGTTCTCTCGTTTTTGGGCCACCTCAGCGCCTTTGGACTAACATTGCCTGGGCTGAGCAATATCTGGTTTCATGCAGGGCTGGCGACGCTGGCGCTGCTGTTTCCTGGTCGCAGCATGGTGATCGACGGCTGGCGCGGGCTGCGGCGCGGCGCACCCAATATGAATACGCTGGTCAGCCTGGGCACGCTGACGGCCTACAGCGTTAGCGTGGTGGCGCTGCTGGTTCCGGCGCTGGGCTGGGAGTGCTTTTTTGATGAACCCGTCATGCTGGTGGGCTTTATCTTGCTGGGGCGCACGCTAGAGCAGCAGGCCCGCAGCAAGGCGACCGCATCCCTGCAATCCCTGGCGGCAATGCAGCCCAGCACGTCCCGCCGGATTCCTGCTGCGACGGCCACGCTGACGGGCGAGGAGTCGGTGACGCTGGCAACAGAGCAGGTGCGGGTGGGAGACTGGCTGCTGGTGCTGCCAGGTGAAAAAATTCCGGTGGATGGCGAGGTGACGGTCGGCCAAACAACGGTCGATGAGTCGATGCTGACGGGCGAATCGAGTCCGGTGCTAAAGCAGGCGGGCGATCGCGTGGCAGCGGGCACGGTAAACCAAACGGGGGCGATCGCCTTCCGCACCACGCGCACCGGAAAAGACACAACCCTGGCGCAAATCATCGCCCTGGTCGAAACCGCCCAAACCCGCAAAGCGCCGATCCAGCGATTGGCGGATAGCGTGGCAGGCTACTTTACCTATGGCGTGCTGACGCTGGCGCTACTGACGTTTCTATTCTGGTATTTCGTAGGGCTACCCCTCTGGCACGACTCCATTGCCGCGCTGGGTATTCATGAGATCGGGCTGGGCACGGCCCACACCGCCCACCTCGCCCATATGGAGATGACTGGCGACTCGGCTATGATGCACGCCGCTATGCCGTCGCCGCTGTTGCTGAGCCTGAAGCTGGCGATCGCCGTCTTGGTGATTGCCTGTCCCTGTGCGCTGGGTCTGGCCACGCCGACTGCCATTCTGGTTGGCTCTAGCCTGGGGGCAGAGCGGGGTCTGCTGATTCGCGGCGGCGACGTGCTGGAAAAGGCGCAGGCTTTGGACACCCTCGTTTTCGACAAGACGGGCACGCTGACCCAGGGCCGCCCGGTGGTGACGGACTGCGTACCGCTGGCGGCGGGCTGGACGGCAGCGCGGCTGCTGCAACTGGCGGCGACGGTTGAAGCCGGGACTACTCACCCGCTTTCTGCGGCGATTCGCCAAGCCGCGCAGCAGCAGGCGTTGTCCCTGTTGCCCGCTGCCGAATTCCAGACGCAGCCCGGGCTGGGTGTATCTGCACGGGTAGAGGGCGCACGGGTCTACCTGGGCACAGCAAACTGGCTGCGGCAGAATGGCGTTTCGCTAGAAGAGGCGGTTTGCAAACAGGCGGAGGCGATTGCCGAAACGGGCAAAACCGTTGTCTACATTGGCGTAGAGCAACAGTGTGTGGGCTTCATGGCGATGCAAGATCCACTGCGGCCCGATGCCCTCCACGCCGTGCAGCGGCTTCGCGAAGCCGGACTGGAATTGCGCCTGTTGACGGGTGATCAGCCTGCGGCGGCAAGGGCGATCGCCCAGATGTTGGGCTTTGCGCCCGAAGACGTGCAAGCTGGCCTGTTGCCCCAAGAAAAAGTAGCGGCGATCGCCCAGCTTCAGGCCCAGGGACGGCGGGTGGGCATGGTGGGCGACGGCATCAACGACGCGCCCGCGCTGGCCCAGGCGGATGTCAGCATTTCTCTGCACTCTGGCACGGATGCCGCGATCGAGGCCTCGGAGATTGTGCTAATGGGCGATCGCCTGACGGACATCAGCGCTGCCCTGCGCCTCAGCCGCGCCACCTTCAACAAGATCCGCCAAAACCTGTTCTGGGCCTTTGCCTATAACCTGCTGGGTATTCCCGTGGCGGCGGGCGTGCTGCTGCCCACGCTGGGTCTGATTCTCAGTCCGTCGGCGGCGGGCGGGCTGATGGCGCTCAGTTCCGTCAGCGTGATTACAAACTCGCTGCTGCTGCGGTTCTTGAAAAAAGATCTATGACTAGTTCTTTGGTTTTTTCGTAACTGTTGCTGTCTAGATAAATTGCCGCAACTAGTGCCTCGAAGGTTTCACCTAAGACCGAAGACTGATTCCCAATCCCCTGCTTTTTTTCGCCTTTTCCGAGACGAATAAATTGCTGAATCTTCATCGCTTCGAGAACCTTTCCTAAATTCTCCCGGCTTTCCAGCCTGCTTTTTTCAGTTGTGACGGCTTCGCGGCTCTTGCAGCCTTGCTGAATCAGCATCTCAACCAAGATCGCCTTGAGAATTGCGTCACCGAGGATTCGATCAAGCTCCTGATCTTGGCAGGCTACACCCTGCTGGACTTGCTCTTGGGCATAGGCTTTACGAGTTAGCGCTCGAATCAGGAGTTCCTTGGTTTCAAAGGTGTAGTTTAACTGTTGCTCAGTCGCCGCAATATCTTCGAGTTTCATCCTTAGAGGTCAATCACAGAGTCTCTACAACTTGTGACTACACTGTTGAACACGTCAGTTACAGTCCTTTAGCCGGATGATTGATTTTCTCCTCGAGGAAAAAGCGACAAATAAGACGTTAGGGCGTTATTCCCGAACCAGAACGAGTGTTCCCAAATCGACTGAATCGTAGAGCGCTTCGATATCGGCATTTCGCATCCGCAGACAGCCGTGAGACACCGCCTGCCCCACCGAGTCGTCGCGGTTGGTGCCGTGAAAACCGATCGAGTGAACTCCGTCTGTCCAGAAGCTAATCCACCTTGTCCCCAGGGGGTTGCGCGGGTCGTTGCCGATTAGCTCTTTCGTAATCGGATGCTCCCACAGGGGATAGGTCTGGCGATCGATGACGCGAAACGTGCCCTGCGGCGTTTCCCAGCCGTCTTGTCCAATAGCAACGGGGTAGCTGGCCTTGATCTGATCGCCGTGGTAAAAGTACACCTGGCGATCGCTCAGATCCACCACCAGTCGGGGCGTATGCAGTGGGAGCGTCGTCAGCGTCTTGCGGGCAGATTGCACCGGGACAAAGCCGGAGGCTTGCGGACGGGGGGAACCCGCTGTGCGAGGCTGGACACGAGGAGCAGCCTGCGAGGGAGGCGGCGGCAGGATGCCCGTGGCTAGGGCGGCGATTCGCGAAGCGATCTCTGCGAGAATCGCCCGCTCAGGAGCAGACCTGTCCGAATTCCTGGATGAAACTGAAACCGCCTGCACCTGTGCTGAAGATAAGGAACGAGATGCAGAACCCGTCTGCACCAAAGCTGGCGGGGATGTAGCAGACAAGGCAGAGGGCACAGGGCTGGGCGAGGGAGATGGCGGCGCTGGCGAAGGAACTGCTGCGGGAGCAGGCTGGGGTGAAGGGGTTGAGCCTGTCTGGGGAGCGGGTGGCATTGCTGCCTGGGGAGCAGCGGGCACAATCGGCGCGATCGCCCCTGGCTGCCACCCACCAGGACGGCTGGGTAGGTCGCCCGAAGGGGAGACAGGCGGCACGGGAGAAACCGTTGCAGATGGCTGTGGGGCAGATGAGCGATGGGCAGCGTGGGGAGAGCGGCTGCGCGACGGTTGATAGGTCAACACCAGCAGCCCAGCCGCCGCAAAACATAGCATCATGAAACCGCGGGCGATCGCCCACTGTCCGTCTGTGCCCACTGTTCCCAGCGATTCGCGTCTCGCCCTCACCACCGCTATTCGTTCAAATCGTTATTCATTCAAATCGCTCAAACTTGCCCCAGCGCCCCTCTATCTTAGTCCGCCTCGCCAGCCAAAATCCTGCCAAGTTCATCACAACCTGGCAGGATTTCAACCCAGGGACCGCTTATCGATCAACCCTGGCGGCGACGCACCGACCGAGCTGTCCGCCGTCTGGGGCGCTGCTTGTTCCGACCGGTCGCTAGACCCGTCATGCTGGCCAGACCCATTAGCACACCGGGCAGCGTGGCTCTTGGGCTGGCGTGAACCTTGGCAGCCGTCGGGCGCAAGTCATTCGCCTCAAGGCGCTGGCTGGGGCTATATCCTGGCACAAGGCTCAGCAGGGCCGAGACACCCGTGGCAATCAGCAGGGCGATCGCCCCCGTCTCGTCCGTCGGCTTAGCAAACTCATTCTTCATGCCAAAGGAGGCGTAGAGAAAATAGAGCGAAATCAATGCGCTCAGCAAAATGAGAAACGTGATCACGCCAGGACTATTGGCAAAGGTGTAGATCGGGCCCTTTGCGGCGGAAAACTCTTCAAATGTAGAAAATGGGCTACTCATGGGGTGTATCTCCTGATCTAAACCTAATCCATCGCCAACTCAGAAGAGGTCGGAGCTTGGG
This sequence comes from Thermoleptolyngbya sp. C42_A2020_037, assembly GCF_015272455.1. NCBI lineage: Bacteria > Bacillati > Cyanobacteriota > Cyanophyceae > Oculatellales > Oculatellaceae > Thermoleptolyngbya > Thermoleptolyngbya sp. C42_A2020_037. The sequence continues at coordinate 80,149 of NZ_JACYLP010000048.1, forward strand.
GCGTGCCATTGCCCCCAACCCCCTTAGTAATGCTGGAAATCAGCGTCATGGTGGGATATTCGGGATAGCCTTCAATGCCCAGATCGGCAATGTCTAGACCCATCACCTCTTCTTCCCGCGACACCCGCAACAGGTTAAACCGCTTCAGCAGCCAGCTCATGCCGTAGCCTGGGATAAAGCCCAGCAGCACCACAGACACCAGCGCTCCGATCAGTTGTCCAACAAAATTGATGGGCGGAATGTCGGCTCCTTGGGGATAACCCGCCGCAAAGATGCCCGTCAGCACCGCTCCCAGCAACCCGCAAACACCGTGAACCCCGACTGCGCCCACGGCATCGTCAATGCCTGCTTTCTCAATTGCCACAATCACCTTGGGCATGAGAAATGCGCCCGCGAACGCCAGCACAATCACCAGCGCCGGATGGTACAGATCCAGCCCTGCACCCACGGTAATAATGCCTGCCAGTCCACCGGAGATCGTGAAGAAAGGCTCACTCTTAGAGGAAATGTAGGCTCCCACCAGTCCTGCGGCCAGCGCCAAGGTAGTGTTCACGCCGATTGAGGCCAGCGTCATCGGCGTGCCATAGATCGTCGTCTCACCTGTGTATCCGGGCAAAAAGATGACGCAAGCCGCTAAAAAGGCATAGAATCCCACAAAAATCAGCATCAGCCCCACCATCGTCAGCGGCAGGTTGTGGGGCAAGATGGGGCGCGGGTTGCCCGCTTCGTCATACTTGCCGACCCGCGGCCCCAGGTTAATCAGCACGCCCAGGGCAAAGAAGCCCGAAATACCGTGGACGATTGCCGAGCAGCCGAAATCGTGATAGCCCAGGTTGGTCACAAACCAGCCGAAGGGGTTCCAGCCCCAGGCCGCCCCAACCACCCAGGTAAACGCGCCCAACACGACGGACAGCACCAGGTACGCGCCCACCTTGACCCGCTCGATCAGCGCTCCTGACAAGATGGAGGCTGTGGTCATGGCGAATAGCGCAAAGGCAAAGAAGAAGACCCCTGTCAGATGGTCTCCAGTGTTGGGCGCTAGGGCTGGTGACCAGGGGTAAGACGCTTCGACCAGTTCCATTGCGGACTGGATCGTTTCGCTTTGCTCAGGGTTTGTCCAGGGGCCGAGAATGCCGCCCGTCACGGGGAACAATGGGAAGGCGTTGTACACCCACCAGCCAAAGAAGAAGAAAGCAAGCCCAACGCTGGCAAGCGTCAGCAGGTTTTTGACCATCGTGGCCAGGACGTTTTTGGTGCGCGATGCGCCGCCCTCGTAGGCGAGGAATCCGGCGTGGATCAGCAGCATAAACACAGATGCCCAGTAGTAAAACGTCTCTGAGGCAAATGTTCCGAGGAATTCTTGTGCTTCGGGTGACATGGGTTAGGAGGTGGAGTTACGAGTCAACGGCAGGCTATTGAAAATGAAAATAGCTAGCAATGAAAATAGCTAGAAACAGCGATTGGTGAAGATTGGCCAGAGGAACCAGAGGCTTGTGAGGAGGCGGGAAAAGACTCAGCAAGATTCAGGGGTGCTTCTGTTAAACACCTGCGCGGGCTGATGACGATGGCACGCAGCCGACGATGCAGGGGTCAGCATCCTGATATGAAGCGAATATTAAAGTCAGCCCGTCTTGACAAATGTATTCCAGTTAACCATCCGTAACCGGGTTCTGGAAGATGACCGCAAGGGCGATCGCCGTTCCCAGCATCAGCAGCAGTCCCAGCGCCCCGGCCAGCGGTTTGCCATCCAACCCTGTGATCCAGGCAGGAACTCGTCCGGTCGGTTCTAGAGCGCCTAGAGTCTCCAGGCTGGCGATCGCCATGATCCAGCCTGCATGTAGCCCCCACGCCAGTCCCAGGTTTCCTCTGGCGATCCAGCAGGCTCCGCTGAGGACCAGCCCCATGACCAGCAGCCCAGGCAGTTGCGGCACGGTTGCCCGCCCGTCCCAAACCAGATGCAGCAGGGCAAACAGCAGGTTGGCGATCGCCACAGCGGTCAGCATTTCCAGATCAAAGCCCAGCACTCGTGGCAAAAATCCCCGAAAGACTAATTCCTCAATTAACCCCACCACCAGCCCCAGCCCCGCCACGGCAACCAGAGATATCACTGCGCTACGGCTCGGTGTCCGGGTCTGCCAGTGGCTCCAGCCCAGCCCCACCTGCACCCCCAGCCACAGCCCAACGCCAGCGATCGCCATAAGCAGCCCTAGCCCTAGCCCCTGCCACAGGGACTCACCCATCGTTAGCCCATAGACCTCGAAGCCGCTGCGGGCCGAAAGTCGAGGACTCAACCGCCCGGCGATCAACAGCGCTGCCGGAGCCAGCAGATATAGTCCCAGCAGCAGCGGGATTTTTTGGGAAGGTGAAATGGGTTTGCCCGGTCGCCACCGGAGGGCGATCGCCATCGGCAGCAAAATCGGCAGCCCCAAACCTATCCACACTGCAAAAAAGAGCGCCGCCTCACCAAAGTTCAGCAGCGCCAACAGTTCGACATCAAATTTGAGGTCAAAAAACATGAGCAGCACTATTCTTCATCCGAGTCTTCGCCGTCCTTGTCGCGGTCGATTTGAATGAGATGAATGTGCTTGTAACCCAGCTTAATTTCAAACTCATCACCGGGCTTTAGACCCATTTTGTCGGTGTAGGTGGCACCGATGACAATCTGTCCATTTTTGTGGACACTGACGCGATAGGTCGGCTCTCGCCCGCGCCCGTCTCGATCTGATCCGGTTTCTAGAGAAATTCCTCGGGCTGCCAGCAAAGCCTCATAAAAAGCCGCCATGTTGACGCGAGACTGCTGATTTTTGCCGACGGTCTGATAGCCGCACTGAATCGCTTTTTCTCGCGCCTTGAGATGCGAAATTTCTTTTAGCTTCTGAAGCAGCGCCTTTCCAGTCAATGGCGTTGTAGCGGTTTCTGTCATTGCGTTTAGAGCATCCTCTATTCCAAGACGACTATGTTCAAAAACGACTCGAACATGAGATGGACTTAAACCTGCCGTGGGCGATCGCCCTTGAGAAATTTTGTGGAGACGCTTTGTTCGGAGTGGCACTGCTCTGAAATTTTGAACTCAGACCACCGCACCCCGACCAACCAAAACGCTCTAGAAAAGATCTGGCGGTAGAGAGGTTTTCAAGCACAGATTGAAAAGGGGTTCTGTATCAGGCTTGAAAGCTCTCAGTAGCGTTGTAGCTAGAGCCAGACGCACCTTACTTGACGACATTTTTCACAAGCTTGACCATCAAAGTATTGAGAATACAAGCTCTCCTGTGTGCCATCCAGAACCCAGAAGACTTAGCCTGATAGAGATAGAACAATTCCCTTGATTGCTGGAGGAGACTCAACTTATTTTGAACTGCCTCCTAAGGGCTGATCTCATCAAGCCACTCTGGGCAACGATCTCCTGAGAGTTACCTGAGAACTATCTGCTTAGAGCCATTGATTCAGGATTACAACACTCAATCTAGCCTCCCAACGCTTCAGATCACAGCTAAACATGAAAAATATCAAAACAAAATGGGAGTGGCTTGAACTATATACCCCAAATTATAGCCTTAAGCTTTACCCAATTTAAAGCATTAATAAAAGGTCAAGGTTTTATAAAAAATCCTGGGACTGCTTTACAAGCTTGGAACCAGATTGATATGCACAGAGCCCTCAGTTTTTCAATTTACTAGAATTTTGGATTGAGGTAAAGTGCAACTTGCCTTGTGAACTAAATCTCGTGATCTAGCATTGCTCAATCATTGCCCAATCAACCCAAACAATGCGGAATTCACTGCGGAATTCACCTATGAATGCCGTCGAATCCCTAGAAATCAAGAAATACTGGAAAGTTCTTATGCCTATCAAAGACTGCTGGCATTGACGAGATAGCCTATTTGAAGGATTGACAAATGATGAAGACTAAGAAAACACCAAGTAAATATGAACTAGGTCGGGCAAGTGTCTGGGCGATCGCCCGGATTAGGTCGCAATTTTTCTACAAGTATTATCTACCCTCCTCAGCAGCAGAGTTATTCCCCAACGTGGCATTTGAAGCTGTCCCTAGGTTTCATCAACCTAGCAGCGGATCGCTTTAACAATTGGTATCCCTGAGTGCTGAACGCAAGGGAAATTAGGCGATCGCCCGCATTTTCTGCCTACATTCTTGAGCCGTTGGTGTAGTGCTGCCCCTCTGCCCTCGGCGGTTGATTCAGATGCATTCCCAGAGCAGGTGGGTATTGAGCAGGGATTGGAGTAAACCTGAGGCAGACCTTAAGTCCGGCTTTAGCTCAGTCAGGATCTCTCGTTCCAGACTAGGATAGTGGCAGGAGAACTAAGACACGTTCTCTGAATTTTTGAGCAGGATAGCCCGTAGGCAAAACGCTCCCGTTAGTTCCTTCTGCATCCTTGAAACTACACGCCTAAAAGTATCGAGCTGCTGCCGTTGTCACCTTTCGTTTCGCAAGTTCTTTGCTACTCTGTGTCGTTTGGTAATTTCTGGTAATTTCTTAGGATTTGACTGACGCTATTTCCCCGCTTACTCGCAACTCACAGCCCATGCGTGTCCAATTCAAAATTCTGCGACAAGACGAAAACTCAGCCCCCTACAGTGCCACCTACGAGCTAGAGGTGGACCCTGGCAATACGATTCTTGACTGCCTGAACCGCATTAAGTGGGAACAGGATGGGGGGCTTGCCTTCCGCAAAAACTGTCGAAATACGATCTGTGGCAGTTGTTCGATGCGAATCAACGGACGCTCGGCCCTGGCCTGCAAAGAGAGTGTCGGCAGCGAGATGGCTCGGCTGCAAGCAATTGCGGCTATGGGCGCTCGCCCTGCTGAGCAAAAGGGACATGAAAACCAAGCAACGGCAGCGCCAGAGGACATCCCTACGTTTCACATTGCGCCAATGGGCAATATGCCTGTGATTAAGGACCTCGTTGTGGATATGCGGGGCTTTTGGGACGGGCTGGAGGCAGTCGATCCCTATGTCAGCACGGCGGGACGACAGGTTCCTGAACGCGAGTTTTTGCAAACGCCAGAGGAGCGCGATCGCCTGAATCAAACAGGAAACTGTATTCTTTGCGGCGCGTGCTATTCCGAATGCAATGCTCGTGAGGTCAACCCAGACTTTGTAGGGCCCCACGCCCTAGCCAAGGCCTATCGCATGGTGGCCGACTCTCGCGATGCCCAAACCGAAGCCCGACTAGAGGACTACAACCAGCCCGAATCTGGCGTGTGGGCCTGCACCCGCTGCTATTACTGCAATTCCGTCTGCCCGATGGAGGTTGCGCCGCTGGATCAGATCAGCAAGATTAAGCAGGAAATTCTGGACCGCAAGGATGCCAGCACCAGCCGATCGGTGCGCCATCGCAAGGTGCTTGTGGAGTTGGTGAAACAGGGCGGCTGGATCGATGAACGGCGCTTTGGACTGGAGGTAGTCGGCAATTCGTTCCGCGATTTGCAAGGGCTGGTCAGCCTTGGCCCGCTGGGTCTGCGGATGCTGGTGCGGGGCAAATTGCCGCTGCGGTTCGAGCCGTCGGAGGGTACGGGCGAAGTGCGATCGCTCATCGAAGCAGTTCAGGCCGTCGAGTCTGCCTCTGCACCCAGTCGCCCGCCTCAACTCTGAGCCTGCCACTCGTTCTACTCTTGAGCCGTTTCTCTTGTTTTGAATTCGCTATGACGACTGAAACCCCCAAGCCCAATCCACCCGCACTCGACCCAGTGCCACAGCCAGAGCCAGCGTTTGGCTGGACGCGCTATGCCGAGCAAATCAACGGCCGCTTTGCCATGATTGGCTTTGTGGCGCTGCTGCTGCTGGAGCTATTTACCCGGCAAGACTTTTTTACGTGGATTGGGCTGCGCTGATCCCTAGGGCGAATCCTTAGCGAACCGTCAGCACATAGCGTCCGCGCCCGTTGCGATCGTAAGCATTGGCAATGATGCGATAGGTGCCCGTGCGCGGCAGCGTTACCGTCAGCCGAGAGTTTGTGCTGCTGGGAGATTCGTCATCGTTTTGCCCGACGACTCGGCCATTGGCATCCAGCAGGATCAGGTACGTGTCAAACTCAATGCTCTCCATCGTGATGGTCACGGTTTGTCCGGCTCGTCCATCCAGTGCATATTCCTGATACAGGCTATTGTCTTCTGCCCAAACCAGCGAGTTGGGGCCCAGGGAACCCTCAACCTGAAGGAGGACACGGGCACCGGGACTGGGGGGCGTGGTGGCGGTGCCTGAGCCAGCGCCGGTGATCGCACTGAGGCGATAGCGACCCGTTTCCCCGGCTTCAAAGGTGTTCGCCAGGATGGTGTATAGCCCCGTTTCCGGCAGGACAGCGGTTAACCGAGCGTTGCGATCGCCCGCGCTGTCATTATCTTGAGCCAGGTCGCTGCCATCAGGGCGCAGCAAAATCAAATACGGATTCACCTCGCGGCTCGTCATTTCAATCGTCACTTCCTGCCCCGCCTGTCCTTGAAACGTGTAGGCGTTGAAGAAGCTGCTGTCGGAAGACAACACACCGCTGCTCGATGACAAGACCCCCTGAACTGGAGCGCCATTTAGCGTAATCCGTCGGGCGGTTGGGCCACCGCCCAGTTGGGGAGCCTGCTGCGCGGTGCGCGGGGCCCGACCTTCCCGCACGGCCACCAAAAACGGCTGCACCCGATCCATCGAGATTGCGAATCCGATGCCCGTATTGCCCGATGTGCCTCGTGGCGAAAAAATTGCCGAGTTGACTCCAATCATTTGCCCTTGGCTGTTGAGCAAGGGCCCACCAGAGTTGCCAGGATTAATCGCGGCATCCGTCTGAATTAGTCCTCGATTTGTATCCAAACGGCTGACGATGCCCGTTGTAAAGGTGCCCTGAAACTGCCCAAAAGGGGTGCCAATCGCAAAGGCCCGCTGCCCGACTTCTACAGAGCCAGGGCGAGCCAGCGGAATTGTCGGCAGATTTTGTGCCTGTACCCGCACTGCCGCCAAATCCAGCCCGCCCTCTGCAAAGGCAATCACTTCGCCATCGAGCCGCCGCCCGTCTGCCAAAATCACGCGCACCTGCCGAGCGTTGCTGACCACATGGGCATTCGTGAGAATCAATCCGTCTGGGCTGATGATGCTGCCGCTGCCCGTGCCAGTTTGCGTCTGGATGGAGACGACCGCAGGGCTAGCCTGTCGATAGACCCGAACGTTGACTTCTTCGATGTCTTGCGCCTGGGCGACCCCGCGAGTTCCCAATCTAGTGGGAGCAGGGACGATGACATCAGCGAGGAAGATGCTACCCAAGGTGCCGAAGGCGAGCAAACCGGAGGTGACTTGGCGAAACAAGAAATAGCTCATGGTGAGGAGAGGAAATGCAGTGCAAAATTCAGACAGTGTTTCAAGCAGTGGTGAAGACTGTTCGGCGTGAAGACCGATGGCAGGAACCATCCAGGCTATCAGCGCGGTGCGTCAATGACGCTGCGTGAGGGGACAGAGATGAACAGGGGGCTGGTGATTCAAGATCTGGTGACTTAGAATTTGGCAACTCAGAATTTGGCGATCGCCCTTGCCAGGGTTCTACTGGCTATGGTTCCCATTTTGACAACAACCCGCGAACTCGTCATCTGGAAACGGCAAAAGCATACGAAGATGTCTGGGATTAGGGAAGCAGATTTGTCCCCGCGGACTGGGGGTGATCGCCCTTGCGAGGTGCTTCATTGTCCCATTCTTCATCGGCTCCAGACTGTTGTCCGGTTAACTCAACGGCTTCAGGAAACGTTACAGGCGCGTCGATTTGAGAGCGTGGAGATTGAGAGTTTGGAGGGGGCGGGGGCAGCGGGGCGATCGCCGGACTGGGCGCAGCCTCGTCAGACGCTTGCGGCGGGGCATTAGACGCTTGCGGCTCTGCGGCTGATGGGGCGAAATTTGGCAGGGCCGAGTCAACCGCTGGGGCATCTGTGGGTGGCGGATCGAGGGGCAGCGGAAAAGCGGGCGATGCCTCACGCTCCGGGTTTGCTTTAGTAAGCTTCTCACCTGGCGATTTTTCACCTAGCGATTTTCCACCCGGCGATTTCTCATCCGGTGAGGCTGTATCCAGAGGAGTTGCAGATAAATCGAGGGGCTTGCCAGCGCGATCGCACAGCACGATATCCCAATGACCGCTGGCGTTGGATTCGTAGGCGATGCGCTGCCCATCGGCGCTGATGCTGGGGTTGCGGACGCTGGCATTCAGTCCATCTGTTAGGTTGCGGCGATATTGAATCTGGCGATCGTAGAGATAAATATCTTGTCGCCCCTGGCGACTGGCCGCAAACACGATAAACCGTCCATTGGCCGAAACGCTGGGATGTTCTGCGGCCATGTCGATGGCGTTGAGGCCGGGCAAATCCACCAAGCGACGATGCGGCAGGTCGTAGAGATAGACATCCTGGCTGCCGTTTCGGTCGGAAACGAAGACGAGATAATCTCCCGATAGCTGCGGCTCTTGCTGGGCAAAGGGACTGTTGAGGGTCTGCCCGCTGGCATCGGACGGTAAGTTCAGCAGGTGGGGGTAGGTGCAGCCGCCCAGCAGCAACAGGAGGGCGATCGCCAGCACCCATCGGAGATATCTCACAACATCAACCCGGGCGTATCGAACATTGACCGCTGCAATGGGCCTTGCCCTGCTGCGTCTAGTTCCATTGTTCCAGTTCTAGCGCACATCGGAGCAGATTCAGCCAGGGGCAAGGGTCAGCATAGCACGGTCAGTCATCCAGCAAGTCTGGCTCGATGCCGGGGCCCCGATCTAACACCTGGATCATCCATTTGCCGTCGCGGCCTAGCTCAAAAGCGACGTAGCGCCCGTCGGGACTGATGCTGGGGTTTCGCACCCAGCCGCGATAGCCAGCGGTTAGCACCTGAGCTTGCTTGGTGATGCGATCGTAGAGTTCGACCTCTGGGCGACCACTGCCGCTGGCAACGTAGACAATATAGCGGGCGGTGTTGCTGAGGCTGGGATGTTCAGCGACAGCATCCCATCGATTCAGCCGGGGCAAATCGACAAACTGCTGCCGCTTCAGGTCATAGAGCAAAATGCCGCGATCGCCCTTGCGGTTCGAGACAAAGGCCACATACTGCCCATTGCCGCTGAGGGCGGGCTGTTCGTCGGTATAGCGGCTATTGAGCGGTACGGGTGGCTCAGAGCGCTCTGGCTGGACGGCGATCGCCCGACTGCAAGCGGTGTTCAGACCCAGCAGGAGTAGCGCTAGAACCGGAAGCACGGAGCGAACAGCGGCACGGAGGGCGATCGCCTGATGGAAGCGCCGCAATCGGGCCGTCATTTGACAAAACTTCCATCCCAGTGATCGCCTAAGGGGTATGACCCCTGCCCAGCCAAGACACAGGGACTTCCAGAACTTGTGCCAACCCCAGTGCCAACCCCAATGCCAGGCCCCAGTCCAAGCCCTAATCAAAGTTAGAAGAGTTGTCCGCCTCGTCATCGGAATAATCCACCGGCTGATAATCAACATAATCAGCCGAGGGGCGTGCAGGCTCATCATCGTCCCAGCGAGCATTGACATCCTCTACTGAGCGAGGACGGCGGGGGCGGGAACCAGAGTCTCGACTGCTCGACCGGGAACTGCTGCGGCTCGAAGGATAGTCACTGCCATAGTCACTGGCAGAATAGCCGGAAGCGTAGTCAGAAGAATAATCGCTGCTGTAATCGCTGCTGTAATCGGTAGACGGCTCTTCCCAAGAGCGATCGCGCCCATAGGACGAAGCGCTATAGTCGTCATCCCAGGCATCGCGCTCTGGGCGGGCGGGTGGGCGAGTCTCTCCAGAACTGCGGCGACGACGGCTAGAAGAACCAGAGCGATCGGCACTGCCGCGAATGGCGGGGCGACGGCTGCTGCTGCCGTAATCTTCCGTTGGCTCAGTGCGATAGTCGCGGCTGGCTCGGATGCGTCGGCTGGCCGGACGCTCATCTACTGCGCCCAATTCGTCTAGCTCAGCGCGATAGACGCGGCTAACCGGACGTTCATCATCTACAATTTGCCCACCCCCGCCAAAGCGCTTGGCTTGCTCGGTCGTTGCCCCCCGCAGGCGCAGCGTTTCCAGCGCAAAGGCCGTCGCTGCACCAGCCATCAGATAAAAGCCAAAGGTCAGAATCGGGTCGAGTCGCCAGCCCTGGAACATCAGGATCGTTCCACACAAGAGCGACACAGCGGACAGCGCGATGTCCTGATCGCGAGCAACCTGCGGGCGAAAGTTTCGCAAGAAGTAGAGCCCAGCACCGCCGACTGCCAGAGCAATTCCCAGAAAGGCAGCCGGATTGCCGCCAAACACCACCTGTGCCAGAACGGGTTGGGGCTGCATCCAGGCGGCACTGGCCATTCCCATCGCAGCGTGTCCGAAATCCACCAACATCTATAGTTTCTCCCTTAATCTGCCCTAACCCTAGCGACTCTCATCCTAACGATTTGTCAAGGAAAGCACCACCGCATCGATAAGCAGCCGTGCCCAAAGTACCTGTCTAGCTTGTCTAGCCGGTTCAGAACACTGCATTTTTATGCTAGCCCTATTAAACAAGTTTGGGCGAGACTTGCTCGCCCAGACACCTATCTCCGCGTTGCGCCGACTCGGGAGCACACAACTGGCCCGCTAAAGTCAGCCTGTCAGCATCCTCAGAGGCAGCTTCGGAATTATCCTTACAGAAGCACTAGGAGCGCTGAATTTTATCCTTTTGGCTGATAAAGATGAGACCGACTGCTGCTGGAACAACCACAATCAGGAGGCCAGCTAGCAAGCTGTAGAAGAAGTTCATCAAAGAGGGAGTCATGGGTGTTTAACCTTAAAGTTTGGCGACTTTGTTATAAACAATTCTATCGGTCGGTTAACCGCTTGAGAAGCGTTTTGCGGGAAAGGATTTTTGGTGAGGCTGCTGAAGGGAGAGCGATCGCCCTAAAATGACGGCACGACAGTCGGCCAACGGACACAGGCTCGACGTAAAATGAGAGTCGAGAGGGTTGCTAAATGTAACAGTCTGTCTGACTTTTCTCAGAAATCTGGGTTCTGGGAGCTGGTCTCTTGGGAATTTTGGTTAGCCGTTTTAGCAAAATATGGCGGGTTGAGCTATGACTTCGGTGGCGATCGCTTCTTTGGCATTGAGCCTTGGGCTGGGGCTGATGATTCTCCTCTGCATTTTCCGTATCGTCCTCACCTGGTATCCCCAGATTGACCTGACCCAAATGCCATTTAAGCTGGTGGCGCTGCCAACGGAACCCTTCCTTGCGCCCACCCGAAAAATCGTCAAACCTTTTGGAGGGGTCGATATTTCCCCCATCCTCTGGGTTGGCATTTTTAGCCTGCTCCGCGAACTGCTCCTGGGGCAGCAGGGCTTATTAACCATGCTCACCTATTAAGACATCTATAAGATACCTACTAGGACTTACGCATTTGCAATCAAATTTTCTGGGTTTTGGACGAGTTCTCGTGGTCTGCGCCCGAAAGAACTCGTCCAACTGCGTAAGTCCTAACCTAATCAAGAATTTAGAGCGGGACTAATGTGACGAGAGGAATTGTGTGTCTTCTCCCTCACGTTCTTGTTGCTTGCTACCCGTGCTGTCGCACCCTACTCTATGCCTTCCAGCAAGGTCTGCACTCGCCCATCGGGATACAGCACCACCCGCAGCGTGGCGCGGCGACCTGTGGGCAGGGGTGACACCAACGTTTCGCCCATCAGCGGCATTCCAGAGCGATCGACGTAAATGCCTGCTGCTTCGCCAAGGGGAACAACTTGCTGCACCACGCCGTTTGCAGCGACAATCACGCGATATTCCAGCGCCCGGTTCAGGTTTTCGGGCGGCTGCCAGCGAGACTGGAAGTATTGTTGCGCTTCGCCAATCTGGGGAATGCTGCCCGTGGCCAGGCGGGACGGGGCAGAACGCATCGCTGCGTCGGGTCGGGACGAGTCGGCAGCAACGGAGCCGCTAGCGGCTTCAGCGTTTTCTCCTGGCAGGCCCATCACGGTTGGGTCAGGCGAATCCCCGGTTCGCGCTATTGCGGCGGGATCTTCGGGAAGCAGCACTGGGGCAGGAGCCGCCGCCGGACGCTGGGCAGGTGGCTGGGGAATGACCTGGGGCGGCGCGGCTGGGACTGCTGGCGGGCGGACTGGGGCTGCCTGGGGTGCGGGCACGGGCTGCGGGAGGGTGGCTTGTCCGGGAGCGGCTCCGGTAGGCGGAGTGGGCAGCGGCAGGGTGTCTCCTGGCGGAATGGTGGGGATCGGCGGTGGGCTGGGCAGCGCGGCGGGGCTGGGAACCTGCGCGGTTGCTTCAGGGAGCGTTGTGGTGCTGTAGGCTTCTGGCGCAGGCTGGTTTGCGCTCAGTTCCGATGGCTCTGCGTTTTCTGTGGCAACCGTTGCGCTGGGCGGTGCGTTCACGTCCATCACAAACTTGGCAATGCTGCCCGTTACCCCGACAGCCAGCACGGCTACCGCAGCCACCCGCAGCCATTCGGGCGATCGCCTCCTTCCCGCAACATGGGGCAAATCTACCGCTAGCGACTCGGCTGTGTAGGCATCTAGCGCCTCTGCCAGATCCACCAACTGCGTTGTGCTGAGGCGAACCGTGTCTACCGCTGCGCCCGCCGCCAGCGTCCCTAGATGCAGTTCATGGGCCAGCAGACCTAGCGGCTTCAGTTGGATGCCTTCTGCGCCAACCCGCAGGTCTACCCCGTCGCGATTGACGATTTCAAGGCCCTGAGCTGGCGTCTTGTCCTCCGGCAGGCCTTGGGCGACCGCTGCGACGAGGGGCGATCGCTCTGGGGCCAGCCGCAGCAGTGCCTCATCCGCCAACCCTGCATCGGAACCAAGCAGACGTGCCACGTATTCGCTGACGGTTGCGTGCAGCGCTTCTAGCTGACGGCGATCGCCCTGTACCTCCAACTGCTGCTCTGTCGGGCGACGCGGATCATCAAACCGCAGATTAAACCGCACGTTTTTCATGACCGTCTGATCAGTCCAGCGCGACAGCGCCGACCCAGTGGCCCGCACTTCTAGCGTGCAGGTCGGGGGGGTGTATCGTCGGAGAACGGCAGGTGGCATGTTAGGCGTTGGAAGTGAGGGATCAAGGGTTCGGAGGAAAATCAGGGACGGCTCTGCGGTTCACTTAGCTCGGTCAATCAGCGCCATCCACAGCCGCCGGGGGCCATGCGGGGTGCTATAAAACAGCAGGTCGATCAGCAGCTTGAGGGCGAGGTAGGTGAGCTGGTCGGGGGTTGCCGCATCGTCGTCCATCCGCTCCTGATAGGTGTTGTGGAAGGTGTCGAGGTAGTCGCCCAAGAGCGCGGTTTGGTGCGGTTCGCGGCCCTGCTCGGTGAGTTGCTCCAGCAGCGTGACGGCACGACGGATGAGTTCCTGGTGCTGCTGGGCCAGATGGCAGATGATCAGCACGAGCGATCGCGCTTCGTCCACGTCCATGCGTTTGCGTCCTTGCCCCTTCCGCAGCGGGCTGGATTGTCGCAGCCGCCACAGCGCTACCCGATCGGCAACGACTTCCGTCAAACCTAGCGTTTCTGCTGCCTGGAGCATCGCGTCGGAGCCAATGCCCGCCAGTGCCTCCAGCGCCAGCAGCACCAAGTCAAGCTGTGCCTTGATGCTGTCTAGCTGGGCGGGGTCGGGCTGGTTGGCTAGGGGCAGTGTGTCCTGCACAGAGGCGCGGGGCTTGGTGGTCGGCGGCATAAGTCTAGACTAAGGCAGGCGTAACGCGAAGGAGACTCGGTTACAGGTCTTGAAACCAGACGCGCAGGATCAGCGGTCGAGTTCCCTCCAATCGTACCGCGTTGGCTGGAGGATCAGGCTGCAACTATGCCGATCGCCAAGTGCCGTGGAAGCCGATGGGGATGACGCTGGGCAGCCCTAGCCGGCAGATGGGGCCTGCTTCTAGGCGATCGCCCGCGTAGATCCAGACCTCGCTCTGGTGGCGATCGCCATCGTAGACCACCGTCAGCAGCCAGCCCTGAGCAGGATGCTCTGGATCGGGCGCAAAAATTGGCTCCACGACGTAGCGGCGGGGCCCGGCGGCGGCGACGGTGAGCGTGTCGGTGGTGTGGTCATAGCGGGCAATCGCCCCAAATAGCTCTCCTTGTTCCTCCGCTTTCGGCAGGTGAACCGTGAGGTAGGTGTGCTTCCAGGGCTGCCCCACGTCTCTCGGTGCAACAGTGGGAAACTCACAGCCCCGCTCCACCACAGCGCTCATGCCCAGCACTCTGACAGACTGCGGATCGAGGCGCAGTTCCCACAGTGTGCCCGTGGTGCGGGTGGTGGTGTGGCCTGTAGCGACTTCCTTGAGGAACTGATTCGTCGAAAAATCGGGATAGCGCACCAGATTCAGCAGGATGTCTCCCTCTGCCGTTTCTGCGCCGTTGCCCAAGTGCCACTGAAACCAGGGTTCTGCCTCGCCCCGGCTAACCAGGGACAGGCTTTCCCGATCAAAGATCCAGATTTGCGTGCCCATCTCCGGCTTCCAGGTGAAGGCATCGCTGGCGCTTTGTAGATTCAGCAACAGCGGCAGCGCCTTAATCCGCACCGGATTCACCAAAAACACGAGGTATCGTCCCGCCAGCACAAAGTCATGCACCAGCGGAATACCCTCCAGCGGAATTGCCGCCCGCCGCTTCACCGTGCCATCTGCTGCACAGTGATAGAGATTTAGCACGGCGCTGTGCCCAAAGGACACGCCAAAGTTAAAAATTTCTCCCGTGCGGCCGTCGCGCTTGGGATGGGCCGAAAAAGGCAGCCCGTCCAGTCCAGCGACGTTCTCCGCGCCGAGGGTTTCCAGGGTTTCCAGGTCGAGCGCGTGGGGCAGTCCGGCTTCCCACAGCGCCAAGAGGCGATCGCCCAGCGCCAGGACAGAGGTATTCGCCACGTTTTTGGGCAGCTTGCCAAATCGAGTCCACAGCGGCCCTGGCGGGGTCATGCCATAATTCCCAAACAGCAGCCGTCCCGCCGCTTCCTCTGCCCGATAGCCCGCCGTTTGCACATAGCGATAGGTGGCCGTAGCCGCACCCTTGGCAAACCGCACCGCCAGAATCGCCCCGTCGCCGTCGAACCAGTGTCCCATGCGCTGCCCGCCGCGCTCCAACCGCCCTGGCCCGTTGCGATAGAGCGTACCTTGCAGTCCCCCAGGAACCCGCCCCTCCAGAACGGGCAGAGGCGTGGGCAAAAATTCCTGGGCCGTGTGCAGAACCGCTGCGGCCCAGGCAGGTGAGGATGTTGGGGAGTGGAGACTGGGAGAAACGGAACGCATAATCGCTGAAGGCTGCTAGCGATAGCGTAGCGTACTCGTGGGATACGGGGCGATTGGCAGGCTGTCCAACGGGCGATCGCTCGCTATTGCTCTTGATGATTCTCTCCCTCGATCATCCTCTACGGAGATTCCCCTTTAGTATTTGTTTAGTATTCAACCCAGGGTTCCTCCACTAAGTCCGCTGAATCCGCAGGCGCGTCATCTGGAACATCCCCAATCTCGGCTGGCTCTGCGTCTGAGGCGGGTTCGCTCAGGTTGGCATCCGCCGCAGGAACAGGCGCTTCAACTGGGGCGATCGCCCCTTCAGCAGCGGGTGGCGGAGTCACTTCTGGCTGGACAGTGGGGCTGGAAATCGCCTTCGCAGGTTCGGGGGCTTTACGGGTTGGAGATGCCTCGGCTCCGCTGGGCGAGATGGGCTCCCCGGTGGAATAGTCGATAAAGCTATCGTCGGGCGCATGACCCGGATCGGCGGGCGTGTCGGTAAAGGACTTGGCGGGTGCGGCAGAGGGCGAGGCGGCAGGATCTGCCGGGAGGGGAGCCTGACGATCCAGAATAATCGGTGTCTTGAGCGGCTGGTCAAACAGGGCCGAGGCTTGCTCCAGGTAGCGCAGAATATCTTGGCCTCTATCGGCGGGGGCGATCGCCGCCTTATTCTGCTTCACCTGCACGGGCAAAAACTCCAGCCGCATCTGTTCTTCGCGCAGCGACACCTTCAGCATGGCGGTGTCATAGTCGGCTGGCTCGGTGCTGGTAGATTTGTCGGGATTTTCTGGTTGAAAGATAAAGTCGCCCAGAGAATAGGCGATCGCCCGTCCCTTGTAGATCTCTGCCCCTTGCAGCACGGTGGGATGATAGCCCACAACGAGATCGGCACCGTGGTCAATCGCAAAGCGGCAGAGCCGCATCTGGCGATCGCTCGGAAAGCTGGCCAACGCCTCCCCCCAGCGATAGTTCACCACTACCCAATCGACCTGGCTGCGAATCGCGTCAATATCTTCGGCGATTTGCTCCTCCAGCGCCGGATTGGTGCCTGCCCGCCAGAAACTTGCCGCCTGCAAGTCTGAATCGCTATACCCCAGGTAGGCAATGCGCTTGCCCCGCACCTCCACAATTTCGGGCTGGCGGGCTTCGCGGCGGTTGCGCCCCGCCCCGACCGGACGTAGCCCCTGCTGCTCCAGGGTTTGAATCGCCTGCCTGATCTGAGCAGCAGGCGTATCTGCCGACCCAGTTCCTGCGACGCGATTTCCTGCTGCCACACTTACCATCGTCAGCCCTGCATTGGGCAAGGGCGACGGTTCTGCCGCGATATCTTCCAATACGGGCGGGTCGAGCCGCGTCAGCAGCACATCGGGATAGGGATAGGGCGTAGGAGCCGCGTCTGGCACGGGGCCATGCAGCGAGGGCACGCGGAAAGGCGACTCGCTGCTAAAGGCCAGCGTTACGGTGGTTGGGTCGGGCACGGTGGACAGGTCAGATGCAGGACGCAGCACCGGAATCCGACCCGTTGGCGTGGTTACCGTAGGCGTTCCCGTCAGCAGGGCCACCGGATCGAGTCGTCGCATTAGCTCAACACCGCAGCCCACCAAAAACACTGCTGCCGCTGTGGTTGCCATGCGGCCAACCTGAGACGGACTGACCCGCTCTGCCGTGTCCAACAGCCGATCGACTGTGGTGTTAAACGCCTGCACCGTGGCATCCATTGCCGCATCGAGGGTTTGCACGGTGGCCATGCCCCACGCCTGCCAATCAGGCAGGGTCAGCGTCACGGTCGGCCAGTCCATGCGGGGCAGTTCTACGGAAATGGGCGGAAGGTGAACGGTTGGAAGGTGAACGGTTGGAAGATGAACAGCGGGCAACGCCACCCGTGGTAGCGTTACTTCGACGGGACGGAGCGGCCGACGCTGAGCAGTCTTGCGGTGGCGTGGGCGGACTGCACGACTGGAATGAACCACCAGCGCGTTTGGGGGAGTGGTTGCCGGACGACGCGGGCGAATGGGCCGTGCCACTAGACGTTCTGCCACCTGCTCAGGGGCGGGCTGCACTGGGGCAACGGTTCGGCCACGCAAAGAAGCCGTGCGGCGTGGCGATCGCCCCATCGGTTGTCGCTGAGTCCTGCGGCGCGGCGCACTTGCCAGAGGGGGAGCAGGATTCGGCGCGGGCGCGGCGGATAGCCGAAAGGACTGATCCCAGCGGATATCGGCAGACCCCATGACGCGCCCCAGCACGCGCACCCCCTCGATCAAATTGGAGTTGAGCCGGACGAGGCGGCTGCAAATGAAGCGATTGAGGCGATCGCGCTCTGGCTCTCGGAAAAACTCCACCATCACCAGCAGCCAGCCGGGCCGATCCAGCGCGACACGGGCGTAGATATTTTGCGGCACAAGGTAGGTGTTCAACCAGTAGGCGATCGCCCGAAAATCTCCGGCCCGCGCCAGTTGTAGTACAGACGGTTGAGAGAAGGTATCCAAGTCCATAGCCATTTCAAAACATCTCTGAGGGTTCAACCAAATAACCGCCCGCCGCGCCGACCGAAGCCCGGTTTAGCAGATCGCTTGTCTCATCGAACAAGAGTACCCATAGTGTATCGAAAGAAGCGGAAACTTAACGAATTTTGTCTGTGATCAATATCACCCATAGTCTGCGTTTAGCATCACGGGTTAGGAGCGATCGCCGTCAAGCCAGGAAATACAGAAGTCTTTAATATGAAATACTTAGTTTGGGTTTTCTGGTTTCTAAAGATTCTGGAGAAATGCACCAGTAATGCACTAGTGATGCACTAGTGCAGTTGCGCTTAGACCCATTGCCAAGACAGGTCATTTAGGTGAGTTGCTTGGGTCGTTGCGCTCAAGCCATTGTCAAATTTCACCTCAGGTTGCGCTCAGAGTTCCTGCCCAAGTCCCCCAACTCAACCACCAGAACTAGCTATGCCTAACCGTGGTTCTATGATTGATCGGCTCGTCCGCTCCGCGCTCCAGACTGGCTGCCTCAGCGTCGAATCCGAAGGCTTGATTCGCCAATTGCTGAATACCCAGTTGCAGAGCGAAGTAGACCTAAAAGCGCTACAACTGCTCCATAGTGCCGTGCAGCAGGGACGAGTGCAGCGGGAAGCGCCAGAATCCGTTGCGCCACCGGGGCTGTAGCGATCGCCCATCCAGTTTTGGCAGACTCTTGGCGCTGATTCCAGGGCAGTTTTAGCGCGAGCGATACGCCGTGCCCTGGTGTTTGCGTCTAGAATCTGCGGTAGGTTTTAGCTGCGATCGCCCCAATGTCCATCATGCCCGACCCCAATTCACCACCGCGCCCGCCAGAGCATCCTCTATCTTCCGATTCCGCCGCCGACTTGACGGTTTCCCTCTCTTCCGCTGCCAGCAGCGACGAAGACGAGGTGGCAAAGCTCCCCCGCACGGTCACACGGCTGGCTGGTCCTAGAAATCGCGGGCTAATCACGGTTGATCGGGGCAATCAATACGCCCCCATGCGGGCTGAAGAGTTAGAAGCGCTGCCCGCCGGCCAGCAAAAGCCCATGCTGCTGGCGCTGGGCGTGTCAATCGCCGTAACGCTGGTGGGACTGGCGTTTAATCTGGGCTGGCTGGGCATTGTTGGGTCGCTAGTGGCGCTGCTGCTATCGGTGCAGGTGGTTTGGGAAGATCTCTATGCGGCCTTTCGAGAAGTGCTGTCGGCTCGACAGCAGGTGTTGGCGATCGCCCTAGTGGGGCTGAGTGTTGGGCTGGTTGGGCTGGTGCGGTTTAGCCCTCTGGGAACCTGGATGAGTGCCTGGGCGGCGCAGCTGGATTGGGATGCCGTGGGTGCGCTGGGCGAGGTCTTTGGGGCAATCGGGCAGATCTTAATCGCCGTGATTGCGGTCTATGTGGCCTGGCGGCAATATGTGATTTCCAAAGACCTGACGATTCAGCAAAACCTGATTACCCAGCAGCAGACCATCGATTCTTACTTTCAGGGCATTTCTGAACTGGTGCTGGACTCCGAGGGGTTGCTAGAAGATTGGCCCCAAGAACGGGCGATCGCTGCTGGACGCACCGCCGCGATTCTCAGCAGCGTCGATGCGGGCGGCAAAGCCAAGGTGATTCGGTTTCTGTCGCGATCGCGCCTATTGACCCCGTTAAAGCGCGATCGCCTACTGGGACGCGCCATCCTGGACGGGGTGGGCGGCTACGAAGAAGACCGCACCTTTGGCGTGCGCGTGATTGATTTGGGGGTGATGCTGGCGGGTGCGAACCTGGCGGGCACTGACCTACGCTGGACCGATCTCAGCGACGCAAATCTGATCCGCGCCAACCTCAGCGATTGTGACCTGGTGAAGGCAAACTTTTCCCGAACCATTCTCTGCGAAGCGAGTTTGGCAGGAGCAGACTTGCAAAGCACTCGATTCTTCTACGGCTCTGCTAAAACCGCCACCCCCCGCAGCCGCACGCACCCGCCCGACTACACCACAGGAGCCTACACGGGTGCAGTGATCGAAGATGCCGATTTCACCAACGCCACCCGCATGTCTGAGGAATTGCGATGGTATTGCTGCGCCTGGGGCGGCGAAAAAACCCGTGCTACGATTCCCGGTGGCTGCGAAGGGATTCCCAATCTGCTGGATGCGTCCCGCTAGCAGCAGGAGGACTGAAACCGGGGCGATCGCCCTCCACCTTCAAATTTCAGATTTTTGAGACTGTAGATGGTCTGAGAAGAGCATTACCTCCCTGCTTCCCTGCTAAAATAGCAAAGCGTCAATACAAATGATGCCCGTCGGGGGAGTTAGCTCAGTTGGTAGAGCGCTGCGATCGCACCGCAGAGGCCAGGGATTCGAGTTCCCTACTCTCCATTTCCGAAACGCACTTCCAGGACTGTTTTCCAAGACCTTTTTCAAGGGCCTTCATCGGCTAATTGGGAGCATTTTTTTAGGAGTTAGAGGGGTTTAGCGGGCGATCGCCCCCTGCCTTGGGGTTGCCTGGTTCGTGCTGCCTTCCCTTGCGCTTTGTCACCAAGATATTGAGCAATGTAAACCGATTTCAACTTTGGTAAAAGGGCTTTCAAATCCAATAGGTTAGTGTTAGTTTAAATGCAGGCACAAATCTGGTTAAGAACCCAGAGAAACCAAGTCTTTTGGAGATGAGCGTTGTGCCTCCGGCTTAATCTCCGGCATCACACTCGATGCGATTAGTCTTTACATCCTATAGTCAGAGCGAGTTGTACATTTCAAGTTGCTAGACCGCTATCTACAGTCCGAAGGTCAGCAGCAAGTCAATGTCACTCCATAGCTTCAACACCTTCTATAGAGGTTGGATGAAAGGCTAATAGGCAGGAGCTTTGTGATGGCTTCTGGTCAACCCTTAGTAAATCGAACTGAGCTTCACTGACAACTACTTCGTATAGTTTTCAACTAGTGGCTGATGCTGTTCAGCTAGGAGAGTTCATTCAGTTTTAATCCGATCAATTTGATCGAGATTAAGTTCAAATCGAGTTCAAGTTCAATTGGAACCGTTCAATTTGGTTCAGTGTTCAAGTTAAGTTGAATCCAGAAAAAGGGGGCTAGTCGCAAATGTCTAGTCCCCTTTTACATGTTTTGATATTTGCTATTTTTATATTTGCTCGGTGGCGATCGCTGCGGCCCCAAGTAACCCGAGTCAAGGCTACATTCGCAGCGATCGCCCCTTAGCTCCCTGACGAGATCAGTCCCAAGTTTGCCAGCAGAGTCGATACTTTATCCACCAGCGAATCTGCCTGCACCCACACCGACACCGACCCACCGTTGCAGCGAAACTCGCCCCAGCCATCCGCATTTGTCTGCACTGGCTCTTTCACATGTTCGGTAATGTCGTAAAACACGGCATTGGGCTTGCCCACTTCCATCCATTTGCTGCCACTTGGGCCATCGCTCATGATTACGGCCAAGGCGCGGGGATGCGCTTCATTGCCCAGACGAGTCCAGCCGATTACGTCTTCATGGTCAAAATAGGTATACTGCTCGCCGTAGGCAAAGTGCTTGCGGGCAAACAGCAGCTTATCCAGGATTTCCTTGTGGCAATCCATCCAGATTTCATACTCGTTGCCGTCGCGCCCTTTGTCTTTGTAATGGGCACCGTAGTAATCGGCATAAAACACGCAGGGATAGCCCTCTGCCCGTAGTAAGATCAGCGCGTAGGCCAGCGGCTTGAACCAGTTTTCAACCGGAGATTCTAGCGCCTGGAGTGGCTGCGTATCGTGATTGTCTACAAAGGTGGCAGCTAGCAGCGGCACCTGCTGCATTAAGGTGTTGTCCAAGATTTTCCGCATGTCGTAGTAGCCGCCTGCCTTGCTCGCTTCATAGAAGTTGTAGTGCAGCGGCACGTCAAACAGCGACAGCCGACCTTCGGTATTGGCGAGATACCAGTGCAGTGTGCCCAGGTCTTTGGTCCAATATTCACCCACGGCAAAGAGGCTGCGTTTGGCGTAGGCTTCGAGATGATCCAGCCAGTCGTTGAAAAAGTCGCCGTGGATGTGCTTGATTGCGTCTAGTCGAAAGCCGTCTACGCCGACGGTGTCCAGCGTCCACTCGCCCCAATACTTGAGTTCGCCGCGTACTTCTGGGTGGGTCATGTCCAGGTCGCAGCCCATGAGATAGTCGTAGTTGCCGTGGGCTAGCTCTACTTTGTCCTGGAAATTTTTGTCCTTAAAGCGATAGATCTGATAGCGCCCTGGCTGATACATGTTGTGATCCACCGAGTCAAAGTGCCACCAGCGCCACTTCATGCTGGAGTATTTGTCGCCCCGACCGGGAAAGTCGAACTGTGTCCACACTTTAATTTTTTCAACGCCGCCGACGGCCGCCAGGCGGTTGTCGGAATCTACAGGCACGGCTTCTACTTCTTCTTCTGCATCGCCGCCCATTTTGTGGTTAAACACGACATCGGCGTAGATTTGTAGTCCGGCCTCTTTGGCTGCTTTGACGGCCGCCAGGTATTCGTCTTTTGTGCCGTATTTGGTGCGGATGCTACCTTTCTGGTCAAACTCACCCAAGTCAAACAGGTCGTATACGCCATAGCCCACGTCGTACATGCCGCCGTTTGCCTTGTAGGCTGGTGGTAGCCAGAGGGCTGTGAAGCCTGCTTTGGCGATCGCCCCTGCGTCTTGTTGCAGCGTTTTCCAGAGAGTGCCATCAGGGGGCAAATACCAGTGGAAATATTGCATGAAAACCCCGTTGTACTCGGTGCTGGGGTTTTTATGAGATAGCTCCGCAGCGTTCTGGTTCAGCCAATCGATGACAGAGCGCTTGGCTTCTTCGAGAATCTCCTTGCTGAGCTGTGTACCCAGAGCCTTAAACCGTTCACGGAGTTGCTGAAATGTATTGTTACTCATAGGGCATCCCGATATAAACCTCTGCGAAAGGGGCGGTTCAGATACGGCATTTCCTTGCGGGGTGAGGTAAGCGCTGGGCTAAAAGAATAGGGGTTTCGTGACTACCCCACAAACCTTACTGGCTTTTGGAAACGCTGTAACAGGGTTAGAGAATATTATCGTGAGCCGGAGCCTGTCGGTTGTGATGGTCAGCACGGTGCAGGGGGGTGGGGCGGTAGAGGGGGAGAATCGGTGTTCCATAGCTCCAACACACCCTGCGCCCGCTGCTTTTTGATATATCATCGGCTCATCTCCCCTTGCCCCTAGGCCTAGATGCTCTACCTGCTGCGGAACCCAAGCCTGATCTGGAACCTGACGCTGGAGCACTTGCAGATGACGCTGGCAGCGCTGGCGATCGCCATTCTGGTTGCCCTGCCTGTGGCACTCCTGGTGACGCGCTATCGCTGGCTGTCGGTGCCTGTGCTGGGCGGACTGGGCATTTTGTATACGATTCCGAGTCTGGCGCTGATTATCTTTCTGGTGCCTGTGTTTGGGCTAAATGCGCAGTCGGTCATCGTGGCGATGGTGCTGTATACGCAGGTGATACTGGTGCGAAACCTAGTAGTAGGGCTGGAGGGGATTAAGCCATCGGTGCTGGAGGCGGCGCGGGGTATGGGTATGAGTCCCTGGCAGCGCTGGTGGCGGGTGCAGGTGCCGCTGATTTTGCCAATTTTTCTGGCGGGGCTGCGGCTGGCGGCCATCGTGGCGATCGCCATTGCCACCATCGGCGCAAAGTTTGGCGCGGGCGGGCTGGGCACGCTCTTGTTCGACGGCATTGCTCAGAGTCGCTACGACAAAATCTGGGCAGGGGCGATCGCCGTTTCCCTGCTGGCCTTTGCCATTAACGCCCTATTGCTCTTGCTGGAATGGGCCACCATCCCCACGCGCCGACTCCAGCGCCGCATTGGGCGGATGAAAGCAGGGTTCGGGGTTCGGAACCAGACCCCTTAGCTCACGGCTGCTTCGATCACAGGATGATAGAAAAAGGCGATGCCGAGAATCGCGTAGGTCGCCAGCAGCAGCACGCCTTCCAGCCAGTTTGACTTGCCATCGGAGCTAATGGAGTTGGCAATCAGCACAGCCACGGCCACCGCAACGACCTCAAACGGGTTGAAGTTCAAATCCATCGGCTGATGCAAAATCAGCCCCGCCAGCACCAAGATTGGCGCAACAAATAGGGCAACCTGCATACTGGCCCCTAGCGACACGGAAACGGACAAATCCATCTTGTTTTTGATGGCCACGACGACCGCTGCCACGTTCTCGGCGGCGTTGCCAATAATCGGCAGCAAAATCACGCCTGTAAACAATTCCGTGAGTCCCAGTTTGCTGGTTGCCACCTCCAGCGACCCCACCAAAATTTCTGACTCCAGCGCGATAAAGGTGGTTGCGCCCAGCAGCACCGCCGTCCACAGCACCGGGTTGGGCTTGTGGTCGCTGTGTTCATCCGATGCAGAGGATTCATCGTTCTCCAGTTCTGCCACACCGACATCATGCAAATAGCTGTGGGTTTTCATCGAAAACAGCAGCGTTAGCACGTATACCAAAATCAGCACAATGGCGACGGCAACCGACAGCTTTTGCATCAGTGGTTCGTCTAGCCCGGCTGAGGTGGCATTGACGGCGGTCGGCAGCAACAGCGCAATCACTGCTAGGTTCATAGCAGAAGCGTTGACGCGGGCGACGACTGGCTGAAAGCTTTGCTCTTTGTATCGCAGTCCACCCAGCAGCATCGATAACCCCATCACCAGCAGCAGGTTGCCAATAATTGAACCCGTGAGACTGGCTTTAACGACTTCTAGTAGTCCAGACCGCAGCGCAGCAATTGCGATAATCAGTTCTGCTGCATTGCCAAACGTCGCATTCAGCAAGCCGCCGAGCGTGGGGCCGACGACGACGGCTAGTTCTTCAGTTGCCGTGCCCATCCAGGCTGCCAGCGGCAAAATGGCCAGACACGCCAGCGCGAATTGCACCAGTTCTCCCCAATGAAACACGTAATGCGAGAGCAGCGAGATTGGCACGAAAATGAGCAAAACTGAAAAGATTAAATTTTTAGTACTCATGCAAGCGTCCTGGACGGGGTTTGAAAAGGATGACAGGGAATGAAGGGGCGATCGCCCGACTTAATCAAGTAGCACTCAGCACTAGTGCAGGGTCATGGTTTAGTTTTCAGGGTGATGCCTCGGCTCGTAGTAAGCGCTTCAGCGCTAAAGCGCTTACTACCAACCTAAGTTTTAGCTGTGACATAGCACCAGGCCTAAGCCACACTTAAGGCGATCAAACTGTGATTAAACCATGACTGAACTCGTTCTCCCAGAATCATAGGGGTTTTCCGCATTTTGGGAACCTGGGTTAGGATCAAGACTAGTTTTTACAAAAGTCAACAATCTCTCACTCTTCGCTATGACAGTTGTTTACCCCCGCAAGCTGCAAAGCTCCCTGGGCAGCCTCAGCGCCCGTGACGTGATGAAACAAGTGGTTCGAGATCGAGACATTCACCTGATCACGCTCAATCGCTATCGCTATAGCGAGCAGCGGAGTTGCAAAGACCTCACCACCCTGATCGAACAACTGAATGGAAAACCCGCCGAACTGGTCAAAGATTTATCGCGGCATGTGTCGGACGAAGCTCGCCACGCCATGTGGCTGACGGATTTGCTAGTAGACCTGGGCAGCAGCGTAGGCACGCCTCCCGGCATGTCCTATATCGAAGAATTTGAGCGATTGCTCGATCAGGAGTCGCCTAGTCCTGAGAGTCTGGACGACTTTGTGATTTCATCACTGGCAGCCATTAACGTGACTGAAAAGCGCGGCTGTGAATACTTTTCGGGTCATATCCACGCGCTCAAACACGCACCGCAGACCGAGGAGAACGTCAAGATCCGCGAAACCCTAGAGCGCATTCTGCCCGAAGAAGCCGCCCACGTCCGCTGGGGCAACCGCTGGCTAGCCAAAATGGCTGACAAAAGCCCAGAACATCGCGCTAAGGTCGAACACGCCAAGCGCAAGTATGCGGCCATTGAGCAGGCTGCGTTTGAGTCGGGCATGGACATTACCGCCGGGGCTGAGCTGCGTCGCGTGGGTCATTTGCTGGATATCGCCAACACCCTGCCCGCGTGGCAGCGCCCGCAATATCTGATGGAGCGCCTGCCCCAAAGTCTGCTGTCGCCCGACCTCCAGCGCACCCGCATCGACGCAATCCAGCGCGTCTGGAACCGCGATCCGCAGGCATTTGTGGAACGGTTTGTGCCGATGTTCCTGAGCGGGCTGACGCGGGATGTCAATGGCAAGAAGCCGCAGCCTAACAAGGCTAGTGCTGCCAACGCTGCTGCCAATTAGCGCCGTTAGGCACACAGGACTATCGCAAGTGCGGAAGTCCAAGCACAGTGACTAGTACAGTGAACCGGCATAATTTGGGCGAGGCGGACGAAGCGTTTGGACTGCCCTCTCTGGGCAAGCGCTTGGGTGAATCCCTGAGAAAGGGTGTCCAGCGCTTCGTCGTTTAGTTGTTTTCAGGCGGGGCGATCGCCCCTGATCCCCGACCACCTACCCTTCCACCCCAGCTTTTTCTGGCAGGGTCGCTTGCAGTTTTAGGCAATTGCGCCCACTTACCTGGAGGCGGTATTCTACCTTGTCCATCAGGCGATTCAAAATAAGCCAGCCATAGCCACCATCCTGCATATCATCGGGGGCAGGCGGCAGATAGGTCGAAAGGTCGTAGCCTTGGCCGTGATCCCAGATTTCCAGGTGGATATCCCGGTCGATTAGCTCCAGGCGGATTAGCACGGGCAGGTTGGGCTGGTCGCGGTGGGCGTGGCGCACAACGTTGGAGTAGGCCTCCACCAGCACCAGCCGCAGCCGATTAGACTGATGTTGCCAGTCCACCAAATCGCCCAGTTCCAGCTCTAGCGAATTGAGTAGCCAGTTTTCGACGACTTGCAGAAATTTTAGGTCGCTGGGAATATGCAACTCGGTTTTCATGGGCTACAGGACCTCCAGCGAGAGTACGGTTTGATCATCTTCCTGGGCATGGCTTTGTGACTGTATGCAGGAAAGCAACTTAGATAGATTGAGTGGTTGAGGCTGCTGCTTTAGCAGTTCCCAAAGGCCCCGCTGGCCGAGCATCAGGCTGTTGCCAGCGGCATGTGGATGAGCAAGGTTGGCTTCAGTGATGCCGTCGCTGGTGAGCAGCAGCAAATCACCCGGCTTCAGCGTCAGCCGGCCGGCGATCGCCTTCCACACGGGCAAGATGCCCAGCGGCACCCCCCGCTCTTTCAGATAAATCGGTTCGGCAGATGGCTGGTTAGCTGACCAAACCATTGGGTAGATGTGCCCTGCATTGGCATACACCAATTCTTGCGTGGCGGGGCTGTAGCGGGCCAGCGCCATCGTGATAAAGCAGTTGTTACTCACCAGATCATCCATCAGGCTGCGGTTCAGGTTCTGCATGACCTGAGCCGGATCGGGCGGGTTTTCCTGATAAATTTCGCGCCGCAGCACCGAAATGGCGCTGGCCATAAACAGAGCTGCCGGAACGCCCTTGCCCGACACGTCTCCCACGCCCAGCCAGAGGTCGCCCTGGGGATGCTCGTAAACCTCGAAAAAGTCGCCGCCCACCTCCCGCGCCGGATGGCAACAAGCCTGAATCTTGGCAGTGTTCAGTTCGGGCAAGCTCTGGCGCAGCAGGTTGGTCTGGATTTGACGAGCAACGGCCAGTTCTGCCTGCATTTGCTCGGTTTGCCGCTGGATTCGCTGATACAGCTTGGCCTGGGAAATAGCCAGGGCCACCCGTTCTGCGACTTCTTGGATCAGGTCGAGGTCTTCTTCTGACCAGGCGATCGCCTGTCCCTGGCGGTGGAGGCTGGCGATCGCCAACAATTCCTGCTGATAGATCAGCGGCAGCGCCAGCCGGGTCTCTTGCTCGTCTGATTCCGAAAGCTGCACCCGACGGCTCTGCAAAGCGGCCAGCAGCGCATCATTGGGCAGGAGCAATGGACTAATCTCCTCGCTGGAGTTAGAGCTGAAGCTGAATAGGTCGGGCAGCAGGCGATAGGCGTTGCCGTCGCCCGTTAGCACGCCGTCTGAATCTCGCTCCACTGGATGCAGCACGCAGGTTGCCCCAAAGGTTTGCCCCAGCACCTCTGCGATCCGCTGCATCATGCTCTGGTAATCCAGCGATTCGCGGGTTGCCGTGGAAACTTTATTGAAAATGGACTCCCGCCGCAGGGCGCGATGCAGCTCGTTGGTGCGTTGTTTGACTACGCGATAGGTATCGGCGGCCTGCTGCACCACGGTCATCAGGTCTTCTGGGTTCCAGGGCTTGGTGATGTATTTGAAGACCTTGCCCGCGTTAATCGCGTTTACCAAATCTTCGACATCAGTGTAGCCCGTTAGTAGAATCCGAATCGTATCGGGAAACTGGCGGGCGACATGGCTGAGAAACTCGGTGCCGTTCATCTTGGGCATCCGCTGGTCGGAAATAATGATGCCCATTTCACCCACCTGCTCCAGCAGATTGAGCGCATCCAGGGCGCTGTCTGCTCGAAACACCTGAAAGTCGCGCCGAAACGTGCGGTAGAGCAGATCCAGGTTGTCGGCTTCGTCGTCTACCACCATCAGCCGCAACTTGTTTCGCTCTACCGGGGATTTGTTTTGCACGGGTTGTTGTAGGTCGTATGCGATCGCCAAATCGCCATTCTCCAGGGTTCACGCTCTTACACCCAAAGTACCCAGAGGAAGGCGATCGCTATCAGAGGAGTGGCTGGCTCATTACAGTCTCTTCATCTTATTCTCCCACGCCGATCATCCGTCTCCCTAGCTGACACAGCCAGGCCCATACACGTCGGAAGCGGGAGGGCTTTTGGGGTTTGCAGGATTGGGCAAGGAGGGCGATCGCCCCGGTTGCATCGGGCACAATGTCAATCACTTCGTACAGTCGATATTCGCCGCTCTTGCCAGGGAGCGACATATCGCACTGGCGACCCAAGCTGACCAGCGGCTGCACCTGCTGATAGACTGCCTCGGAAACGAGGAGACTAGTCCCCACCGCTTTGTTGGCGGCTTCAATCCGGCTGGCCAGATTCACCGTGTCGCCAATGGCGGTCATTTGCTGGCTCTTGGGAGACGCGCCCACCGCACCCACCACCACCGAGCCGTAGTGAATACCAATGCCAATTTTGAGCTGGCGCTGATAGAGCGTTTCCAGGTAGGCGTTAAATGCGTCCATTGCGGTTTGCATGTCTAACGCGGCGCGGACGGCTCGCTCCACCGGGCGATCGGGACAGTTCCAGCCAAATAGCGCCATGAATCCATCGCCCATGTAATTATTGATGATGCCGCCATAGCGTTCGATGATTTGCCCCATGCGGCTGAAATAGCGGTTCAGCACGTAAATCACGTCGTAGGCGGGCAACACTTCTGCAAAGGAGGTAAAGCCCCGCAAGTCCGCAAATAGAACCGCTAGCATTTGCTCCTCGCCAATCGCGCTGCGCTGCCCGCTTAGCTGCTGCTCGACCAGCGACATGTCTTCGGCATCCACCACCAGTCGCCGCACCGTGACCTTGCTCTCGCCCAGGACTTGGGTTTGGCAGGCCAGGCGCATCTTCGGGTCAAAACAAAGGCGCTTGGCCAGACCATCTTCGGCATCGTTGCGCGGGGAACAGTATTCCAGACCTTCCAGCACCCACACTCGACAAGTGGAGCAGCGGGCACTGCCGCCGCACACATGAATATGCGGAATGCCTGCATAGAGCGAGGAGGCGAGGATAGTGTCGGTTTCCTCGATTTCGACGCAGCGCTCGTCGGGGAGATAGTAGAGCAAGGGCATAGGGGAGGCGCTTTAGGAAGAGGGCGGATTTACTCTACCTTTCCCTGTTCTACAAGCAAGTCCACAGGAATTCAGCAGAATCCACGCAGTTCGTAACAGCATTGCTGGGTTGCTGGTTTGCCCATGTCGATTTTGGATAGGACTTACGCAGTTGGACGATTTCTCGCGGGCTGCGCCCGCGAGAAATCGTCCAAAATCCAATAGAGCCTATCGCAAGTGCATAAGTCCTGTCGATTTTGGATTTGCGATTTTGGATTTGTGATTTTGGATTGCCAGTCACGAGCCTGCTACGTCAGTCTTGGATACATTCGCTGGGTGGCGAATAGCGGATGGGGACGGTTCCGCTGGGTACGTAGAGCGGGTGGCGGGGCTGCTGTCGCTGGGTAAGACCCAGGCAGTGAAGCGGATAGCCCGACAGCAATGCCAGCACAGCGCGATCGCGCTGATAGAGTGCCCCCCCGTTTCCCCAGGCAAGGATAATCTGGTCTGCTTGTTCGGCAGCGGCGATGAGGGGGCGATCGCCCGCCTCCCCAATCGGATCATCCACCCGCTTCAGGTCTTGGGGCTGCGTTGCCCGATAAGCAAACAGATTCACCACCTCCAGCCCGCCATAGCCCCAGGCTTTTGCCAACCCAATGCAGCGGCGAATCGTCGGGTCGTTGCGCTCGGCATCGGCCGTGCTGGGATTGAGCATGACAAACGCCGTGCGAGGAGCGGCGAAGTCCCACACGCGCCACAGCGTGTATCGATAGCGCCCTGACGGATCAAACGTTGCCCCCGATAGCTGAACTGCGTGAGGCGTATCCGCACCTTTTATGTCAGCGCCTTCTACATGAAGCACTTGACGCGCTGCCATTGCCCCTGCTCGTCCCGGCAATAGTAGCAGCCTTCCCACCAGATACAGCGGTCAAAGACTGCATCAATCTGACGGCTCTTTTTGGGCTGTTCGCTACTGAGCAGATCTACGATTTCATCTTTGCGGTCTTTGGCACCGGAGGCGATCTGGTCTAGCGTGGACTGGAGATCGCGAGAGATAAAATTTTCAGTTTGCTGCAACATGATCCAAAATCAAACACTCTAGCAAAAATGGAAAAATCAACATGAAAAACCGTCAAGGAACCCATTAGAAGCGATTCTCTAGAAAAGATTTTCTGTAGGGATCGCTCCACTTCTGTTTTGCCTGACGGTGGGGAATCCCTATGGAGTTCCTCGATTCCACTCTATCTTCCTCAAAATGGGGTGGTCTTGAATTGAAAACATACTTAACTCTTATATGTGATATAAGCAACACCTATGTATGGAGCATATGTATGGAGCAGAGTATGAGTCGCCCTGAAGCGGATGGCACGCCCGACCCTGCCGTACAATTTGACGCGCTGTGTCACAGCACAGTAATTCTCTGGACACCCCAAAGGGGTTGATTTCTATGGGCAGTGTCACCATTGGCATGATCAGCAGCTATGCCGACCTTAGTCCGCCGCCGTGGGACTGGCTTTGGCGGCAGAGTTCGCACCCCTTTGGGCAGTGGAAGGGGATTCAGGTGCTGGCGAATTGCCCCCATCCCGACGGGCTGCTGCTGTATAACTTCCACGACTTTCCCCGCGACGCGGCTGACGACGCTGCACCAGCAGGAAGATTTCGCTGGCCTTGGCGGAAGGCGGAGTCCAGCAATGCAGGGCAGATTAGAGAATTTCAGCAGAGAGTGCGATCGCTCCCACCCGAAAAAATCCTGTTCTCTTATCGAGAGCCACCCTTTGCTGAAAAGCGACAGGCGCGAATCGACACCTACCGACGGGCGCAGCAGTGGTGCGGAGTGGTGTCTGGGCCCGATGACTTTGCACCCGTG
Organism: Thermoleptolyngbya sp. C42_A2020_037; assembly: GCF_015272455.1. NCBI lineage: Bacteria > Bacillati > Cyanobacteriota > Cyanophyceae > Oculatellales > Oculatellaceae > Thermoleptolyngbya > Thermoleptolyngbya sp. C42_A2020_037. The sequence goes on from NZ_JACYLP010000048.1 coordinate 111,446, forward strand.
TCGGAACCCATGCCCGCCATCTGGTACGTGTCGCAGCCGTTCGACTATTTGCAAGCCGCGCCGCCGCCTGAAAAGCTCTGCCCCTGTAGCTGGATTACGTCGGGCATCGACCGCACCGCAAACCATCGTCAGCGGTTGGATTTTTTGCGACTGTTGCAAGCCAGCGACGTGCCCTTTGACCTATACGGGCGGGGCTTGCCAGACTGGGCACAGGTGAACCGGGGGCAGACCCGCACGTTTGGCCCGGTGGCGGATAAATGGCACGCGATCGCCCCTTACACCTACAACCTGGCGATTGAAAACTTTGCTGACAACGAGTGGTATGTCAGCGAGAAGCTGTGGGATGCCCTGCTGGCCTGGAGCTTGCCGATTTACTACGGTGGTAGCGCAGCGGATCGGCTGCTGCCCCCCGGCAGTTTTTTGCGGCTGCCCAGCCTGGATGAGCGCGGCATTGCCTACATCCGCGACATCACCGCTACGCCGGAAGCCTGGTACGCCGCAAAGGAGGCGATCGCCGAGGCGCGTCAAATTATTCTGCATGAGCTGAACTTGTTAAACTGGCTGGCAGTGAGGGCAGAAGCGTTGGGGATTCGGGCGTAGAGAGAATATCGATTCTCGATTTTGGGTTTGCGGTTTTGGAGTGCCAGTCAAGCATCTGTGGGGCTTCCAGTCATTTCATTCGTCGCTCCGCTTAGGAGAACTGATATCAAGGGGCTGAATGGACGGCATTTATACGCTGGCGAATGATGTCGTGTGCAACCAATTGGTGGCGCTGCTGAACAGCATTGAGGTTCATGCGGGGCGCGAGATGCCTGTAGCGGTGATTGCCTACGATGACCGGCTGGCAAAGGTGCAGGCGGCGATCGCCCCTCGTCCCCAAGTAAGGTTGCTGGATGATCCGGCGCTGTTTGCCCCGTGGGAGGCGTTTTCGCGGCAGGTATGGCAAGCACACCCAACGGCGATCGCCACCTGGCGCAAAAAAGGAATTGCTGATGTCTATCGACTCACCTCCAACCGACGCTACGCCGCGTTTGATGCGCGTGCGCCATTTGACCGATTTCTTTATTTAGATGCCGATACGCTGCTGCTCAATTCACCCCAAATCTTCTTTGCAGCGCTCGATTCCCATTCGCTCGTCACCTACGACTTTCAGCACAAAGATCCGTCACACATTTTTGATGTGACTGCCTCAAAATTGCCAGAAGTATTTAGCCCTGATGAGATTCATCGCGCTATCTTTTGTGCAGGGTGCTTTGCGGGTAGACGGGGTGCATTTTCGGCAGAACAGCGCGACTGGCTCTTGCAGCACCTTGCTGCAGGCGAGGCAGAAGTTCTCTATCCCAATGCGCCCAATCAATCCGTTTTGAACTACATGGCCATGCGACTCGCTCAGCGCGAAGGTGCATCGTTTTCAATTCATAACCTGGCATTGCATTTACCTGCTGAACAGGCGACGGGAAATTCTGTCACCTCTAGCCATTTTGTTGAGCAAGGAGGTCGGGTTTACGATCGCGGATATCCGCTGACCTATTTGCATTACATTGGGCTGTCTGCCGATCTGTTCAATCAACTTTGTAGCGGCAGAAATGTTGATTTCCCCTACCGAGAAACCTTCCTGCACTATCGCTATTTACATGAACCGGAAAAGCATCTAACACTTCGTGATCAGAGGGTTTTAAAAACACCTGGGGGTGTGCAACGAATATTGAAAAAGCTGCGTCTAGGTTCTAGATTGTTTGGGCTTTAGGCTCTGGATTTTAGGCGGTAAAAAGTAAATATCTTATCCCGTTGGGTGGATGAATAAACCTGAGGATCGGAGTCAAAGTCGGATTTACATTTTGGGGAATGATCGCGTGTTGGATCAGGCGATCGCCCTGCTCAACAGCATTCGACTTTATGACACCGAAACGCCCATTGTGCTGATTCCCTACAACGATAAATATAAAGAGGCGGCGGCGGTTTTGGGCGATCGCTTTGGAGTGTCACTGTTTCCCGATCTCACTGTTTTGGAGTGGCTAGATGCGACGGTGGAGGAAACCTTTGGTAGCGACTTTTTTGCGCGACCACAGCAGTTTCGCAAACAGGCGGCCTGGTTTGGAAAACCCGGTCGCTTTCTCTACATTGACACCGACATTGTGGTGTTTGAACGCATTATTGCGGTTTTAGAGTATTTGCAGACTTACGACTTTATCTGCTGCGACTATCAGCATCGCGGCGGCATTCAAAATGTGTTTACCTCAGCAATTCTGGAGGCTCCAGGATTTAACGAAAGCGTCCTGGCAGAAATCTTTAACTGTGGCTTTTGGGGTAGCAAAACCGAGTTGATTTCTGCCTCAGACTTGGAGGCTATCTTGGCAGAATGCGCGGCTCATCCTGATTATTTCGACTTTAGCCAAAAAACGTCCGATCAGCCGATTATTAATTATCTAGTGCTAAAGCAAATTCCCAATCGGTTTAACCTGGTGCATCGGCCCGGCGGCGCACCGGGAAGCTGGGCCGGCAGCAAGTTTCGCCAGCGGGATTGGCGACTGTTCGACCCGAACCTGAATCAGCCGCTGCAATACCTCCACTGGGCTGGCTTTCGGCTGCGGCCGGGGTGTCCTTACTGGGCGCTGTGGCAGCACTACCGAAACTTGAATGAGCCAAAACTGCGATCGCCCAAATTTCGGTTCCGCTTGCCGTGGCGGTCTTAACGAACGGTCTTAATGCTCTCGATGCGGCGCGAGAACAGGTCGGTAAAGATGCTCAACACCGTGCGATCGCGCGTAATGATGTTAGCCGTCACCGCCATCCCCGACTGGAGCGGAATTTCTCTGCCATTCACCTTCAAAGTCTGGCTATCCAGCCGAATCTTGGCCGGAAACCGATAGAAGGGATAAATCTGGTCTGGGGGCAGCGCATCTTCGCCAATATTCACCACTTCTCCCTTGATGTCGCCAAATTCGCTGAAGGGGAAGGAGTCGATTCGCACGTCTACAGGCAGCCCTTCGCTGACAAAACCAATGTCTTTGTTGGTGATGTAAACCTCAGCCAGGAGGTTATCTGTGGGCACGACTTTCAGAATCGGTTCGCTCGTATTAGCCACAAAGCCAATGCCCTTTGCCTTTAGGTCAAACACCACGCCATCGATTGGGGCGCGGAGTTCCTGATATTTCAACGTGAGTTCGGTTTGGCTAAGCTGGCTGTTAATTTCAGCAATGCGACGCTCATTGTCTACGATCGCCCGGTTAATCTGGCTGTCAATATCCGCAATCCGCTTTTCGTTGTCGGCAACCCGGGCTAGCAGGTCGGTGCTGGTGGTTGCGACGGTGTTGGAAAGGCGCTGACGAGCCTGATCCACCGCTAAACTCAACCGCTGCTGTTCTAGCGTCAGCCGATTCACCTCTGCCCTGCGATCCATCATTTGTTGCCGCTGCCGCAGCATTTGAATCCGTGACAGTGCGCCCTGTTCTGCAAGCGGCTCGATATCGCGCAAAATGCCTTCGTCGATGGCCAGCGTTTGGCGGGCCGTGGAAAGCTGCTCCTGGGTTTGGATCAGCTGCTGCTGGAGCTGGGCCACTTCAAGCTGGGCGGCGGCGGCGCGGGACTGTGCCTCAAGCTGGTTTGCCGACAGGCGAATCCGCTCTTCGTCGGAAAAGCTGCCGTCTCCCCCATAAACCTGTGCCCGAAAGAGCGCTGTCTCCGAGGCAAGGGCAGCACGGTTGGTCAGCAGCGCCCGCATTTCGGGGGGAATGCTCTGGGGCTGGTTGGATGGCTCCAGAGAAATGCCGCTGAGGGCGCTGCGATAGAACTGATTTTCGGCTAGGTAGGAATCGCGCACCTGCTCTAGTGACCTGCGCTGGGCCGCGGCGGCTGTTGGGTCAAAGCGGATCAGCACCTGCCCTTTTTGGACTCGTTCGCCCTCTTCTACCAAGATTTCTTCGACCACGCCACCTACGGGAGCCTGAATCTCCTGGACGCGATCGCCCGGTTCTAGCTTGCCCGTCGCCGGCACCGCTTCCTCAATCCGCGCCACGGCCGCCCACAGCAGCACTGCCGACGTTACGCCGATGATGCCGCTCACTACTAGCTTTGACCACAGCGAGGTTTGCTGCAAGATCACGGGCTGGTCAAACGCTTGGGCTCGCACCTGCTTTTGCGACGGCAACTGGGTTCCCGTTTCTTCGTCCGGGGATACCAGCACCAGTTCCGTCTCCTCCGGCTGAATCGGGGTCTTTGGAGAGCCGTTGGCGGCTCCGTTTCCGTTGTGTCTGGGGGAGGTCTGAGTCATGGGGTGGGGGGAAAGGGGAGAAGGGGTTGGGTGCAGGAGCGCAAGCCGGAAGTTGGGAACTGGCTATCTCTAAAGCTGCGCTTCCTGCTGCTGATAGAGGCAATAGTAGCGACCACGCATGGCCATCAGGTCTTCGTGGGTGCCCTGCTCCACAACCGAGCCTTGATCCATCATAAGAATCAGGTCGGCGTGGCGGATCGTGCTGAGGCGGTGGGTGATAAAGAAGACGGTGCGGCCGCGAAAATGCTCCGCCAGGTTCATACAGACGCGACGCTCGGAGTCGTAGTCGAGGGCGCTGGTGGCTTCGTCCATGATTAGCAGGCGCGGATTCTGCATGACCGTGCGGGCGATCGCAATTCGCTGGCGCTGACCCCCAGAGAGCGACGCACCCCGTTCCCCAACGCGGGTGTTATAGCCGTTGGGCAGACCCATGATGAACTCATGGGCAGCGGCGACTTTGGCCGCTTCGATAATTTCCTCAGCAGAGGCATCGGGAGCATTCAGCGCAATGTTTTCCTGCACCGTGCCGTCAAACAGCAGCGTGTCTTGGGGCACAATGCCGATTTGCTGTCGCAGCGAATAGAGTTCCACCTTGGTAATGTCGTAGCCGTCAATTAGGATGCGCCCCGATTCCAGGTCGTAGAGGCGAGGCAACAATTTCATCAGGGTACTCTTGCCGGAACCACTCTGGCCCACAATACCGACGAAGGAGCCGGGGGCAAATTCCAGGTTGATATTGCTGAGTTGGAGCGGGCCGGTGGTTCCAAAGCGGAAGGATACGTTTTCGTAGGCGACTTCGCCCTGAATCGGCGGCATGGGAATGTTTAACCGATCCAGTTCGTCAGCTTCAGGGGCAGAGTCTACGATGTCGCTAAGGCGCTCAATCGACAGACCCACTTCCTGGAAGTTTTGCCAGAGCTGAGCCAGGCGCAACAGGGGACTGGTCACGTAGCCCGCGATGATGCGGAAGGCAATCAGTTGCCCTAGGCTAAGCTCCTGCTTTAGCACCAGATACGCGCCCACCCAGAGAACCAGCAAGCCCGAAAGCTGATTCAAGAAGTTGCTAAGAGAGCCTGCAAAGGTGGAGGTTTGCACCGTATTGAATCCGGCGCTGACGTAGCGGGCGTAGCGCTGTTGCCACTGCCAGCGCGATCGCAGTTCCATATTCTGCGCTTTCACAGTCTGAATGCCGCCCAGCACTTCCACCAGATAGGACTGGGTTTCGGCGTTGCGTTCTGCCTTGACCCGCAATTGGTTGCGGATAATCGGCGAGAAGACCACCGCCAGCGCAATGAAGAAAGGAATCGTCGCCAGCGCCACCAGCGTCAGCAGCGGGCTATAGAACAGCATGACGACGATGTAGACGACGGAGAAGAAGGCATCCAGCACGACGGTCAGCGCTGTGCCCGTCATAAAGGAGCGGATATTTTCCAGTTCGCCAATGCGGGTGGAGAGTTCGCCCACAGGACGCTTCTCGAAATACCGCAGCGGCAGCCGCAGCAGGTGGTCGATAATTTGCGACCCCAGCGTCATGTCGATGCGGTTGGTGGTGTCTACGAACAGGTAGGTTCGCAGCGCCCCCAGCAGCGCCTCAAAAAACGCCAGGAGCAGCAGCAAAATGCCCAGCACTTGCAGCGTGTCGGGGCTGTTTTGCACGATCACTTTGTCGATGATCACCTGGATCATCAGCGGGTTGGCCAGGGCAAAAAGCTGCACAAAGAAGGAAGCGAGAAACACCAGCAGCAGCACGCCGCGATATTTCGTCACCGAGGGCAAAAACCAACTCAGGTTAAAGCGCTTTTGTGGCGTTTGCTTGGTGGCCCGCAGCAGCAGCACGTCGCCCTGTTCGCCCCAAGTGGCGGCAAATTCTGACGGCTTGCGGCGCAGCAGCCCCAGTTCTGGATCGGCGATCACCATTTCCCGTTCGCTGACGCTGTAGAGCAGCACGGGGCGATCTTGCCAGCGCACCATTGCGGGGGCTTCCAGGCGACCGACGGATTGGGCCGGCACGGTGACCAACTGGGCGCTGAGGCCCATGAATTCGGCGATCGCCCCGCACAGATCCAGCGGCAGCCCGCCCGTGCGCTCCATCTGGTTCACCAAAATGCGGCGCACCACGTCTCGTCGGAACGGCAGATTTAAATGCTGACAGAGCATCTGGAAGCAGGCCATCGTCGCCTCTAGCTGCCCCCGCCCGCGCACGATGGGGTATTCCTTGGCTTTGCCCTTGCTGTCGATGATGACGGGTTCCAGTTCTTCTGGGCGCTCCGGCGCGTAGGGAATATCGAGCGCTCCAAGCGCTGCGTCTGCCCGACTAGTGTTTTGCGGGTCTTCTGGGGCAGAACGGCGGAACAGAGATAGCGGAAAGCTAACCAGCCGCGCGGGTTTCTCGCCCGCCACCTCGATTTCGTCGAGTAGCCCCAAATTGAGCCGACTGCCGACAGGATAGCCCGTGATTTCGCCGCTGCTGACCAGCCACAGGCGATCGCGCTGGAGCGAGTGCGTGGCAAAGGTTCCCGGCGGAATGCGGCGCACCTCTGCCTGAGATAGCCCTGCGTGGGTCAAATCCTTCAGATCCAGCGTGCCGTCGGCCTGGCGCGACAGTTCTTCCCCCAGCAGATCAAACACCTCAATCGGCGCAGCCTGAGCAGACAGGGCGCTGGCGACGGCTGGCTCTTTTTCTAGCAGGTCGAGGAAGACGCGGGCTGGCAGCGTCAGGCAGATGGATTCCTCGGAGGCGATCGCCGTTTCGCAGGCCACGCGGCGCATCAGGCTGACGGCCCCCAAAACTGCGCCCGGTTGCAGCAGCCCTAGCGTGGTGGGCTTATCGGTGCGGGGGTCATAGCCGAGCGATCGCGCCTGCCCTTCGTACAAAATCGTCACCTGGGCGGGCATTTTTTCGCGCACCAAAATTGCCTGCCCCATCTTGTAGCGGAACGGCTGAACCTGTTCGAGCAGGCGAGCCAGGGCTGTGTTGGAAAGCTGGGTAAACGGAAAGACCGTTGCCAGAAATTCTTGAACCGTTTCTCTGGGGAGGTTTTGGGTAAACGTCATGATTCAACAATGGGGGCAACAGCGGGGGCAACGGTGGGGGCGGCAGGCGGGGAAGACGATAACGTGGTTGGCTTTACGGCTTTCGGATCGGGCACACTCAGCAAAATCGAGGTCGGCACGAGCTGGGGTTGGGCAGCGGGGGGATGTCCGCCGTTGCCTTGTCCGCCTGCTGCACCAGAGGGCGGCTTGGGCGCTCCGGGCTTGGTAGGTGGCTCGGTGGGTGGGGCAGTTGACGAGGAGGCTGGCGGCTGGGAGGATGCGTCTGCCGCAGAAGGCTCGCTGGGTTCGGCGGTGGGCAGAGATTCGGCAGCAAGCGGCACTGTCGGTAGCGCATCCGCCAGAGGACTCAGCGACACTTCATCCAACTGCTGCTGGAGCCACTGATTAAACGACTCGTTGAGCAGGCGACGGCGCATTTGCTCGTCCATCTGGGCAGGGATGAATTTTTCCAGACGAATGATCACAATCCACTCGCCGATGCGGTGGGGCGGCCAGAGTTGCCCCGGCTGGCTAATGGAGAGCATATGCGCCAGTTGGGGATGGGGCACGCTTAGCTCCACTGGGCCAATCAGCCCGTCGGTCTGGGCTTCCGGTCCCTGAGAATAGGTGCGGGCGAGTTCGGCGAAGCTCTGTTCGCCTTCCATGACGCGGAAGTAGATTTCTTGAGCGATGCCCATGTCCTGGGTGCGGATGAGCGAGTAGATGACTTTATCTAGCTTGCTCTTGCGCTCCAGGAAGTAGGATTCGAGCTTGGCTCCCCAGGTGGCTTCTTTGAACTTCTCGATGCGGAGCGATCGCGTGGCCAGGGCATCGAGCTGAGCCAGGGTCATGCCGTGCCGGTTCAGCCATTGCTGACGGGTGGCTTCGTCTACGATCTGGTGCTGGGCGTAGAACTGGTCGCGGGCCCCGATGAGTTCTTCTTCGGCGCAGGTGATGGGGGCGATCGCCTCATCAATCAACACTTCCTGCACCAACTGCGGCAGCATTTGATAGCCTGCCAGCAGCGACGGCAATTCTTCCGATGTGACCGACCGATTCCCAATCTGCAATACGTGTCCCATGCAAATCCATCCATCAACAGCGGAAAACCCTGATGCGTCGTAGTTAACTATCAGGTGTTTGGTGGTCAGCTACGCATATAGTCCCAGCCCGGTCACACAACCCCAACCTAAATTATGGGTTTCCAGGGTTGGAAATCAAAGGATAGTTACGAAAACTTTTAGCTTTGACCCATAAATCTTAGGTAAATCTCTGGGCGAATATTTACGGACATTGCGCGTTGCTGGGCATAGCATTCCCAAATTTTGGACGGTTCTCTACTTTTAGTATTCAGCCAGAAGATTTAGACAGCAGGATTGTGGCTCGCAGGTTTTTTGCATGGCTTGTTCAGATGACAGGCAGGCTGCTAAAGCATACGAACCCTTCAGCGAACTATTAAGCTGATGATGCAAACTGCTATGCACACTACGCAAACTGCTGGGCATAGAACTGGGCATAGCGTCCATCTTGGGCCAAGAGTTCTGTATGCGTGCCAGATTCCACCACGCGCCCCTGTTCTAGCACGAGGATGCGGTCGGCGCGGCGCACGGTGGCCAGCCGATGGGCAATGATGAACACGGTGCGCCCCTGCATCAGTCGCTCTAGCGCCTCCTGCACCAGGGCTTCGGATTCGGAATCGAGGGCAGAGGTGGCTTCGTCCAAGATCAGAATGCGCGGGTTGAGCAGCACGGCCCGGGCGATCGCAATTCGCTGGCGCTGCCCACCCGATAGGTTTACGCCGCGCTCACCCACCCACGAATCATAGCCATCGGGAAATTGTGAGATAAAGGCGTGGGCGTTGGCGATTTTTGCGGCTTCGACCACCGCTTTCTGGTCATAGTCTGTTTGTCCAAAGGCGATGTTTTGGGCGATTGTGCCAGAAAACAGCACCGTTTCCTGGGGGACGATGCCGATTTGCCGCCGCAGGCTATATAGCGTTACGGTGCGGATATCCACGCCGTCGATCAAAATTTGCCCCTGCTGCGGGTCATAAAAGCGTGGCAATAGGTTCACCAGCGTCGTCTTGCCTGCGCCGGAGGGGCCGACTAGGGCGATCGCCTCGCCAGGGAAGGCCAGTAGGCTGAGTTGGTGGAGGACGGGTGATGGAGCGGAAGCAGAATCCTGGTTCCCAACCCCTGACGGGGGATAGGCAAAGCTGACGTTGCGGTATTCCACTTTGCCTGTGACAGGCGGCAGCACGAGGGCATTTGGGGCTTCATGGACGGCGGGTTCCACGTCCAGCAGTTCAAAAATGCGATCGACCGAGGCTTGCCCCTGCTTGAACTCGTTGTAATTATCCGTTAGGTGGGCGATCGGGTCTACCAGCATTGCCACGGCAAACACGTAGCTGCCAAACTGTTCGCCCGTCAGGTTGCCCCGCGAAATTTGCCAGCCCCCCAGCAGCAGCAGCAGCAGCACGCTGACCGCATACATAAAGCCCACCACGGGATACTGCACTGCCTTGAGCCAGGCGGCGGCATATTTTGCTCGGCGATTGCGCTCGGCTTCGCGGGCAAAGCGGCGAATTTCGTAATCCTCAGCAGCAAAAGCCCGCACTAGGCGGATGCCGCTAAAGACTTCGGTGAGGAGCGAGGACAGGTCAGAGACAAGGTTCTGGCTGCGGCGCGAAATCTTCAACATGCGATCGCCAAACCAGCTAATCAGCAGCCCCATCAGCGGCACCATTACCAGGCTGGCCAGGGTCAACTGCCAGTTGAGATAGACCATATAGCCGAAGACAAAAATGAGCTGCAAGATGCAGGGCGTAAAGTCGTGAAACACTTTGTTGACCACTTCGCCGATGCGGTCGATGTCTTCTGTGAGGCGATAGGACAGGTCGCCTGTTTGGGCCCGTTCAAAATAGCCGAGGCTGAGGGTTTGCAGGTGGGCGTAGGTGCGGGTACGGAGGTCGAGGGCGATCGCCAAGGCAGCCTTGGCCATCAGCGCATCCTGACCGTACTGGGCGATTTTTTGCACCAGAAACACGCCCGCCACAATGCCCGCCATCTGCGCCAGCGATCGCACATCCCCCGCCACCAAAAAGCGCAGCAGCCGCCCCGCCAGCCATGCCAGCAGCGGCCAGGCCGCCGTAAAGATGAGCGTGCAGCAAAACGCCCGCACCACAGTTCCCCAGTGGGGTTTGAGGTAGGGCAACAGTCGCCAATAGCCAGACCGAGAATCCAATGCAAACCTAGCCGAATAACTATTCCGAATATTCCGAATACTCCAATGAACCAGAAACCGGGGGCAGGAAGCAACGGCGTGGCGGTAGAGGCGATCGCCGCAGGCTTACAGCAGCAAAAGGAAAAATGTTGGAGACTTTCGGCAGAGAGGTTCTAAGGGCGATCGCCCCCCCAGTTCCAGATCCACACATCAGGCAAATTACGGTTGACGAATAGCTGAATAGGCTGAGTTCTTCACATTTTCCTAGCCTATCAAGCCTGTCAATCATTCAGCGTAGCTCGAAGAATTTCCACATACATCCACAGAGAACGCCCGCAAATCAGGCATTTCAGCCCTTCTCTAAATTTCCTAGAGAGAGAGTCTCTAGTTGGGATACCTCTGCCAAAACTCGCAATTTATGCCGAAATCAAGCTGAAATGTAAAGAAAAAAGAACAAAGTCTCCTAGAATATACGGACATAGCTCTATTATGACCGGGTACTGGCAATATAAACTGTTCGAGTTGTTTCAAAAGCCTGTAATAGACGCAGGTTACGAAAAAACAGAGGATTAAGCGCTCCTCTCTCGCATTTTCAGTTTCGCATTTTCAAAAAATCAGGCAATCTACTGGCGATTCACGATCGAAAAGCAGCATTAGAAAACCAGAGCAAGTTCGCGAAAACCACGCTCATGCCGAATTTGCTGTTTGCCCAATGTCTGGTGTCGTGCCCCCACGGGTCAAACGCAACAGACATCGTTCCCTCTGAGATTGACCTCAGCATTTGAGTCATGCTCTATCAACGTTTGTTTTTTGTTACCAGGGTTTAAAATTTCATGGCAATCGATCCTAATGTTTCTCCCGCAGGCGGTGCTCTGCCCAGCGGTGTCACCATCATTGGTGGTATCGTTCTCGACCTTGTTGGTGTCAATGGTCAGCGCCTTGTTGCACAGCTTGCTGCGTCTGATCTGTACGAAGGTACAGTTACCACTAGCCAGCAACTCATTGGCACCCAGACTGGGCTAACCCCCACCTTTATCAATACGCTTGGCGGCGGGCTAAGTCGGGTTGCGGTGCGCGTTACTCTGTTCGACGGGGATAACGCGCCCTCAGACTTTGACTTTAACCAAAACCGACTCCTGCTTAACGGTTTCGACATCGGCAACTGGAGCGATGTCGAAACCATCACCACAGACGGGCTGGGAAATCCAATTAGCTCTCCCCGCCCTAACTTTGGCTTTGCCAATGAAGAGCTAGACACAGGCTGGTTCTTTGCCCAAGACCCCACCTTCCTGGCGAACTTCTATAATTCGCTGGTTTCGGGACAGAGGGTTGATTACACCTTCGTGGATAATACTGTCGCCGAAAACTTCCTCGACTTCAAGCAAGGGCTAGACGGCAGCCTGATTGGTGGTGGTGGCGGTGGCCCCATCATCGATCCTGGTGGCGGCGGCAACGGTGGCGGCGGCAACGGTGGCGGCGGCAACGGTGGCGGCGGCAATGGCGGCGGCAACGGTGGCGGCGGCAATGGTGGCGGTAATGGTGGTGGCCCCGGTGGTCCAGGGACGCTCCCTGGTGATGTGATTGTGGGGGATGGGCAAACGGGTAATTCGGCGATTCCGCTGAGATGCCGAAACGGTACGCCTGTCCCCTTCCTCACCCCCAGAGGGCAGCGTCGTTTGCAGCCGATGACCTTAACGAGTGGGCCCAACACGCTGACGGTAGAACTGGTGTCTACACAGCCGGGACAGCCACGCAGTTGGCGAGCCGCGGCCGCAGGTTCTCCTGCAAGGGCCCGCAAGTTCAATCGGGCAGGCTATAGACCCGGTGGCGGTTTTGAGATGTTTGGTGGTGGGGGGAATGATGTATTGCAGGTGCGTCAGCGGCAGAACATCCTCCGGGGTCAACAGGGTAATGACATCCTGACGGGTGGCCCACGGCGAGATTTCCTGCTGGGCGGGCGGGGCGATGACGTGATCAATGGCGGCGGCGGCAAGAACACGATTGTTGGCGGTGCAGGGAATGACACGCTCATCGGTGGTCCAGACCGCGATATGTTTGTTTATCGCCGGGTCAATCACGGAACGGATTTGATTCAGAACTATCAGCCAGGGGTTGACGTGATTGACCTGCGGCGCATCTTCGCCCGCGCTCCTTTCCAGGTTGCAGGACGCAGCAACTATCAGCGGCTCAACACGTTTGTTCGGTTGATCGAACGTGAGGGAAATACGCTGGTTCAAATTGATAGGAATGGCAAGCAAGCAGGTAAGTCCTTCAATACGCTGGCGGTTTTGGAAGGAATCGCCGTGAGCCAGCTTAGCTCCTGCGATTTTGTGGTGTAAGGGGCGATCGCCCGTTCGTGCCCGCCCTTTCATCGTTCGTCAAGTCTTTCGTCTCTCTCGTTAGAGGTTGACGACGCGAATTCACTAAAAATGCTGCACGAACCCTACGCGATTGGGTTTGTGCGGCTTTCTTTTTGGGCGATTTTGGTGGGGAGTGGAATCGTCAATGTTTTCTGAGAATGTTTTCTGAGAATGTTTTCTGAGAATGTTTTCCGAGGTTGATGGCGATCGCCCTTGAACTTGCGCCGACCCCGTGCCTATAGTGGAAAGCATTTGACCCCTTTCTTCTTCGATGAGCAAGCGCCTTCCTGAAACCACCGCTTACGTTCGGATTACCCATCAATCCTGGCAGCAGGGCAAAATTGAGGGTGAAGTGCGGGCGAATGCCTACGAGTGGCAGTTTCAGTGGTGCTTTCGGCAGGGGCAACTGATTGTGCAGCCGTCCCTGGGGCGAGCGCTGATCAAAGACCCGCTAGAGCGATTTTTGGAACGCAGCGACTATCAGCTAGAACTGGGGGGCGACTATTCGTTTACCATTCGGGCAGAAATTTGAAGCCTGGCCTGGCCGCGTCTAAACTGGCTCAGACAAGCGATCGAGGTAGCGCTCAATCAGCAAGATTGCCACAATATCGTCGATGGGGCGTGGCGGCGTTCTCATTCCCTGGGGCAACAAGCGCTGGAGTCCCTTGGGTGGATACATTTGCCAGTAGCGATCGCGGGCTTCCAGCGTCGAGTAGCGTTCATCAACCATGACCACGCGGATTGGGTCGATGAAGGCTTCGCTGAGCGATTGTTTCCACTGGCGGGCGCTGGTTTGATCGCCCATGACCAGCAGCGAAATCGGGTATTGCTGGCGGAGCGCCTGAATTGTGGCGATCGCCCGCTCTGCTGCGACGACTTGATGCATAAACAGGTTGCGATCGACCCCCATCACAGCCAGCCCACACTTTTGCCGACCCGGATCGAACCCCAGAATGACGGGCTGCCCCAGAGCTTCAGGTGCAGAAGTGGAATAGGACATGGGTAAACGGCAGGGGTGAAAGGCAAACGGCAGCAGGACGGTTTAGTTCGTTGGCGCGAAGGGCGATCGCTGCGGGGGTGGTGTGGTGTTGACTCTGCTGTCCGTGCTGAACAGAACCCGCCCATTTTGCACGGCGGCCAGGTCGAGCCGAACCGGCCCAGCGGTGAAAATAGTTTCAGAGGCGATCGCATGGAGTTCTACCGGGCGACCGTAGGCTCGAATATCTTGCAATAACCTAACCACAGCCTCGGTCTGTCCGTCCGCAATTTGCAGCACATCGCCCAGCACCCCAGCCTGTCGCGAGCGAAACTGAGCATTGGCAATCAGGAGATTGACACGCTCCACCAATTCTTCATCTCGCATCCGGGTGGGATCGAGCGCAATCGTGACCACCAGATCGCCCTCTCGAAACACCACTTGATTGGGCGCAGCGTTGACATAAACCTGGATGCAAGCCTCGCCCGCCAAGACGCAGGGTTCGCCGATGATGTAATTGCCTGCCGACAAAATCCGCACGACATAATCTTTGCCGTCCTGGATTTGATTGATCAATTGCTCCACCTGGGCGTTGGTAATTTGAATCACCTGCTTGTCTACATTCACCGTGCCCGGTTGAATGCGCTGGCTGGCGAAGCGGTTTGCCTCTAGTAGGAGGCGATTGACAGCGCTGGGAGCAGCCTCCGGGGTGATCACGCGCACCACGCCGGAGGCCATGGGCTGGTTTCTCAGCACCGCCACGCTACCCTGGCGCAGCCCTTGAAATTCGCGCTCCAGGGTTTGCACTTCTGCCAGCAGGGCGCTACGCTGGGCTTCCAGGTCATCCAGTTGCAATTCTTTTTCGCGGATTTGGGCGGTGCGTTCGGCAATCTGGCGATCGCGCTCGGCCACGTCTCGGTCGCGCTGGGCAAGCTGCCGCTGGCGATCGGCCTGGAGTTGCTGAATTTCGGCACGAAGCTGGGTGGCCTGCTGTGATACGTCCGTGAGCAATGTCTGTGCCTGCTGATAGTTGGCAGCGACCTGGCTCAACTGCGACTGGGTGCTTTGCAATTCCTCGCGGGTGCGGGTTTCCTGGGCGATCGCCGCTTGCAGCGACTCGTTGGTGCGGCGCAGGCGGCGCTGAGCGGCTTGTTGTTCTCGTTCAGCGCGATCGCGCTGTCGCTGCACTTCGGCGGTTTGCTGCTGCGCTTGGTTGAGTTCTGCCAGCGCTGCGTCTCGCTCCTGCTGCACGTCTTCTAGCTCAAACACGCCCGTTCGCAGTTGGTCATCGACCGCGAACAAAATGCCAAAGGTCATCGCCGAGATGAGAATCCCCGTCATCACGGTGATCAGCGTGGCAGTTTGACGGGGGCGCAGGCCAAACAGGCTGAGGCGAGCTTTGCCCACCTTCATCCCAAGGCGATCGCCCACCGTGGCCACCACAGCCCCCAGCACCAAAATTGCCGCAATCAAGACCAGCCCGGTGGTCATCGCCGATAAAACTCACACTCAGCTACACCATACTGCAATTGTGCCTTTGAACGGCGTAGCTCGCAGTTGCCCGGATACCGCAACACCGCAAAAATGCTCATACAGGTCGGCCCTCGGCCGAATGATTGCCCCATCCGGTGAACCGTCACCCCGATTTCTGTTTTCACAAGTGCCCCAAAGCTGGGCACCTTCCCTCAGACCTGACCCGAATTCCCAATCCCTAAGTAAACTGCTGACTCAGCGCCACTGGGTTATAAACCGTGATCTTCTTCTTGTGAATAGAGATCATTCGATCCTGGCGCAGGTCGCCCAGCAGTCGCGTCACTGTGACGCGGGTCGAACCAATCGCCTCGGCGATCGCCTGGTGAGACAGCTTCAGGTCGATCGTGATGCCCTCGGACGTAGGAACCCCAAAATCGCGGCACAAAATTAGCAAAAAGCTGACCAAACGTGACCCCATGTCTCGGTGGGCCAACGTTTCAATCATCATTTCGGTTTGCAAAATCCGAGACGACAGCCCCTTCAGCATCAGCATCGACAGGTCGGGATTTTCCTTTAGCGCCTTTTCGACCTGCTCAATCGGCACTGACAGTAGCTCCACTGGCGTAAACGCGACAGAATGATAAAATCGGTCTGCCTTTTGCCCCGTAATCAGCGACAGCACGCCAAACACGCTATTCTCTCTTAGCAGCGCCACGGTGATTTCTTCGCCTGCCTCATAGACTCGCGACAGCTTTACTGCGCCCTTGAGCAAGAAATAAACCCGCTCAGCCGGATCGCCCGGAAAGAAAATCGTCTTTCCCCGGTCAAAGGTTTCTACCATCGGCGGAAACGCGCCGCCGCTCAATTGGCGAAACACATCTGCTAAAGGCTTTTCATGTGAGGCAACCATACCGTCCGATTCCCAGCGCCCTCAGGGAGCGAATATGACCGAAATATGACCGAGACATGACTGAAACAAAAGATGAAAGCAAAACCCAGATTTTGCCCAAGAGGCGAAAAACCAGGATAAATGCAGTCTTAGAACACTTAAACTAAGTTTGGGGCCGCTTTTTGTATCTAAAAACACGCTTCCATAGGAAGAATGATCGTTTCGATACCAATTTCTGCGTTTGCTCTATCGGTAGACCCGACTGAGAGAACCCAGACTCTATTCTGGAAACTGGGCGATCGCCCTCAATCCTGCGTTCCAGACAGCATATCGCAATTGTATCTAAGAGATACAATTTAGGAAAAAATTTTCCCCGCTCACCCCCCAAACCCTTTGCCTTCTCCTCGGCCCACCTTCCTCTATCCTTCCTGCCCCATTTTTGAGTATTTTGTGAATTGCCCTCGAAATTTGGATGCCGTTACCCATGCTTGACCTCGCCGGAAAAAATGCACTCGTCACGGGCATTGCCAACAATCGCTCAATTGCCTGGGGCATCGCCCAACAGCTCCATAAAGCCGGGGCAAACCTGGGCATCACTTACCTGCCCGACGACAAAGGCAAGCTAGAGAAGAAAGTGGCGGAATTGGTTGAGCCGCTCCAGCCCAGCCTGTTTGTGCCCTGCGATGTGCAAAATGATGAGCAAGTCGAGGCGGCGTTTGCCACCGTGCGCGAAAAGTGGGGGCGGCTGGATGTGCTGATCCACTGCCTCGCCTTTGCCAATCGCGACGATCTCAGCGGCGACTTCAGCAACGTGTCCCGTGAGGGCTTTAACCTGGCGCTGGACGTGAGCGCCTACTCGCTGGTGCAGCTTTGCCGCGCCGCCAAGCCGCTGATGACCGAGGGCGGCGCAGTGGTGACGCTGACCTATCTGGGCGGCGTGCGCGTCGTGCCCAACTACAACGTCATGGGCATTGCCAAGGCCGCGCTGGAAATGAACGTGAAATATCTGGCGGCAGAGATGGGCCCGCAAAACATCCGGGTGAACGCGATTTCAGCCGGGCCGATTCGGACGCTGGCCTCTTCTGCGGTGGGCGGCATTTTGGACATGATTCACCATGTCGAAGCGGTCGCTCCCCTGCGCCGCACAGTGACCCAAACTGAAGTGGGCAACGCAGCGGCGTTTTTGTGTAGCGACCTGTCTACGGGCATCACGGGTCAAGTGCTATATGTGGATGCGGGCTACGAGATTATGGGGATGTGAGGACTGGGGTCTGTGTTGAAGGTCGGCTCTCTGGGTGCGTCATGCAAAAAATGAATCTGCCCTATGAACGGGATTGCCATAGCCTCGTAGACGCTTGTAGCAATCCAAAACCGCAAATCCAAAACCGCAAATCCAAAATCAAGAATGAGATAGCCCGTCTTTAGTTCTCCTCAAAGGCGATCGCCACAGGAACTGGCGCAGCATCGGGCACTGCATCGGGGTCAAAGACAGGTGGGGTGCCGTTGCGGGTTTTGGTAAGCCGCTGGAGGTGACTAAAGATCTTGCGGGCGTTGGTTTCGTTGCCCTGCTGGGCGAAGAGTTCGAGGGCTTGCTGCAAGTCGGCGATCGCCCCAGCGGGGTTGCCGGAACGAGCCAGCCCCCGGTAGTAGTAGGGCGTGGGCACATCGGGTGCAAGCTGGATGGCGGCGGCGTAATCGCGAAACGCGGACTTGATTTCGCCCAATTTTTGCGCGGCCAGCCCCCGGAAAAAGTAGATCATGGCGCAGTTGGGCTGGATCGTCAGGGCGTTGGTAAAGTCGGCGATCGCCCCAATCAGGTCGCCCTGCTCTGAGCGCAGATAGCCCCGGTTGCAGTGGGCATCCATTTGGTTGCGGTCTAGCTGGAGGGCCGTGCTAAAGTCGGCGATCGCCTGCTGCTGCTCTCCCAGCTCATCGTGACACAGCCCACGCAGATTCCATGCCAGCGCCTGATCGGGGCGAATGCGTAAAATTTGCTCCACATCGCTGAGTGCCCCTTGCTTATCGCCCAGTTCATAGCGCGTCACGGCTCGATTCCAGTGAGATTGCACATCGGTCGGATGCAGCACTGGGTTTTCAAACCGCTGCGTCAACTGCTGCACGGTGGCGGGGTCGCTCGTCCGCAGTTTGAGTTCCAGCCGGGGAATGCCCAGATCGTCCACCAGCGACTCGTCCAGCCCCAGCACGGCGTAGCGGTCATCCGACACGAGAAAGTTTTCCCGCGTTCCTAAAATCTTGAACTGAAACTGGTTGGGAAACTGTCGCTTCAGTTCCAGCAGGTTTTGCAGCGTTTCTTGCAGGCTGCGGGCTTGCTCAGACGGGGCGTGCCATCGCTGCACCATCGCGCTAAGAAAGCGGGGCAAATCCTGGTCAGCGCTGTAGCACCAGCCGATTTCCAGCCGCCGACCCTGAGACAGAAAATTGTGCAAACGGCGCACCATTGGGCGATCGATAGGGCACTGGCTTGACCAAGGCAGCGTTATCAACAGGCGATCGCCCGTGGTATCCAGCGCTTGCTCCAGCACCAGCCGACTGTTGGGCACATCGAGCAGCGCCGCCGCCGTGAACTCGTCATACAGCGCGGGATGCAGGGCTGTGGCGGCCTCGACTTCGGCGGGTAGTCCGCCGCGAAAATCCAGGACAAACTCGTAGCGCGGCCCCGTTGGATAGGTGCGGAGGTGCTGGTTTAGCTCTTGCAGCACGCCCAACACCGTTGCCTCAACCTGCATCTGGAAGGTGCCGCCTGTGGGGAGCGATCGCAACTGCTGGCTGATGCGCTGTAGCTCTTGCCGCAGCATCGCTTCAACTTGAGCCTCAAATAGCGCTTCGGCGGTTTCGGTCGAGTCGGTCGGGTCGGCGCTGGGAGCTAGGGCAAGGGGGCGATCGCCCGTCTCTGCACGATTTCCAGCCATTAAATCCTGCAACTGCTGGCTGATAATCCGCAGTTCCGCTTGCAGCGCTTGCTCGACCTGTGCTTGAAATTCCTGCTGCTGCTGCAAGGCGCTGACCTGTCCCACAAGTCCGCTGAAATCTCGCTGGGGAACCAGATCGCCCACCACTCTCAGCAATCGGGCAATTTCTCGCCGCAAAGAGGTGGGGTCAAAGGGCGGCGGCAGATTTGCTACCTGCTGGCTCAGGTGATTGACCTGCTGCTGGAGCGAGTGCAGCGTTTCGCGGCTGGGCTGGTCGCGCAGTTGTTGGGTCAGGTCTTGCACCTTGCGCCGCAGCAGCTCCTCCGCCTGCGCCTGCGCGTCTTGCTGTTCATAGAGCGACTGCATCTCGGTCACCAGCGCTGTCCAGTCGCGCCGGGGCACCAGATCAGACACCACGCGAATCAGTTCGGATACTTCCTGGCGCAATGTGCTGGCATCAAAGGGCGGCGGCAAGGCTTGAAGCTGGCGATTCAGCCGAGTGATCTGCTCTTGCAGCGTATTCAGCACCGGGCGCGTCTGGTCGCTGAAAACTTGCAGGCTGGTTTGCAGATGGGCGGTGTCGGAGCGAATCTGGGCGATCGCCGTTTCCAACTCCTCAACCTGGCGAGAACTCGACAGGTCATGCAGCCGCTCGGTGATATGCACCATGTCGTCGCAAAGCTGGCTATATTGGTCGCGCAGCCGCCGCACCTCGCCGCGCACGCTGCCCAAGTCGCCCGCTTCCAGCGCATCCAGCCGAATTTGCAGATCTTGCTGCAAGGTTTTTAGGTCAGCCGCAAAGGCCTCCGACGCTTCCCGGCTTTTCACCAGCATGGACTTTTTCAAACTGCCCATCATCTCTGGCGTGGGCAGCGACCCAATCTGCTGATTCAGCAACTCCACATGCATCGAGAGGCGCTTTTCGATTTCGTCGATGGCAACGCCGACCTGATTTTGCATGGATTGCTCGAATCGGCTGCGGTTAGCCAGGTTGAGCAATACCAGCAGCGAAATGGGTGCGGAGGTGTAGACCAGTTGCGACGTAGTGAAAGAGGCGACGGAACCCACGCCCAAGCCCACCAGCGATGCATACTCCGCCAGATCCAGCCAGTGATATTGTTTACTCACGCTTTGCCCCTCAATGCTGTGAAATCTTGCCAGGAAATCCTGTCAGAAAATCCTGCCAGACAATCTTGCCAATTTGGGGCGATCGCCCTTCAGCTAAACTGTCGTGATTAGCCGCGATCAGCCGTCACAAGGCGAATCGTCCCAAAACAGTGTGTAATATTTTCCTTCTTCCGCTGTGGGTCGCTGGGATCAGGAAACCTGACACACCTTGAAGCAATTTAGGAATTCGCGAGTCTTGAGGGGCTGGAGGCGGAGGGGCAAGAGAAAGGCGCGATTCTCTTGAATGTCATCCCCTAAAGAGGCAAGCAGTAGACCGATGCTCCTTAATTTTTGCTTGCCTGCCTTCAGCCTGCGGTATCTCCAATCTGGGCAAACGCTGCCTGCCCAAAAATCGCGCTGGCATAGCGATAAAACTTAAACTCCATCAGGTTGTAGAACGGATCTTCCAAGAAAAATGTGCGGTGTTCTAGCGGCGTGCCAACAAAGCGCTCTTTGGGCGGCTGATAAAAGCGAAGTCCCAATCGCTGCGATCGCTCTAAAAGGGCTTCCCAATCGGCCTCGTCGGTAAAAATCACGCCAAAGTGCCGGGGATATACGCCACGCTGGGGCATCAGCGGTTCGTGGGCCAGGTGCGCTACGATCTGATGTCCGTAGAGGTTCATAATCACCGAGCTGGCGTTTTCGCGGCCGATCTCGCAGCCCAGCCCATCGGCATAGTAGGCTTTGGCTTCGGCCAGATCACTCACCGGAAACGCTAGATGAAAGAGGGTGGTTGCCATAGTGCTTTGCAGGGGAGTTGCAAATGGTAGGAGACAGCGCCAGGGTCGGAACGCAATTACAGATGCGATCACTGACGCTGAGACACTGAACTTTAATCTCAGATGCTAAATTAACATCTTGCTCAAAGCCCCGTCCGGTTAGCGCTTTACCATAACCCCACTGCTTTTATCTTTCCAATACGGAAAGGCGATCGCCCCTTGGCTGTTGGCAATCTCAACGCAGATTGAAAGTGCGGGTTGAAATTGCCAACATTCGGAGCCAAGTGCAAAACGCCTCGTTCGCCCTACTCACAGCACACGTCAGACTCAGCCTGATCAAAGCGCAGAAGTATTAAAGCGCACTCACCACAGGCTTAATCTTGGCGATCGCTTCAACGGGTGCTGAGACTGCCGCTGTGACTGGCGCTGTTTCGATACTTGGCAGATAGGCTTTCAACAAACAGGCGAATTGTAGGTTGATGGCTATCTAGCGTCGCACCGTCCAACTGAAGATAGTCAGGGTCAGTGCCCCAGTTCAGCACCTTTGAGAGCAACTCAATCGGTGCCTGAGAATAAATAGAGCGGGCAACCCTCATAATACAATCGGCTAGCACCTGTTTAATTTGGCTATCGGCGCTTGTAGGGTCATTGAGAACCTTCCGCACAGCAGCCACCTCAGCTTCTAGACGCTCAAAACAGCAGGGCAAAACAGGAGTCACAATAAAGTCACCAGAGGCATCAACTCGACTCGACACTTTTTCGATCGCGTTGACCAATAAGTTAAACGCTGAGGGATCGTCCCAATCTACATTGCCCCGAAAGAAGCCCTCTTCATAGCCGACGGGCGAACCTTGAAAATAAATTGGGATGTTCTTTCCAGATTGCAGAATCTTGTATAAAGCAACCTCTAGGGTTTCAACCGGCCAGCCCAGATTTCGACAGACCAAAAATTCTAGCTTTCCGGGTTTAGAGACGACGAGACTGTTCAGCAGCAGGCTGACGGCTTCATGAACATTTTGACCACAAACATACTTATCAGGAGCATGAATGTTGACAATTTTCCCGTGCTTGACCTTTTGGTCAAACTGTTCGCAGGCGGCGCTGTTGTCCAGCATATGGGTAAATCTAACCATGCCATACACGGTTGAGCCTGATTGAGCCGCCTGGTCAAAAAGCCATTCACACACCTTTTTGGTGGCTGCATAGACTTCTCCAGTAACATAGCGTGATGCCTTCCCTGTTGAGGAGAATATGCACTTTTTGACCCCATATTTTTCGCAGAATCGAATCACATTATGGGTTCCCATAATATTCGTTGAAACAGCATCCCTAACCCGCTGCTCCGCCATTCCAGGGAGGCGTATGGCTGCCAGGTGAAATACGAGATCGGGCTTTTCTTGGAGGAAAACCTTCTCTAGTTCATTCTGGTCTCTAATATCAATGCCATAGAATTTGACCTTCTCAACTGAATCACCATGCTCGTTTTCAGAAGACGATTCATCTCCCATCAAGTCCAGGCAAACAATTTTCTCAGGCTCAAAGGTTTTCAATTCCTGGATCAGTTGAGTGCCGACGCAGCCATTTCCACCCGTCACCAGAATACGCCGCCCCTTGACCTGCTCTGCGACCAGATCTCGATAGCAGCGAACCCGGCGATTCCATGCATCTGCGAAGGGATCTTCCCTCAGTTGTCCAGCTGCTTGATAGACCTTCGTGAGTTCTTGTGTCAAGCTTGCTAGCTGGTTTAAGACTTGTTCATCCTCAGGTTCAGGAGAACCAGCGGGGACAAGCATCTTAATTTCATTGATAATCTCGACTCTTGATCTTAAAGAAGGTTTTGTACTGCTGCCCAAACTCAGGCATTTTTCGGGTGCTTCATTCGTTTCCAAAGCGAAACCCTGATCTACCGATGTCAGCATAGCCAAAGAGTTCCTTGAATGAGTAGTTAGGCGTAGATTCCCTGTCTTCTTGAACTCGAACGTTCCGCGCAACAGACATGCCGCCGTCCGACAGATGTTGTAAAAATATGATCCTGATAACAAAGACTTTATAGAGATGCTCTTAGGGGTGGGGCAACGGTTCTTGTTCAAAAATTATTAGCTTCACTCTTGATAAACGCATCCGTGTGGTGCAGATGAATGCGAATCTTTACGGAGAAAACTGAAATTATGAAGCTTCAGTGATTGCCTGCCTTAATAAAAGTTAATACGGTGCAAATAAATAAAAGACTATGAAAAAGCCGGAATCATAAAGCTTTTACAATTGATTCTTGAAATAGCATGGGCACTCATCGATTGTGTCGATTCTCGATTTTGAATCTGTGATTCTGGATTGTTAGTCCCGTATCTGTTGGGGCTTCCAGTAATTTCATTGGTGCAGCGCGATCGCCCATCCTGCTTGAGCTTTGCCAAGAAGCGTCCACTCACAGAGCGCGTTTTATCGTGTTTTGTATAGTGTTCTGTATGGCGCTTTACCAGATTCACGCGGCATCTGTCAGGGTGCAATTTTAAGGCATTACACAGCGTGCGGCGTTGGCTTTATATCCCGCTGTAGCTGATAGCTGAAATATCGTTTATCTAAGCTCTTTTGAGTGATTTTGAGTGATAAGTAGATGAATTACTCTAAATTTAAGGAGGCTTTCTCGCCAAACCTCTTGCTCTCGATGGGTGACTCGTTTTCTTAAATCGCAGCACAAGGTTTTGACGGCTTTCAGTACACGCGAACTCTATTCCGGGCCGTCCTTTGCTACAGTAAGCCTTAGAGATTTTGCCTGTTGCTTGCCCACAACGCTTCGTGCATGACTGCCCAAAACGCGACCGATCCCACGCCGCCGACGCTGCGCCCTTATCAGGTGCAGTTGATTAGGGATCTTTACAACAAGCTAGGCGAGGGCTATCAGCGCGTGGCGGTGATTGCTGGAACAGGCGCAGGAAAAACGGTGATTGCCGGGCAAATCTGCGCCCATGCGGAGGCGCGGGGCTGTCGGCTGCTGTTTTTGGTGCATCTGGATGTACTTGTAGGGCAGACCTACGATAAGATGCGATCCTTTGGGCTGCACTGTGGCTTTATCAAAGCGGGCTGGAAAGAAGACCCGACTGCGCCGATCCAGATTGCCAGCGTGCAAACCATGACCAAGCGCCACTGGTGGAAAAAATGGCACGCCGATGTGGTGCTGTTTGACGAGGCGCATACGACGGTCTTTAGCCAGGTGGGGCAGCAGGTGCTTTACAAAACCCATCCCCAAGCGGTGCATCTGGCGCTGACGGCGACTCCATATCGCCTGGGCAAGTCGCAACTGGGCGACCATATGGAAACGCTGGTGGCCTCGCCCGTGCCGTCGGTGCTGCAAAAGATGGGCTATCTTGCGCCGATGAAGTATTACGGGCTGTCGGCGGAGCATCAGATCGACCTGTCGGGTGTGGGCACGGTGGCGGGCGACTATGACGAGCGGGCACTGAAAAATGCGTGCGATCGCCCCGAATTAGTCGAACGCATTGTCGAAGAATGGCTGCGGCTGGTGCCCGACAAGCGCACGATCGCCTTTTGCGTAGATGTAGAACACGCCCGGCACGTTGCTGAAGCCTTTAACCAGGCAAATGTCCCAGCGGCAACGGTGGACGGTGAAACGCCGATTAAAGATCGCCAGAAGCTCTACGCCGACCTGCGCGACGGGCGCATTCTGGTGCTGACTTCCTGCAACGTGATCAGCATTGGCTTTGACGAGCCGAGCGTAGAGGTGGGGCTGCTGCTGCGGCCAACTCAGTCGCGGGCGCTGCACCATCAGCAGATTGGGCGCGTCATGCGAATTGCGCCCCACACGGGCAAGCTGCATGGCACGATTCTCGACCAGGCGGGCAATTTGGCGCGGCTGGGCTTCCCGGAAGACATCCAGTTCTATCACCTGCCTACAAAAGAAGACCCCGAAGGCACAGGCATCGGCAGCGCTCCGACAAAGCAGTGCCCCGGCTGCGGGCGGATTGTGCCGATTTTTTTGATGACCTGCCCCGATTGCAAGCACGAATGGCTAGACGAAAGCCAGGTTTGCCTGGATGACCTGGAAGAGGTGCTGAGCGACGAGCAGGTGCAAATGATCGAGGAGCAAGAAATGCTGCGCTTTTTCCACGCTCAGCGCAAGCGCAGCTATCAGGAAGGGGCGGCCCCGTCGTGGAGCGATCGCCGCTTTTTTGAAAAATTTAACTGTATGCCTAAGGATGCCTGGTGCCTCGGCTCGATTTTCGGCCCAGCACCCACCCTAGACGACAAGCACAACTACAAGCATTATCTGATGCGCGTCGCCCAACGCCAGGGCAAGTCGATTGCCTGGGTGATCAGCGAGTTTCAAAAAGAATTTGGTTCCCACGGCTGGGAGGCAATTTTTCTCAAAAATGCCTGACTTAACCTGACTTAAAATGCCTGAGTTTTTCTATGTGCCCAAATGCGAGAAGCAGACAGCCAGTAGCCCCCACCGCTGTCTGCTTCTGCGAGGATGATCGGAGCCACCCTCCCGTTTAGGATAAACGGTTTGGCAAAAAATGGTGTGAAGGCAACCATTGATTTTTCAGAAGAAACATGAGGGACTTTAAGCTTTTGCAACAAGTCCTACAGCTTCCCGATGGTGGCTCTGCGATTTCGGGTTGCCAATCAAGTGTTTATGAGGCTTTTAGCCATTTCATCCGTAGCGTCACGCTAGGAAAATTGTGATATTTAGTGCAACGAGATTGAAGGTTCGTGAATAGTCATAGCAGCAGAGGCAGAATCGGGAAAACGGTCTTCTCCGCTGAACCCATAGGCGGCCATGCTGAGGATGCCGTAGGTGGTGCTGTGGTGTAGTTGGGTGCCGCGATCGCCCCCTGCGCCCAGCGCCACCAGCAGCGGCAAAAAGTGTTCTTCGCTGGGGTGGTTTTTGGCGGCGTGGGGGGCAACCTGGCGATAGTTCAGCAGCGCATCGGTGTCTCCCTGGGCGATCGCCGTTTCTAGCCACTGGTCAAATTCCGTCACCCAGTCCGGCGGCGCAGCGTCAAAGGCATAGCCGCCAAAGGCTCGCAGGTTGTGGGTGGCGGCTCCGCTGGCAAGGATCAGCACGTTTTCCTGGCGCAGGGGGGCGATCGCCCGGCCCACTTGCAGGTGATGCGCGGCTCCCAAATGCGGCTGCACCGAGAGTTGCGTCACGGGAATATCGGCTTCTGGATACATCAGCAGCAGTGGCTCCCATGCGCCGTGGTCGAGTCCGCGATTGGGGTCGAGCGCTACGGTCATGCCCGCCTCCGTCAGCAGCTTTTCGACCCGCTCTGCCAGTTCCGGCGCACCGGGCGCAGGATATTGCAGGGCGTAGGTTTCTGGCGGAAAGCCGCCAAAGTCGTGAATCGTTTTCGGCTGGAGAGCGGTACTCACAGCGGGCGATCGCGTTTCCCAGTGGGCCGACACAGCGAGGATGGCTTTGGGGCGCGGTAGCTGTGTGCCAAGTTGCTTGAGAAACTCCACAGCGGGCGCAGTTTCATATAGCGGTAAATCGGGTGCGCCGTGGGAAACGAAGAGAGAAGGAAGAGACATAGGACTTAGGACACCTTGTTGAGATGTTGACGGAGAAACTGAGTTAGCTCTTGCCACGCATCCTCAGCGGCGGCGGCATTATAGGACGATCGCTCGTGGCAGAAAAATCCGTGGTCGGCATCGGGGTACACTTTGAGCCGATATGCTTTGCCCAGGTCTTTGAATCGCGCCTCGATGTGCTGCACGCGCTCCGGCGGAATGAACGGATCAGCGCCGCCGTGAAACAGGTAGACGGGCACGGTGATGTCTTTGATCGCCTCTACCCAATCGTCCAACACCATGCCGTAAAAGGGAGCGGCTGCCGCGATGTCGCTGGAAAATCGACACGCGGTTAAAAAGGTCAACCCCCCGCCCAGGCAAAACCCGGTAACGCCAATTCGATCGGGTGAAACGTCGGGTTGTGCCTTGAGGAAGGCGATCGCCGCCTTGAGATCCTGTTCCACGGGCTGCCCAAAATCCATGCGATACATGGTCGCCATCGCCTGTTCCACCTCCTCATAGCCAAATTTGTTGTGGGGCAATTCGCGGTAGTACAGGTCTGGCGTGAGGACAATGTAGCCCTCGGCGGCGATGCGAGCCGCTACGTCCCGAATGTGGGGGGTTAGCCCAAAGGCTTCCATCAGCAAGAGAACGGCGGGACTGGATGCCGACGCAGCGGGCGCAGCGGGGCGATAGAGAAAGGCGGGCATCTCTCCACTGGGCGTGGGGATGATTGCCTCAGTTTCCACGATTGCCGTTTTGAGAACCATTGGGCATCCCTGTCCTACCATAGGCTATTCAGCCTATGGTAGGACAGGGATGCTTGAATTGACTTTTGGAGCGTTGGGATGCAGCAGGCTTGTAGCAGCAGACTTGTATTGGTCGGGGTATGGCTGGACACGTCGGCGATCGCCCCAGCACGGCATCATGAAAAGCAGCCCTCTGGCGAGGTGTTTGCCCTATGCTCTCCTGGTTTTCTGTTGCGTCCCATCGCGCCATGCCTGCTGCGTCTGGTGAGTCATGGCTGCCGCTTGCAGTAAAAGCGGCTCAAACCGATCCTCATCATCTGCTGAACCAGCTCGAGACGCATCCCTATGGGCTGACGGCTGTACAGGCTCGCCAGCGCCGCCGCCAGTTTGGGCCCAATGAAATTGCCCATGACTGCACCCCCACCTGGTATCAGCAGTTATTCCGCGCCTTCAATAGCCCGTTTGTGTATTTGCTGCTAGTGCTGGCGATCGCCGCCTGGTTCACTCGCGATCAGCGGGGTGCAGCGCTGCTTCTGGGGATTGTGTTGCTCAGCGGGGTGCTGCGGTTTGCGCGGGAATATCGCTCCAGCCGCGCCGCCGAAAAGCTGCGGGCCCTAGTCGAAACCACCGCCACCGTCAGCCGCTACGACGATTTGCTGCCAGCCGAGCGCCGCCAAGAAGTTCCCATTCGCAAGCTGGTGCCGGGGGATATCGTACATTTGGCTCCAGGGGATATGGTGCCTGCGGATGTGCGGCTGCTGGAGGCCAATAACTTCTTTGTGGGCCAGTCGATCCTCACGGGGGAATCTGACTTGGTGCAAAAATATAGCGCCGTCCGCGCCGTGCCATCGCCCGACGGCGACTGGTGGGATCTGCCCAACCTTTGCTTTATGGGAACCACAGTGTTGGGGGGCAGCGCTCGTGCCGTGGTGATAGCCACTGGAGCGCAGACCTATTTGGGAATGCTGTCGAAAACGCTGATCGGGCGGCGATCGCCCACTAGCTTTGACACGGGCATCAACCACATCACCTGGCTGCTGATCGGGTTCATCGCCATCATGGCTCCCAGTGCGGTTTTGCTCAACGGCCTGGTTCGCGGGCAGTGGACGACTTCTCTGATCTTCGGGGTGGCGGTCGCTGTGGGTCTGGTGCCAGAGCTATTGCCCCTGATTCTCAGCATTGGCCTGACACGCGGGGTCAGTGCCCTGGCCCGACAGCAGATGCTGGCCAAGCGGCTGGATGCGGTGCAAAACCTGGGCGCAGTTGACCTGCTGTGTACCGACAAGACGGGCACGCTCACCCAAAATCAGGTGTCGTTTCACAGTGCGATCGCCCCCCTGGGCCAGCCCAGCCCCGATCCGCTGGCCGATGCCTACTTGAACAGTTACTACCAGACGGGCATTCAAAACCGATTGGACGATGCCATTTTGGAAGCGGCTGACGCGAGTGCCTTGTCCCAGGTTGCATTGACCCATCGCAAGCTGGGGGAAGTGCCCTTCGATTTTGCGCGACGGCGACTGTCTGTGGTGGTCGAACAGGAGGGTTTTCCGCGGCTAATCTGCAAAGGGGCTGTGGAGGAGGTGCTGGGTCTATGCAGCCACCTCCAGCACCAGGGAGAGCCAACGCCCCTGACCGAAGCGCTGCATCAGCAGACCCTCCAAACAGCCCAGCAGTTTAGCCAGCAGGGGTTTCGGGTGCTGGCCGTGGCCTGCAAGCGGCTGGATGCACCGCAGGATCACTATGACCCGACAGATGAGGCGGGGCTAAGGCTAGTGGGATACCTGACGTTTCTCGATCCGCCGCAGGAAACGGCAAAGGGGGCGATCGCCGCCTTGCAGCAATACAACGTGTGCGTCAAGGTGCTAACTGGAGACAATGAGCATGTCGCCCGCACGATTTGTCAGGAGGTCGGGCTGCCCGTTCAGCAAGTCTGCCTCGGTTCGGCGATTGACCCGATGACCGACAAGGAACTGGCTGCCGTGGCTGAGAACACGACGCTGTTTGCCAAGCTGTCGCCCCTGCAAAAAGCCCGAATTGTGCAGGTTCTCAAACAGCAGGGACACACGGTGGGCTATTTGGGCGATGGGGTCAACGATGCGCTGGCCCTGCGAGAGGCGGATGTGGGCATTTCGGTGGAGTCGGCGGTGGATGTGGCCAAGGAGTCGGCCGACGTGATCTTGCTTGAAAAGAGCCTGCTGGTGCTGGAGCAGGGCATTGTGGAAGGTCGCCGCACCTTTGGCAATATCATCAAGTATCTGAAGATGGCGACCAGCTCCAACTTTGGCAATGTGCTGAGCGTGATGGGCGCTAGCGCTCTGCTGCCCTTCTTACCGATGCAGCCGCTGCAACTCCTGGTGCAAAACTTGCTTTACGACCTGTCCCAAACGGCGATTCCCTTTGACCGAGTAGATGAGTCCTATCTGGTGCAGCCCCAGCGCTGGTCTGTGCGGGATTTGCGGCGGTTTATGTTGTGCTTTGGTCCCGTCAGTTCCATTTTTGACTATGTGACGTTTGCGGTGCTGTGGGGGGTGCTGGGGTTCAACTTGCCCGCTGATGCGGCGCTGTTTCAGTCGGGCTGGTTTGTCTACGGGCTGTTGTCCCAAACCCTGATTATTCATTTGATTCGCACGGTTAAGGCTCCGTTTACCCAGAGTACGGCCGCCTTGCCTGTGCTGGGGATGACGGGGCTGGTGATGGCGATCGCCCTGCTGCTCCCCTTTACGCCCCTCGGTGTGAGTATTGGGCTGGTGCCGCTGCCGGCCCGCTATTTCCTCTGGCTGGTTGCCATTCTCCTGGGCTACTGGCTGGTCACTCGCGGGGTCAAAGCCGCCTATATCCACCGCTTCAAGACCTGGCTTTAGAAGGGTTCATCTGCTAAGTTTGCCAGGTTCCTGCCCGCCTAGGCCGATGACCGCCTCTGCCAGGTGAGCCAGCCCAGCAGCACCGCCATCGCCACTGTCGGGGTTAGCACGATCGCCCACACGACTTCATCCCTGGCAGGCACCAGCGCCAGCGGTGGAAAGTATTTGATGGCGATCGCCCCCAGGGCAGAACCACCCATCACCTTCGCCAGTAGCCCTAAACTATCTCTCATCCCTGCTTGTGCCTGATTGTGAGGGTTCTAGTTAATCGCTGTCGCCCGCAGCACAAAGTTCACGGTCTGGTTGGCGCTCACGTCGATCTGATAGCGGCCCGACTGCGGCAGCCCCGGCCCGATTTGCAGCGTGCCGCCCGATGCACTGGAGAGCGATCGCCCGTTTGGGTCGCGGATATCCACCAGCACATCACCCTGAATGATCTCGACGACAAGACCCTGGTCGCTCTGCAAATCCACCAGATAGCGCCGCATCCGGTTCACTCGCACCTGGCTATCCACCTCCCGCGACTCCCCGGGCAACAGATTCAGCGCTTCGGTGCGGATATCGACTTCCGGCGGCGGCTCTGGCGTGGGTAACGGATCAGGCGGCGGCGGTGGCGGAGGTGTGGGACTCGGCGGCACGCCTTCTAAACTCAGATTCAACGCATAGTCCGTCCGCGAGATGCCCGACAGCGGCTTCACCTGCACGACGTAATCTCCTGCATAGGCTGCCGTGCCGCGCCACTGCAACACCTGCGAGGCCTGTCCGTCCACAGGCTGGCGATCAGGATTCAGCACTGTCATGATCACGCCATCGCCATCCAGCCGGGCCGTCAGCGCCTCTCCTGCTTCCATCGAAATCAGGTAGTTGATGGTTTGGTTATCTCGCAGGCTGCCCCGTGCTGTGGTGTTGGAACCGGGCCGCAAATTGAGCCGCTGGTCAAACTCGACGGGCTGGCTGGGCGAGGGACTGGGCGAGGGCGACGCCGTTGGGCTGGGGCTGGGCGAGGGCGACACCGTCGGGCTGGGCGTAATCGTTACGGTCGGCGACGGCGTTGCCACAGGCGGACTGCCGTTCAGCAGCGCACTCACCACCGCCCAAGACGCAATGCCCGTAATCGTCGCTAGCCCAATGCCAATCGCCAGCACTGCCAGCGGATTGTCCCACACCGAGGTCTGGCGCGGCGCAGGAATTGACCGATTGGGCACTTGCCGACCCGCATTGCCCACTGCCTGCGTATGCGCCGTCGTCGTGCTGGGCGGCACGGGTCGCCCCACTGCTACCGTCTGCATCTGCGAGAGCGGGTCGGGCGGCGGGCTGGCGTCGGGCTGGGGCGTTTGGGATGGGTGCGCGGCCGGATAGCCCGGTTGCGAATAGCCTGGCTGGGGATAGCCCGCTTGGGGATAGCTGGGCTGGGGATAGGTGGGCGACTGGTAGCCGGGCGGCTGGTAGGTGGGCGGCTGCGTTGCGGGATAGGTCGCCGCATTGGTTACTGCCTGGAGCGCCTGGGCAACTTCGGCCACCGATTGATAGCGATCGCCCGGCCGATAGCTCAGCATCTTGTTCAACACCTGCGCCAGTCCAGGACTAACGTTGGCGTAGCGCTGCCAGTGCCAGGTCAGGTTCATGTCATCGTAGAGATCCTGCGGCTCCCGCCCCGTCAGCAGCACCACCGCCGTCACCGCCAGCGCGTAGAGATCGCTGTTGGGATAGGCACGTCCCGTCTGCATTTGCTCACTCGGCGCATAGCCCAGCTTGCCGACGGTGGTCGATTGCGTCGCCGTTTGCAGCCGTGTGGCAATTTCCTTCACCACGCCAAAGTCAATCAGCACCGGAAGCTGATCCGCTTGCCGCAGCATGATGTTATCTGGCGCAATATCGCGGTGAATGATGCCACGGGCATGGATATGGGCTAGCACAGGCAGCAGTTGCCGTAGCAGTTGCACCACTTCTGGTTCTGAAAATGTTTGTCCACTCAGCTTGCGCTCCGTCAGCAAATCCCGGTAGGACTTGCCTTCTACATAATCCTGCGCCAAAAACAAGCGCTGATTTTCCTCAAACGTGGCGCGAAACTGGGGAATCTGCGGGTGCTGAATCTGGTAAAGAATCGCCGCCTCCCGCTGAAACAGTTCCTTCGACTTTTCCAGCGCATAGTCTCCCGACTGCGACGGAATGAATTCCTTTAGCGCACACCGCTCGCTAAACCGCCCCAAATCCTCTGCCAAATACGTGCGCCCAAACCCGCCCTGGCCAAGCAGCTTCACCAGGCGATAGCGATTTTGTAAAACAGTGCCAGCGGACAAAGGAGGTTGCATGTTAGGGGTTGGGAGTTAGGGGCAGGCGATGGGAAGCTAGTTCAACAGTATAGATACAACAATTGTGGGATCAATTTCGGAAGCGGGGGGTGGATGAGTGGATGGGGTGACGGGGGAAAGGACGGAAAAAACGAAAAATGGAACCTCTTCGTTCTTCGTTCTTCGTTCTTCATTCTTCGTTCTTCATTCTTCCCTCTCCATCACTCCTCTTCACCGCAGGCGAAATAGCAAAAACTGCGTCACCTGGAGCGGGTTGAAGTTATCATCGCTGACCAGTAGCAGGCTGGCGGAGCCGTCAGGAAGACGGGGGCCGAGGGTCATGGCTTCCAGGTTATCTAACCGGATGCCTAAGTTGCTCAGGTTGAGCAGAAGGCGCTTGCGGACGGGCTGGATGCCGCTCAGGTCGCCCTGGAGTTGGGGCATCCCAGAGGTGTCGGTGGCGTTGCCCATCACCATCTGGAAGAGTTGCGCGGTCACGCCTGTTTGCGGCGTAAAGGCCCGCTCTAGGCTGAGGAACTGTCCACCCGCATCGATCGCCAAGAGTTCTGTCAGCCCGGGTTCGCCTTGCTCTGGCGGCAGCGCGTCTCGGTCATAGAGATGCTCGGCCAGCAGGGTTGCCTGGTCTTCGCCGATGAGGTAGTGCAGCAGGCGCAGGGGCGGCAATTCACCCGGCGAGCCAGCGTCCCGATCCTGAAGCAGCGAAGACTCGGTGGCGGCAAACAGGCGAAAGGGTTCTAGATGGCCGGCCGTGCCGAGGGCGCTGGGGTCGGGGGTGAGAGACTCAAAGCCCAGGTTTTCCTGCACGCCGCGTGGCGGCTCGTCGGCGGACGGTAGCAAATAGCGCTCTGGAAGTTTGAGACGAGATTTTCGGCGGCCAGTTTCCAGGTCGAACTCGTCGATGAAGGGCGGAATGCCCTGGCTGGGGATGCCTTCGCTGGCGATGTAGAGGGATTGGCGGGGCGTGAGGGCGATCGCCTCTGGATCGACCGTTCCTGCTGCAAAGGGCTGGCCGTCTTCAGTCAGCAGCGGTGTAACGGATTCCACTTCAACGGAGCCGATGCGGGGATTTTCAGGGTCAACCTGATCCAGCGTGAGCTTGAGCGTGTAGAACCGGGCGGGGCCGAAGTTGCTGCGGTCGTCCGACAGGGCGTAGAGGCGATCGCGCTGACGGTCATAGGCCAGCCCCGACAGACCGCCCACGGGCGCACCCTCAAACTCCTGCGGTGGCAGTCGGTATTCGCCCAAAAAATCTACCGACAGGGGCAAAAATAGCCGTTCTTCTGCATTGACGTGGGGCAGCGTGCAGCCTGCGGTTCCCAACAGCAGCAGGAAGAGAAGGGGAAGGGCGATCGCCCTCTGTCCTTTCAACGTTTTGCCGAGCCACTGCGCCAAAACTCGCAGCCCAACTTGCAGTCCATTACTTCGCAGCAGCGGCTGAATGCCAGAATCCTTAAAGAAAAACCCGAAACCCATAACAACAGCAGACAAGCGCAGCTAGCAGCAGCATAGCGCAACCGCCGCTTCTTCCGACGTAGTGAAAGAGGGTCTTAACTCAGGACAGAGAATGCATCGCTGCTCGGTGGTTGTGGTTTGGGCTGGGATTAGAGGCGGCGACCAGACCCGGCCCGGCGACTTCGGTATTGAAGCGATAGCCGACGTTACGGACGGTTTGGATCAGATTGGGCTGGCGCGGATCGACCTCGATTTTTTTACGCAGAGAAAGAACGTGCGTGTCCACAGTGCGGTGATTGTCGATGGCATCGGGCCAGGCTTTGCGGAGCAGTTCCGAACGGCTGAGGGGCAAGCCACCCGCCTGCGCCAGCACGTAGAGCAGGCTAAACTCTTGCGGGGTCAGGTCGATTAGCTCGTGCTTGAGATGAACGCGGCGCTGCACCAGGTCGATTTTCAGATCGCCATAGTCCAAAATGGCCGGGGCCACCGTGGGGCGACTGCGGCGGGTCAGCGCCTCTACCCGCGCCAAAAACTCCTGCATTCCAAAGGGCTTAGTCAAATAGTCATCTGCGCCGGCCCGCAGACCAGCTACAATATCGGACTCGGTGCTGCGGGCCGAGAGAATCAGCACAAAGGGCTGGCTCTGCTGTCGCAGCCATCGGCAAAACTCCAGCCCGTTTCCGTCTGACAGATCTGAATCTAGCACTACAAGCTGGGGCTTACGGTTCAAGTAGACATCTTTGGCCTGCTGCAAGCTGGCAGATTGATAGACCGAATAGCCGACCTGCTGGAGGTGCCACCCGAGAAGCGATCGCAAATGGGGATTTCCCTCGACAATTTGGATGCAGACAGCGCTCACAATGTCTAGCTACGACTTAGCTGATGATACGGATTGTTTCTAAAGCTAACAGAGCGCTTGTCAAGGTTTTGTAACCACTGCTACGGGCAATGCGACTCAAGCCTTGACAAATGGGCCGTTTGTGGAGAACGGGCTGGCACGGCGGTGGGTTGTAGAAACGTCGTTGAAACTCGGTATTCAGAATGCTTATCTGTCTGGTCAGACTGGGGCGATCGCCCCTACTCCACCCCAGTCTTCGGGGTAAAATAGGGCATAGCATTGCACCACCTCTCCATGCTTCAGGACGCACAAATTATCCGGTTCTATCAGCGCCTCACCGACGCGCTGAATGAGCAGTGGCATCGGGGCTATCGCTTCGACGAACTGCGCCTATACCTCGATGGATATCTGGCCGCCCTTCGGCATACGAACGTCGTCGAACCTTACCTGATTCACCAACTCGAAGAAGAAGCCACTCGCTATCTTTACGACCCCTCTAGCTTCGTTGAGCCGCAGCCCGAGCCAGAGGTCGATTTCTACTAAGCTCTCTGATCTCACGTTGTCTCCTCATTTCTGACCCGGATTGCCTCGGGCCTGTTTAGAATGCCAGTTTCACCTCTAGAACGTGCGCGGGGCTGTCTGCTAGGGCTGGCCGTGGGGGATGCAGTGGGCACCACGGTCGAGTTTCAGCCGCGTGGCTCGTTTACCCCGATAGCCGACATGGTGGGCGGCGGCCCCTTTCGGTTGGCAAAGGGCCAGTGGACCGACGACACCTCGATGGCGCTGTGTCTCGCCACAAGCCTAGTGGAACGGGGCACCTTCGACGCAGCCGACCAGATGGAGCGCTACTGCGCCTGGTTTGAGCGGGGCTATCTCAGCAGCACTGGGGTCTGTTTTGACATTGGCAACACGACCCAACAGGCTTTGCAGGCTTACAAAGCGTCTGGCAATCCCTTTAGCGGCTCGACTCATCCCAGAGCGGCGGGGAATGGCTGCTTGATGCGGCTGGCTCCAGTGCCGATTTTTTACTTTCCCGATGGCGATCGCACGCGGCATTTTTCTGGCGAGAGTGCCCGCACCACCCACGGCGCAGCGGAGTGCGTCGCAGCCTCGCAGCTATTTGGCGAGATTTTGCATCGCGCTTTAGCAGGCGCAAGCAAAGCCGAAATTCTGTTGGAAAGTGATCCAGCATCCTTTGCCGAAGAGTCCGTGGGGGCGATCGCCCAAGGCACGTATCGCGACAAACCCATCGACCAAATCCACGGCACAGGCTATGTCATCCAAAGCCTGGAAGCCGCCCTCTGGTGCTTTTGGACGACCAACACCTACGAGCAGGCGATTCTCGCAGCGGTGAATCTGGGTGACGATGCCGACACCACCGCCGCCATTTGCGGCCAGGTCGCGGGCGCGTTTTATGGCGAGTCGGGCATTCCGTCCCACTGGCTGGAGCCGCTGACGTTGCGCGACGAAATTGGGCAACTGGCGGAAAAGCTAGTGGCGATCGCCCCTAACCCCTAACCCCCAGCCCCTAATCACTGCATACTGCTCAGCTTGATCCTTGGATCAACCGCCTTCAGCAGCAGATCCGCTAGCAAATTGCCGATGATCAGCATCGCCGCGCCCATCATCAAACTCGCCATCACCAGATACAAATCCTGCGCCGTAATCGCCTCCAGCACCAGTCGCCCCAAGCCGGGCCAATTAAAGAAATTCTCCACAATAAATGAGCCGCCCAGCAGACTGGCAAACTCGAAGCCCAGCAGCGTCACCAGCGGGTTCAG
Organism: Thermoleptolyngbya sp. C42_A2020_037; assembly: GCF_015272455.1. Taxonomy (NCBI): domain Bacteria; kingdom Bacillati; phylum Cyanobacteriota; class Cyanophyceae; order Oculatellales; family Oculatellaceae; genus Thermoleptolyngbya; species Thermoleptolyngbya sp. C42_A2020_037. Next base: position 148,007 of record NZ_JACYLP010000048.1, read on the forward strand.
CGCATTTCGCAGCGCGTGGACGTAAATGACGCGATTTTCCGGCAGACCTTTGGCGCGGGCGGTTTGAATGTAATCCTGTCGCAACACGTCCAGCAGTTCGCCTCGCGTGATCCGCTGAAGCCCCGCAAACCCAACCAGGCTCAGCGCCAGCGTCGGGAAAATCATGTGCCAGCCGATATCCAGCAGCTTGCCAATTGGGGTCAGGTCGGCGTGGTTGATGCTGGTCATGCCGCCCACGGGCACCAGCGGTGAGAGTTGCTGCGCCAAAAACAGCAGCAGCAGCCCCATAATCAACGCGGGCATCCCCTGACCGATGTAGCTGATCACGCGGAAGATGCGGTCGATCAGCTTGTTCTGATTCACCGCGCCGATAATGCCCAGGGGAAGGGCGATCGCCCAGGTAATCACCAAAGAGGCGATCGACAGCAGCAGCGTCGCCGGAATCCGCTCCCACAGCAGCGAGGTCACCGGCCGCTGAGAATAGATAAAGCTCACGCCAAAATTGCCGCGCGTGAAAATCTGCCACAGCCAGCGAAAATACTGCTCAATCGGCGACTTGTCCAGCCCAAACTGTTCGCGAAACGCACTTAGCGTCTCTTCCGAAATCTGCGGATTTTGGCGCAGCGTGTCCAGATAATCTCCCGGCGCAAGCTGAATGATGAAAAAGCTCAGCGCCGAAGCCAGCAGCAGCGTCAGCGCCCCTTGCAGCAGCCGTTTTACCACATAGCCCACGGTTTCGCTGGCAAAGAACCGTTGCACCTGCACCAGCCCTTCCGAAAACCGCTGTTGCGCTGAAGCCGTGTCGCGAGAAGTCATAGTCGCCCTGCCTAACCTGAGCCTAAACGGCAGCTTAAACCGCCTAATATTCCACCAGGGTAACAACTGGAACGTCCGGCAGTTTCTTTCGCCCCTCCAGTCCCGTCAGTTCAATAATGAACCCAAACCCCGCCAGCTCACAGCCCGTTTGCTCCACTAGCTTAGCCGTTGCAGCAGCCGTGCCCCCAGTCGCAATCACGTCATCCACAATCAAGATGCGGGCAGGCGGCTCGGCCGCATCGCGGTGAATCTCCAATTTGTCGGTGCCATATTCCAGTTCATATTCGACGCTGTGAACCGGAGCAGGCAACTTTCCTGGCTTTCGCACCGGAATAAACCCGGCCTCCAGCTTGTAGGCCAGCGGTGCCCCAAAGATAAACCCACGAGACTCCATGCCAATAATGTAATCCACTGACAGATCGGCACAGCGATCGGCCATGCTGTCAATCGTATAGCGCAGCCCTTCGGGATCACGCAGCAGCGTAGTAATGTCTCGAAACAAAATTCCCGGCTGGGGGAAATCGGGAATATCACGAATCAGCGATTTCAAATCCATATTTCAAATCTACAAAGTCTGTGGAGAGTCTCTAGCTTGAAGAACTGGGCACGCAGAGATTGTAAACTGTTTGCTGAGCAGTTCAACCAAACGGACAAATCCAGCGCTAGTCTTCCCGGATTCCTGAATAATTTTCAAACCAGCCGCGCTTCCAAAAATAAAACAGCAGCCCCGCCGAGGTCAGCAGCATCACTGCCCAGCACAACGGATAGCCCCAGTACCAGTTCAGTTCGGGCATATTCCAGGGAGAAGCGTCAGGATTGAAGTTCATGCCATAGACCCCGGCAATAAATGTCAGGGGAATGAAGATGGAGGAAATCAGCGTGAGCTGCTTCATCAGTTCGTTCATGCGGTTGCCCACAGAGGAGACGTAGACATCCATTAGACTGGAGGCGACCTCCCGATAGGTTTCTACCATGTCCAGCACTTGCACGGCATGGTCATAGCAGTCTCGCAGATACATCCGCGCTTCGTCCTGGAGCAGGTCTTCGCCATCGCGGATGAGGGCGCTGATGGCATCCCGCATCGGCCAGATCGATCGGCGCAGGTTAAGCAGTTCTCGCTTGATGGTGTGGATTTTTTCTAGGGTGGTGCGGACAGGTTTTGCGACTACCTCATCTTCCAGTTCTTCTAGCTCCTCGCCGTAAGTTTCCAGTACCGGAAAGAATCCGTCCACAATCGAGTCGAGCAAACAGTAGGCCAAATAGTCGGCTCCACGGCTGCGAATCGTGCCCTTGCCCAGGCGAATGCGCTCGCGCACGGGTCCAAAGGAGTCGTATTCAGGTTCTTCTTGCACCGTCAGCAAATAGTTTTTTCCCAGAATAAAGCTCACCTGCTCGGTGAAAAAGCCACGACCGCTGTCCTTCAGCGTCACCATGCGGGTGATGAGCAGCAGTTGGTCGCCATATTCCTCGACTTTTGGACGCTGGGGCACGTTGACGATATCTTCTAGAACGAGCGGATGCAGGTTAAAAATATTGCCCAGGCGCTTGAGTACGTCTTCGCTGCCCAGTCCTTTGACATCTACCCAGGAAACTGAGTCGGCATCTAGGTAGGGAATCGCTTCTTCTGGTTCGTTGATGGGAATTCGAGTCGCACTGTCTTCGCAATAGTCAATCAGGGTAATGACGGGGGGCGGTGCGTCGTCCTCAATGGTGAGTGTTCCTGGTAGGGCACCCGGCTCATGGTAGGAATATTCCATGTAGGGGTTATCGTCTTCTTCTTCATCAGTCAAACCCTCGACAAAGAAGGCGCGGGAGAGTGCCTCGGCCGTCAGTTGTTCCACCCTGTTATGGGCTTGTTTTGCATGAGAACTGGAGGGTTTGGCTGCCATAGATTTAGTCCTAAGCATTGGGATCTGACTGCTGAACGGGGGCAGACGGGAAGACCCGGGCCAGCGCTATCAGAAGTGAAGTCAAGAAGAGGCTGTGTCAAGCATACTCCAGGTCTGCCTGCGTGCCTGTAGCGTAGCCTGTGGCATGAACGGGGGGGTTGGGCAGAATTGAAGACCAAGCTGCCCAGAATTCCCAGTGATTTTATTCGGCGGGGTATAGATTAGCTTAAGCGCGTTGCTGCCAACCTCTACGATGTGCGGATTACTTCGTCTTCGGGGTTGACCAGTCGCAGCAGCTTTTGCTTTAGCTGAGAGTCGAACACTTCCCACTTGAGGCGGGTGTAGTCGCTGTTTTCGTTGAAGCCGGAGAGAAAACCCATCGGAATCTCGAAGCCACCTGCCATCGATCGCCCGCCGCCAAAGTATCGTCCCTGAGCATCTTGTCCAAAGGCTTCCTTGATGAACTCATCGGGGTCGAGGGTCAACTTGTTGGTACGGAGGGAGCCGATGACGATTTCCAGGTCTTCGTCTTCGTCGTGGACAATACCGTAGACCACGGCCGTATGGACGTTTTCCTCTGTGACCAGGAAATCGGCTGCTTGGGGAATTGCGTCGCGGTCGTCGTAGCGTAAGTAGCCGACCCCGGCGATGGAGAAGTTGTTGCGAATGATGCGGTTGCGGAGCGATCGCTCGATGACATCCATCACCCGCTTTGAGCGAGAGGATTGCAGCACCGCGTTGAGTAGCTGCGCGTCGGCGTAGCGGCTGAGGTAGGCCGCCGCCAAAAAGTCTTCTTCTTGCGCCTGCATCAGTCGATTGGTATCGCAGCGCAGCCCATGCATCAGCGCCGTGGCACATTTCACATGCTCGTTATTGCTGGTGTCCAGCCGCACCATGCCGGACTGAATATATTGCGTCAGGATGGTGGCTGTGGCGCGGGTTTGGGGGCGAATGTCGGAAAACTCGGCGTGGAGATCGCTCTGCAAGCTGTGATGGTCAATCACAACCGCTACGGGAAGCTTGAGTTGCTCAATCAGGGGCAATAGCTGCGTGGTGGTGCCCTGGTTATCTACAAACACTGCGCCGCCGTAAACCGAGAGGTCTTTTTCCTTTGCAGCTTGATAGCTCCAGCGCTGCACCGGCAGCCCCGTCAGCCGCACCAAGGCAATGTTTTCTTGGTGGCTGAGGGTGCCCGCGTAGACAATATCGCAGCGAATGTTGAACTGGTCGGCGATGAGCTTGTAGACCCAGGCGCTAGAGAGGGCATCGGGGTCGGGAAAGTCTTGCAGAATAATCAACTGGCGATCGCCCCGATGCTGTTCCAACAACTGTCGCAAAGCGGTGGTCTTTTGCTCCGTCAGCCGTCGTCCTTGGGGAGTTGAGAGTGTCCAATCGGCTCGCCGTTGAAAGGGGTCGTCGCTGTCTGTTGTGGGGCGATCGCCCGTGCCAAAGGCAACCGAACCAGACCCTATATCCGTCGGCAGTACATCTAGAGAAGGAACTGAATTCAATTGCATAGCGTTGGAAACTGATGTCAAAAACGGATACTAAGTTACGCTTGCACGTTGCGCTTACAGGCTGCTTCTAGGTTGCTTATAGGCTGCTTCTACTGCGTTGCATTTACGAGTTGCATTCACGGGTTGCAACGATCACTTGCAAAGCTTAAATCCACCGTAGGGGAGGGCAGTATCCCCAGTCAACCGAGTGAGCGATCGCTCATCAATCCTTTTTCTTTTCACGATCCCCGTTCCACACAGCCCTCTAAACTGTGCGCTCTGCCAAACCCGCTTTGTCAAGCAATTTCAAGACGTTTTGCGCCTAGGTCGAGGTTCGCTTCATTCCCCTACTGCGATCATGACAAAAAAAACATCGCTTCGCAGTCCACCTAGGGGCCAGTTTCCCGACCTTTCGCCAGACATAGCCTCAGAACCCAAAACCCTTGTAGAACTAGGGTTGGGCGATCGCCCAAGCAAAAACCCCCGTGCGATCGCCGCACAGGGGTCATATGCCGATGACATACTTCTGCCACTCTTGATGCACACCGCTTTTTACGTGCTTAGTGACTTCAAAATATAGCCCGCTATGGGGGCGATGGGGTGGACGGCGTAAAATCATGTTGGCTTCTTTGGGCGTGCGGCTTCCTTTTTTAACGTTGCAGCGGACGCAGGCGGTCACAATGTTTTCCCAGGTGTCTTCGCCCCCGCGCGATCGGGGCAAGACGTGATCCAGCGTTAGCTCATCGCCCGTATAGCCGCAGTATTGGCAGGAATGGCTGTCTCGGTGGAGGATATTGCGGCGAGTCAGCGGAATTTCTTTGTAGGGAACGCGGACGTAGTGGCGCAACCGAATCACCGTCGGCAGGGGAAATTTGTCATACACAAGCTTGCCATTATGCTCGACTTGCTCCGCCTTTCCCTTAATCAGCAGGATGACTGCCCGTCGCCAACTAGTAATGTTGAGCGGTTCATACGAGGCGTTAAGAACCAGAACCTTGCCCATTGATGGCTGGATTTATAAAAAGGTTTAAAGGATGTTAACACGCATACTAGCATAGTTAGCACTTGACCAGAGAGTGTGTGAGGAGTGGGGTATGTTGAGCTGGGAACACACGCCAAGCCTGATCCCGATGCAGCGGGAGCGGGCTTGGGTGGAGATTGACCTATCGGCGCTGGCCCACAATGTCCAGCAGTTGCAGACGCGGCTGGCAGCGGGGACGGAACTGATGGCAGTGGTAAAGGCGGATGCCTATGGACATGGGGCAGTGGCGATCGCCCAAACCGCGCTGCAAGCCGGAGCAACCTGGCTGGGCGTAGCCACGATTCCCGAAGGCATTGAGCTGCGGGAGGCGGGCGTTCAAGCGCCGATCCTGGTGCTGGGCGCAACGAACACAGCGGAACAGGTGCAGGCGATCGCCCGCTGGCGGCTCCAGCCGACGCTCTGCACCCCCCGGCAAGCACTGGTTTTTTCGGAAACGGCAGGCAAGCTAAACCTGCGGCAGCCGCTGCCGGTTCACCTGAAGCTGGATACAGGGATGTCTCGGCTAGGTGCGCCTTGGCAAGAGGCAGCGGCATTTGGGCAACTCGTGCAGGGGTTGCCGCACTTGCACATTGCCAGCGCCTATTCTCACCTAGCGACGGCGGATGAACCCGATGAAACCGTGATGCGACTCCAGCAGCGACGGTTTGAAGCGGCGATCGCCCAGTTGCGGCAGGCGGGGGTCAATCCACCCAAGCTGCACTTAGCTAACTCGGCGGCGACGCTGGCCGATCCAGCGCTGCACTACGACCGGGTGCGCGTCGGGTTGGGGCTATACGGACTCTACCCTGCTCCGCATTTAGCTAGCGGGATTGACCTGCGCCCGGTGATGCAGGTGAAGGCGCGAGTGACGCAGGTGAAGGCGATCGCCGCTGGCACGGGTGTCAGCTATGGCTATCGCTTCATTGCCGAGCGGGATATGACCATTGCCACCGTGGCGATCGGCTATGCCGATGGCGTACCGCGCAACCTGTCGAACCGGATGACAGTGCTGGTGCGGGGACGGCACGTTCCCCAAGTAGGCGCAATCACGATGGATCAGCTCATGCTAGATGTCAGCACGATTCCCAATCTGCAAGAGGGCGAAGTGGTGACGCTGCTGGGGCAAGACGGGCAGGCGCGGATCTCCGCCGACGACTGGGCCGAGACGCTGGGCACGATTTCCTGGGAAATTTTGTGCAGCTTCAAGCATCGCCTGCCCCGACTGACTATTAACCAATCGCAGCCTGCCCACAGCGCCCAGCAGCCTACAGCACGCCCTTCGAGCTAGGAATCGCTCCGCCCCGACGCGGGTCCACTTCCACTGCCATCCGCAGGGCGCGGGCAAAGGCTTTAAACGTCGCCTCGATAATGTGGTGCGAGTTGATGCCGTCGAGCTGGCGGATGTGCAGCGTGATCTGGGCGTGGTTGACCACGGCCACAAAAAACTCGCGCACGAGCTGGGTGTCGTAGGTGCCGACGCGCTGCGTGGGAATTTGTAGCCCATAGCTGAGGTGCGGCCGACCGGAGAAGTCCAGCGCCACCTGCACCAGCGCCTCGTCCAGCGGCGCGACAAAGTGCCCAAAGCGATGAATCCCCTTGCGATCGCCCAACGCCTTAGCCAGCGCCATGCCCAGCGTAATGCCCACGTCTTCATTCGTGTGGTGGTCGTCGATATGCACATCGCCCGTCGCCCGCACCTCCAGGTCGATCAGCCCGTGCGACGCAATCTGATCCAGCATGTGGTCGAGAAACGGCACGCCCGTTTGCGCCACGCAGCGTCCCTGCCCGTCCAGGTTCAGGCTCACCTGCACGTCGGTTTCTTTGGTGGTGCGGCTGATGGCGGCAGTGCGATCGCTCGTGATGCTGGACGAATTCGGAGTAACCGTTACGGGTTCGCGGGTCTGCATGAAGAATCCTGTGAGACGAGATCTCTAGCTATTATCCCAAAAGCTGGGGCGCTGGATGAGCCTTGTCCAACCGTCTGCCTCAAGCCTACCCCCAAAACCCAAACCCCCAATCAACGCGGATTCTGCTGCATGAGCGATCGCACTTGCTCTGCGTGGTAGGAACTGCGCGTCAGCGGCGAAGACACGACTTGCAAAAAGCCCATCGCCTCGCCCGCCACACGCCATGCATCGAACTGTTCCGGCGTAACGAATGCCTGCAACGGCAAGTGCTTGGGGCTGGGCTGGAGATATTGCCCAATCGTGAGAATGTCGCAATCGACTGCGCGCAAGTCCTGCATCACCTGGCGCACTTCTTCATCCGTTTCGCCCAAGCCCACCATAATGCCCGACTTGGTGTAGACCGAGGGAGCCAGTTCGCGCGATCGCCTTAATAACTCCAGCGTGCGGGCATAATCGCCCTGCGGACGCACCCGCCGATACAGCCGAGGAATGGTTTCGGTGTTGTGATTCAGCACTTCGGGACGAGCGTCCAGAATTTGCGCCAGCGCCTCCCAGTTGCCACACAGGTCAGGAATCAGCACCTCAATGGTGGTCTGGGGCGACACCCGCCGCACTGCTTCGATGCACGCGACAAATTGGGCCGCGCCGCCATCGGGCAGGTCGTCCCGGTTCACCGAGGTAATCACCACATGGTTTAGCTTCATGCGGCGTACGGCTTCGGCGAGGTTTTCTGGCTCCTGCGGGTCGAGTGCTTTCGGCTTTTTCTCGAAATCAATATCGCAATAGGGGCAGGCGCGAGTGCAGGCGGGCCCCATGATCAGAAACGTCGCTGTGCCCGCATTAAAACACTCGCCAATGTTGGGGCAGGAGGCCTCTTCGCAGACCGTGTTTAGCCCCAAATCCCGCAGGATTTCTTTGACCGTTCCGACTCGTTCCCACTGCGGCGCTTTCACCCGCAGCCATTCTGGTTTGGTTGGCTTGACCGTCACTCGCTGTTGCCCGAATCACACTGTTTGAATTATAAAGGCTAGGCTGATTGCAGCGTGTGGTAGGCTAGAATGTCTAAGGTGGATTTCACCGCCGGGATGTAGCGCAGCTTGGTAGCGCACCTCGTTCGGGACGAGGGGGCCGAAGGTTCAAATCCTTTCATCCCGATTTTTTAGATTCCTCTCAGGCGTTTTGGCTGCATTGAGCCGAGACAGTGCCCAATTTTCCGCATCTAGGGGTGCTGATCGGGGGCGATCGCCCTTCACATCAAGTCTCCCCATAAAAGAAAAAGCAGCGCCGAGTGGGTAGAGCAGCACTGCTTTTTCAGGGGCTTTATGACAAAGGCTTTATGATGACAATGACAGAGGTTTTATGGCAGGCCTCGGCCTCAGTTGGGTTCGGATGATGAGCTAGGTGGAGTAGCGATCGCCCCATCTTCAGGCTTCGCCTCCTTTGCCTTGGCCCGCTCTTCCTTTTTCTTGCGGTCTGCCTTCAAAATGTCCTCTAGCACAGCCCGCGCCTGGGTCATCTTGTCCAGGTTGCTGCGATAGAGTTCTAGATCTTTCTGCATTTTGTCGGCAGACAGGTTCAGCGCATCACCAAGGGACTGGAGCGCTGCCACTCGGCGAGCCTCGTCCTTCATCATGTCGCTGTCCATCTGTTCCAGCAGGGTATATAGCCCAATGGCAAACAGGCGGCTGTACTTAAAGTTTGGATTGCTCGCCACACCGCGCAGTACGCCGACCAACCCATCCGTCGGTTCCGTCGATTCTCGCACCTTAGACACCACATCCTCTGGTGAAAGATGGGCTGCCTCTGCAAGCAGGCGCTCTGCGTCTTGCCGATAGACTTGGGGGTCGCCGCCAACCGCCCGGCATAGGGCGTTGAAGATTGACTCCTGATCCGGCTCCGGACGATAGCCCTGCATGAAGCGGTCGAAGGTGGTCACCACGCCCAGTGCATACACTGGGTCGTAGCGAAAGTTGGCGTTGACCATGAGCAGATGCGTTTCTACCATCAGCTCTTCTACCACGCGCCGATAGATTGAGTTGATCGGGCGCGTGTGCAGGCTATAGAAAGCACGCTTGGTATCAGAAACAGTGCGAACGTCGTTCACGGGAAGTCTTAAATTATTGTGATCCCATTATCCCATATCGCGGAGGAATGGGGCGCGATGGGACACGAGGTGGCAGCATTGGGGCGATCGCCCATTATCTGCCCTGTCTGACCCGTTAGCCCGTAACCACGCTGCGGGGCACGCCTTCTAGCGCTTCTTCCTCGGTTTCAAAAATTTCAAACACCGAGTCCATCATGGTCACCTCAAATACCAGCTTGGCTTCGGGGTGGACGTTGCAAATTCGGAAGCTGCCCTTCACTTTGTCAGCATCGCGCATCCCAGCCACCAACGACGTGAGGCCAGAACTGTCGATAAAGTTTACCTGTGACAAATTCACGACAATGTGGGGGCTGAGTCGGGAAATCGACTCTTGCAGCTTCAGGCGAAACTGCCAGGCCGTCGTGATATCCAAGCGTCCGGTGGGCATCAGGACGATGACCGTTTTCCCGTCTGGAGTGGTGTGTGTCCGCTGCTCCATAGTGTTGCTTCAGTCTCCCCGTTGTCCAAAAGGTTTGTAAAAGTTTCTACCAGTGTTCCCAGGAAGCTACCCTGGCCAAACAATCTACGAGAAAACTTGATTCGGTCAGGAAACGCCATCAGGTTTACAATAGCCGACGCTGGGTTTCAGTTTCAGTAGACTATATTTCTTCAAGGCGAGAACTTATGCAAAATCGCCTCCACCCGTCCGCTTAGCAGGGCAAGTCTAGGTCAGAGTTGACCTGTAGATTGCAAAATTAGGCAGAATGTTAGGGGTTCTGTCCTAACCAACCAAACCGGATGACGCAATCCATCCAGCCCCTTTCGGACGCAGTCGTGAATCTCATTGCGGCGGGCGAGGTGATCGACTCGCTGGGGGCAGTGGTGCGAGAGCTGGCGGAAAACGCGCTGGACGCGGGCGCAACTCACGTCAGCATTGCTGTATGGCCCGAGCGGTGGTCGCTGCGCGTGGCGGACAATGGCAGCGGCATGGGCCATGCTGATTTGCGCCGAGCGGCCGCGCCCCACAGCACCAGCAAGATTCACGCCAGCGAAGACTTGTGGAAGATTCGCAGCCTGGGCTTTCGGGGTGAGGCGCTGCACAGTTTGGCGCAATTGGCCGATTTGGAAATTGGCAGCCGTCTGGCAGATTCGACGGAAGGCTGGTGGGTGCGCTACGACCGCCAGGGCCACCCTGTGTCGGAAACCACGGTGGCGATCGCCCCTGGAACAGTGGTCACGGTTTCGCACCTGTTTGGCAACTGGCTGCCCCGCCGCGAGGGATTGCCGCCGATGACCCAACAACTCCGCGCCATCCAGCAGATGGTCTATCATCTGGCGCTGGGCCATCCGCAGGTGACGTGGGTGGTGCAGCAGGGCGATCGCCCCTGGTTTAGTCTGTGGGCTAGCCAGTCAGCGCGATACCTCTTGCCGCAAATTTTGCGCGACGTGCAGCCGGGGGATTTGGTGGAGGTTGAGTTGGGAGCGGATGGGCGTAGTGGGGACGTAAGAACGCTCGATCCCTCGCGCTCCACACTCCTGCTGGGTCTACCCGACCGCTGCCATCGCCGCCGTCCAGACTGGGTCAAGGTGGCTGTGAATGGGCGGGTTGTCCAGGTTCCAGAACTGGAACAGACAATTTTGGGTGCGTTTCGCCGGACGCTGCCGCGCGATCGCCATCCGGTTTGTTTTCTGCATCTGCACCTGCCGCCGGAGCAAATTGACTGGAATCGCCACCCCGCCAAAGCCGAGATTTACCTGAAGGAACTGGACAGGCTGCAAGCACAGGTACAAGAGGCGATCGCCCACGCCCTCAGCCTTCATGCCAATAGCCTGAGCGACACTGCCCACAGCCAGCGCATCGGGCAAGTGCTGCGGACTGCCGAGTCTGGTGGGGGCTATACGCTGGGCAGACTGGGCGAACCTAATGAATCCATCGGTGAGGAATCTCCTGAGGAATCTTCCGCGCCTGCGCTCCCGCCCCATGCCGCGCCCACTCCGCTGCGGGCGATCGCCCAGGTTCATAACATGTACATCCTGGCAGAACACCCCGCAGGCATCTGGCTGATTGAGCAGCACATTGCCCATGAGCGGGTGCTGTATGAGGAATTGTGCGATCGCTGGATAGTCGTGCCCCTCGATCCGCCCGCCCTATTGCCTAACCTCTCTACCGCCCAGGTCGAACAACTCGTTCGCATTGGGCTGACGGTGGAACCCTTCGGGGACACACTGTGGGCCGTCCGCACGGCTCCGGCTCCGCTGGCGCAGCGGGAAGATTGTGCAGCGGCCCTGCTGGAACTAAGCTTGGGCGGTGATCTGGAGACAGCGCTAGTGGCGACGGCCTGCCGTACGGCCATCCGCAACGGCACGCCGCTGACCCTACCCGAACTGCAAACTCTGCTCGACCGCTGGCAGCAGACCCGCAACCCGCGCACCTGCCCCCACGGTCGCCCAATTTGCCTGTTGCTGCAAGAATCTAGCCTGTCGCGCTTTTTCCGACGGCATTGGGTGATCGGCAAGAGCCACGGAATTTAGGAATCTAGGGGTTGCAGATGTGATTTTTCTGTGATTCTTCCCCCAAAGGACTGCCTACGGCTGAGGAGAGGCTTCCAGCGTAACGGCTGTACCGCCTTCTTCTTGCGGTGTCGGCCGAGGCACTTGCCCCGGTGCCAGCGTTTGAATGGTGAGCGCCTGGGGGGGCGTGGCATCGGGCGGGTAGAGCAGTTCAACCTGCACCTGACGGCGATCGCCCCGTCTCAGGTTTAAGGTCAATAGCGGCTCGCCCTGCTGGCCGCGTCGCTGCACCACATGCACATAGCGGGTCTGGGTCACCCCCCAGTCATTCACATATCGCAGCCGCAGCGTCCCCCGGAAAAACACTCGGCGATCGGGCGGATTCAGGAAGCGCAACGCCTGACCCCGCAGCGATTCGTCCTTCATTGGCGTTTGGAACAGCAGCGCCACGGTCTGCTCTTGGTTGGTGTTGTTATACAGCGGCAGCGTCAGGTTATAGCGCACACCATAGTTGCCATGACCCCGATAGGCGGTATCCGGATAGCGAACCAGCATGGGCGCACTCTGAATTTGCCCAGTGCCCAGGGTATGCCGATCAACCGTGCTAATGGCGTAGGAAATCGCTCCCCCTTGCTGGGGAATCGTCAAATGATCAACCCCATCGCCATCCGTCAGCACGGCATCCCAGCGAGAACCCTGTGACACGCCAGCCACCCGGCTGTAATAAAATCGACCAATCTGACGGGCGTTGGGCGGCGTTGGGATGCGATCGCGCGGCCCAGCCACATCGCCCTGCTGCAAGAGCGCCAGCCACTCCTCCATGCGGGGCGATCGCTCGGTGCCGTTGCCATTCACTCTGGCAAACATGCCCAGACTTGCCAGATGCACAGGGCCATCGCTGGACAAATGCAGCAGCGCCGATCGCCCGTTGATGGGCAGATTGGCATTGGATGGACGAGCCGGGCGACGCGCCTCACCGTTTTGCACCACATCGGCTGCCTCTGCCGCGTCTAGCCCCATATCTTCCGGATCGACAATAGGCAACGGCTCACGATTACGGTACGACTGCAAGCTCCGCAGGGGAATGGGTTCGTTTAGCAGCAGTTGCACATAGCGGGGTGGAATCGTGACCCGCTCCGGCAAAATGGCTTGACTCAGCCCTCGCAAGATGTCGCCCATTGTGCGGCTGCCCGGCCCTGCAAACACTGTGGGTCCAGCATTCGCGACGTAGGAGGGCAGGTCATAGAACGGAGCTTCCTGGCTCAGGTAACTGGCAGACTGATGAACCTGAATCGTCACCGGGCGATCGGATGGATTGTAGGCCAAAAGCCCAATGTAGAGCGTCCGCACGTCGGTTGGCGTGCGCCCTTTGGCAATGTGATGGGCGAACACGTCAAAGCGCCCTTCAAAGGCGTAGTTCAAGTGGGCAGAGGGAACGCGCATTCCCTGCGGTGGAAAGGTGGATAGCAAGATGCCTTCCTGCTGCACCAGTTCCGGACTGTTGCTGTTAAACACGGGCACCGAGTCAAGCCGCCCCGGCAGGGGGCGCACCTCCTGAGCTTCGACGACATGGCTGAGTCGTGGGGTCGGCGGAGGTGGTGTAGGGATGTAGACCTCGGCCGGGGTGGCTTGAGCAAGGGGAAACAGTGGCAAAAATGGAAGCATGAGAACCTGCGAGAAACCCAAATCTAAAAGACTCCAAATCACCCTGAGAGGGGCAAAAGCAACAGGACAAATCAGGACTAGCTCAAGCGGAAATATCGAGCTTGAGCAGATTGAATGAACTTACCCAAAAAGCCCCAATTTTTACTTTTGGCAAAAGCACCTGAGGAGTGCGCTTCATCCTCAAAAGCGGATGTGCTAGTCCGCCTATCGCGCTGAGCCGCGCCTTCTGGCGGTCAGCGGTTTACCAGAGTCAAAAGCGCATCTGTAAACAAGTCCCAAGGGGAAGGGAGGTTTGACTGTGTTCCACAACGCAACGTCTTGTAATGCAACGTCTCACCATATCACTCCAAACCACTACACACTACTTTCACAACTAGGGCACACCCGGAAGTCGTGACAGCGAGCAAGGGGGGCATAAGCTGCTGGTCGCGGTTCCTCAATCAGGTTACCCAGAGATTGACCAGAAGACACATGTGCCTCATGTCTCAGCTTGGAAACCCTGTCAAAACTATACGGGAAATTGACACAAGATGAAGAAATCCTAAGGGAGTTGATCCAGGATTTTTTTATGCTTGGTCGAGGTTTATGCTTCCTTTCAAGAAAGAAGGCATAAGTTCATCAAAAATTCACAAACTAAATTCACAAACCAGCGCGTGAATCAGGAAGGACTGCTTCAGAAAAGTGGGTCAAGAGTTGAGGGTTCCCCGCGTCACGCCGAGCTGATTTTGTAGCTTGAGATCTTTCCACAGCGCAGTTCCGCTTAATGTTCCCTCCAGCAGCGCTTGATATCGCTGGATGGTTTGCATGACCTGAGCAGGCGTTTCGTTGAGAAATTCCAGGCGAAACGCCTGCGCCCCAAGCTGCATGAGTCGATGAACCGCTTCTGCGCCGGTTTGGGCAGTGCCGTTAAATACAGTATTGCGACAGCCTGCGTCGGCTTGCAGGATATGCTCTGTGCCCGTGCGATCGCGCAATTTGACTACCTGCTTTTCGCAGGGGCGACCGCAGTTGGTATAGTCTGTGCCCTTGGAAAGAAATGCACAAAAGACGCAGTGTTCCATGTGAAACATGGGCATGTGCTGGTGAATCGTGATCTCAAACCAGTCTGGTGGGCAACTGGTCAATAGGCCCTCTAGTTGCTGGAGGTTGAGATCGTAGGATGCGGTGAGTCGCTCTAGCCCTGCCCGTCGAAAGTGGTCGGCGGAAAGCGCGTTGGCCACATTCAGCGAAAAATCGCCGATACGGCGCTGGTCGGCAAAAAACTGGAGATGGTCGTAGTTTCGCACTAGATAGCCATCTGCCTGGGCACGTTGCACCTGCTGCAAGATCCAGGTTTCACCGGGTTTGGTAATGCGGGGCGGCGCAACGAAAATTTCCAGGGAGTCAGAGTTGGGGTGACTCCGAACTAGCCCGACCGCTTCGTGGTATCTGCGCGGGTCTTCAAATTCGCAGTAGAGCGTCTGAATTCCTGCATCGAGGGCGGCTTGCAGTTGAGATAGGGTACGAGTAAGGGCGATCAGGCTGGGGGGAACAGGGGAGCGGGCGGGAAGGGGAGGGAGGAGGGTGTGCAGGGTGGCGTGGGGGTTGAGATGCCAGGGTTTTGGCTGGATGCGCTGGGCTTCGAGCTGGGCGACGAGTTCTCGGCGGAGGCGGTTGAGTTCGCGGATGGGCAGCATGGTGGCGCTGCCCAAGTAATTTTGCAGGGAGCCGAGGCGGAAGGGCGTGTTGCCGAGCCGTCCGAATTGTGCCCGCAGGCGTTCGGTGGTGAGGGGCTGGGTTTGGGCGATCGCCAGTGGCAGTTCCGATTCTACCTGGGCGATGTGGCCCTGCTCGTCGCGGGCGATCGCCACCAGCGGTTGCCCCACGTCGCCATGCACCTCGATCGAGATGGGCTGCTGAAACCTGGGCGTGTCGCCTGCGTAGCTTTGCCGAAGCTGCCGATCGAGGTCGGGGTCGCTGGTTTTCCAGAGGCGATCGCCCACGCGCACCCGCCGCCAGTCCACTGCGCCGCGCCCAAAGGTGAGGGTTGCTTCGTCACCCTGCATTTCGACGGAATACACCCGGCCGCCTTCTTCCGGGGCATCGGGGTGGCCGCTGTCGAACACCACACCATCGCCCGGTTTTAGCGGAGCCTGGAGCCTTATCATGGCTCGCTCATTGCGGATGCGGGTCACTTCGCCCAGATAGACGCCCCGCTTTTTGCCAAATCGCGCATGGACAAGTTCCTGGTTGTTGATGCCGCGAAACCATCCCGTGTAGAGGCCGCGAGAGAAAGCCATTTCAAGGTTGTAGCGGTCTTCAGGAGATGAGGCGCTGGGGCGTTCTGCAAATTCATCGCTCTGGCGCTCTGAGACCATCTGCCAAACGCGATCGAGCGCGTTGCGATAGACCCGTGTGACGTTGGCGACGTATTCTGGCGATTTCAGGCGACCTTCGATTTTCAGGCAGGCTACGCCTGTGGCCACCAGGTCGGGCAATACGTCGAGTCCAGATAGATCCTGGGGGCTGAGCAAATAGTGGCGATCGCCCAAATCCACCTTCTGCCCGTCTGCAATGAGATCGTAGGGCATTCGACAGGCCTGTGCACACTCGCCCCGGTTGGCAGAGCGGCCGCCAAGGGATTCGCTGGTCAGGCATTGCCCAGAGTAGGCGACACACAGCGCCCCGTGGACGAAGACCTCCAGCGGCATGGCCATAGCGCGATTCGCGCCGCGATCCCTGAGGGAATCGCCCAGTTGCTGCTGGATCTTTCGGATGTCCTTGAGGGAACACTCGCGGGCCAGCACCACTAAGTTGCAGCCCAGCGCCTCGGCAAAGGCGACCCCGGCAGCGCTGGTAATGGTCATCTGCGTGGAGGCGTGGATGGGGAAGTCGGGCGACAGGTGGCGAATTAGGCGGCAAATGCCCACATCCTGGACAATTGCCGCATCCACCCCTGCCGCGATCATGGTTCGCGCATACTGCTCGGCTTCGGCGAGTTCTGCCGGAAAGACCAGCGTATTCAGCGTGATATAGCCCTTCACGCCGCGCCGATGTAGAAATGCCATTAGGTCTGGCAAATCGGCTTCGGTAAAGTTTTGCGCCCGCATTCGTGCATTGAACCGATCCAGCCCGAAATAGATCGCGTCGGCTCCGTTTTCGACCGCAGCACGGGCGCAGTCCCAGTTGCCGGCTGGGGCCAGCAGGTCTGGGCAGCGCGGCGGGGCGATCGCCATCGGACTCGAAGACAAAAGAGTATCCATAAGGCTGGAGCTTAGGGGCCATCTATGGCTTAATCGGCGGCTCAATCGGCAGAAATCTCTTGCGCTTCGCGCTCATCGGCTTCTGGCTTGGCCGCAGAAGGAACTTCGAGCGGAGGCACATCGGGTGGAGTATGGGCTTCGACACGGGGCGCAGAGCCAGACTCAGCGGCGATCGCCTCCGGTTTGCGCTCCGAAAAGCCCCAGACAAACAGCAGCGCAATCACCGAAATCATTGCCCATTGCGGCGGCACGAGGCTGTCGTTAAACACCCTGATCAGCAGCCGCAAGCCCACCAGCCCCACGGTGATGTAGCCCGCGTCTTCCAGATGGGTGTATTCATCCAGCCAGCGGATAAATAGCCCCGCCAATAGCCGCAGCGTGAGAATGCCAATTAGCCCGCCCGTCAGCACTAGCCACACCTCCTGGGAGAGGGCGATCGCCGTGGTAACGCTATCTAGCGAAAACGCCAGATCGGTCACAGCGATGACCGGAATTGCCTGCCAGAGTGACGTAAAACGGGGCCCACGGTGGTGGTGTTCGCCGTCTTCTGTTTCATCGGACGTGAAATACTTAAACACGAGCCAGAGCAAATAGAGCGCGCCTGCCAGCTCAAACTGCCAAAACCGGATCACCCAGGTTGCCGTCAGAATCAGGATGACCCGAAAAATAAACGCGACGACCAGCCCCAAATTCAGCGCGTCTCGCTGCATTTTTTTGCCGTCTAGCCCTTGGGCGATGGCTGCCAGCGCGATCGCATTGTCGGCAGACAGCAGCGTTTCGAGGGCCACCAGCACCGTCAGCAGAAGGAACGTGTCTACACCCAAGTTGGGAGACAAGTCGAGCAATCTATCTAGCATGGCGGCAATCTCTAGGCAAACAGCAACGCAAACGGCGAGAATCTCTGCAAAGAAGCAGCAGTGGAGCGCAGATTAAACGAACCATATTCTTCACAGCATTCCTTCACAGCATATCGAATTTAAACCCAAATCTTTGTCTCAGAAAATTCCAGGGATGAATCAAAGGCTTTTGCGGGTTCAGCAAAAACGTCTGCCCCATGCACGAAACCACGCATGAAATCCGACCTCGACCTCGACCCGACTCGCTTCGTTGGGCTGAAATCCGGGTATGGTGAGGAGGCGATCGCACGCCTGTAAACCCGCCCGCTGCTACACTGCTTTTCCGAGCGTTCCCTCAAGTTGTTGGTCATGTCGCTTTTTTCTGCTGATTCTGCTAAAAATTTGCCTGAGAACTGGTCTGAGAATTTGCCCGCACTACTGGCGCAATTTCGGGCTACATACCCGGCCGCCGGACTGATTGCCGACCTGCTGACCGTGCAAAACAGTCGCTATGTCGTGCGGGCTAGCGTAGTGATGGGCGGGCTGACGCTGGCCACAGGGTTGGCCGAAAGCGCCAGTCTCGAAGACGCAGAAGATCGGGCGCTGGGGCGATCGCTCCGGGCGCTAGGGCTGTATGGATTGGGCATGAATGACGGATTGACTGCCTCTGTCCAGACATTTGGGCAAGCTAGCGGGCAAGTTGGCGGGCAAGTTGGCGAAACTAACCTCGGGCACACGCCTGGATCTGCACCGATGGATGCACCCTGGAATCGCTCACCGAGCGTTTTGCCCAGCGCCAGTTCACCGGTGGATAGCACTGTTTCTACCGTGCCACCGATTGCCCCAGCGAGTGACCCTGCGACCAAAGCGGCGATACTCCCGACTGAAAGCGACTGGGACAAACCCGATCCGCTTGATCCGCCCCTGCCGCCCGAAGACGAGCTAGACCCCGGCCCCGTTGTGGCAGATTTCTATGCCCATATTTCCGCATCTGACGACGGTTTTCCAGAAGCCTCCGAACCCGTTGATTTATCCCAAATCACTAAGCCCGCCTCGCAGATCAGCGCCAAACCCTCTCGCAAAAAATCCACCAGTCCGTCGCCCGCGCCCGAACCCGCGCCGCCCGACCCGGCTCCGACTGCTATTGACTTTTCCGACATCCTCGCTGAAACCGATGTAGAACTACGCCGCTTGGGTTGGGACGCAAAACGCGGCCGCGAACACCTGAAAGCCACCTATAGCAAGCGATCGCGCCAGGAACTCAACGAAACCGAACTCTACGACTTTCTGGATTTTCTCAAGTCTCAGCCCAATCCCTGACCCACAGCGCTTCATCCTCTGCTTAATCCTCTGATGTCTCTAGATGCGATCGCCGCTCAACTTGAACGCTTCGCCACGGTGCAATATCCGCTAGAAGTGTCGGCTGTGATCACCTCGGCGCTGTCGGGGATGATTGCTGCCCGCAAGAAGGGGCTGGATTTGGTGGGCGTGTATGCGATCGCCTTTGTGAATGCCTTTGGGGGTGGGACGTTGCGCGATGTGCTGCTGGATCGGCGACCGTTCTTTTGGGTGCGCTATGAGGGCTATGCGGTGCTGGTGCTGCTGTTGGCAGCGCTGTATGTCTATGGGTCGCGCCTGCTGAAACCAGTCAAAGCGCCCGCCTATCGAGTCTTTGCGCTGTTGGATGCCTTTGGGCTGGCCCTGTTTAGCATTTCTGGCACGGCCTTTGCGCTGGAGTATCGAATGCCGCCGTTCACCGCGTCGCTGCTGGGCGTGATTACGGGCGTGGTGGGCGGCGTGCTGCGCGATATCCTGCTGGTTCAGATTCCCGTCGTTTTTCGCAAGACCGCCACGCTCTATGCCACTTGCGCCTTTGTCGGCTGCTGGGTTTATCTGGTGCTGGTGTTGTGGCAGGTGGATATGGCGATCGCCACCGTTGCCGGATTTTGTACCATTGTCCTGCTCCGAATGCTGGCGCTGCGCTACAACCTGACGCTGCCTACCCCATCAGAGGAAGAGGATTGAGGGGTCAGGTTTCACGTTTCAGGGATCAGGTTTCAGGTGCTAGATGAATGCCTCAATCCCTAATCCCGAACCCCTAATCCCTCACTTTTCCGTCATGGTCCACACGCCGTCTTGCCAGGTTTCGTCGTTGGGCGGATGGCTGAGCCAGTGCGTGCACCGGTCGAGGTGGAGCTTGGCGGCTTTGTCTTCGTTGTTCACGTCTTGCAGCAGCGTGGCAAAAGCGCTCATCGCTTTGACGAAATCGCGGTTCAGGTAATGCTTTCGCCCTTCGTGATAAAGGTCGATCAGCCGCTTTTTCTCATCAGGAATGAGTTCGTCACGCAGCCCCACCAGTTCGTAAATACTGACGGGCTGCGTCTTGCCCTTCACCCGGATACAGTCTAGCTCTCGTGCCCAGATCCGATCGGCGCAGGGCTTGTAGGTATTCTCGCTGATGATGATGTCGGTGCCATATTGCTTGCTGGCGCTTTCCAGGCGCGACCCCAGATTGACCCCGTCGCCAATGGCGGTGAACTCCATGCGGCGACTGGAACCGATGTTGCCGCTGATGACGATATCGGAGTTGATGCCAATACCAATGCGAATCGGCGGCTTCTGACGCTGCACGCGGTCGGCGTTAAACGCGGATAGTCGATGTCGCATCTCGATTGCCGTTTGCACAGCCATCCACTCGTGATCATCCAACGGCAGCGGTGAACCGAATACTGCCATGATCGCGTCGCCGATATACTTATCCAGCGTGCCCTTATAGGCAAACACGGCATCTACCATGCTCTCGAAATACTGGTTCAGCATTTCCACCACCTCTTCGGCGGTCATGCTCTCGGTCAGCGTGGTGTAGCTGCGAATGTCGGAAAAGAGGACGGAAACTTCCTTGCGATCGCCCCCCATTTTGGCCGCGTTGGGGTTCTCAAAGAGCAACTGCGCTACTTCCTGCGACATGTAGCGCGACATGGTGCTTTTTAGCCGCTTTTCGCCGCTGATGTCGTCCATCACCACCAGCGCTCCCGACACCTGCTCCGGGTCACTCGCATCGGCGATGGTGTTAATCGACAGGTTAATGCTATGCTGCTCCACGCCTTTGACCGCATTCAGCGTTTGATCCGGGTAATACTGCTGACGGCACTTGTCATCAGTCGGCGTGAGCGCCATTTTGAACCACTTGGAAAAATCCCCCTTTTCCAGCCCAATCAGTTCCTCGGCGTGCAGACCCTCCAGCGGGTCGGTGTCGCTCAGACCCAGCAGTTTGCGGGCACTTTCGTTGGCGGCGATGATGCGCCCCTCTTTGTCGGTGGAAATCACGCTGTTGGAGAGCGATCGCAGAATATCGCGCTGGAGTTGTTCTTGCTGCTTCACCGTGGCAAACAGCTTGGCGTTTTGCAGCGCCACACCCGCCTGAATGTTGAACGCCTGCATGAACTCCTGATCGTTGCGGTTAAAGCTAGCCCGCCAGATCTCCGGCGCTTCGGGATAGTTTGCCGGGTCGTAGGGCGGATGGTCGCCCTGCTTTTTCTTATTGATCAGTTGAGTGACGGCGATCAGTTCGCCATCTGCGTTGAACACGGGCATACACAACATGCTGCATGTGCGATAGCCCGTCTTTTTGTCGGTTTCCTTGGCAGTGTCGGAGTTGGGGTGATTGTAGAGGTCGTAGGGAATGAGGACTGGCTCACCCGACATCGCTACCTGCCCCGCAAAGCCAGCGTCCATCGGAATGCGAATTTCTTGCAGCACGCCGTTGATCGGCAGCTTGGTCCAGAGCTGGTGCTGGTCTCGATCCAAGAGCCAGAGCGTGCTGCGATCGGCCTGCATCAGTTCCTGGGCCTCTTCCATCACCCGGCCCAGCGTTTCTTCCAGGTCGAGGCTGCTCTGGCTGAGAGATTTGGTCGCCTTCATCAGCGCCGAGGCGGCCCGCTGCTGCTGGGTTGCCTTGTAGAACGAGCGGGACGATTCCAGAATTAGCCGGATCGAGGGCGCAAACTCTTCAAACACCTGCTCGTCTTGCGCGGTAAAGCCGCCCAGGTCGATGCGCTCGTCTAGGTGCGCTTGCAAATCACAGTTGGGCTTGAGCTTGTTGATCAATTGCACAACGGCCACCAAGTCGCCCTGATCGTTCAGCAGGGGCATGGCCAGCATGGTGTAAGTGCGGTAGTGATTTTTCTTGTCGAGCGCCTGAGCCGCCTTGGAGCGGGGATCGTCGTAAAAGTCGTAGGGAATATTGACGACCTGCTTGGTGGTGGCGACTTCGCCCGCAATGCCCACGTGCTTGGGAATTCGCAATTCCAGGTTATTGCCGTTTTCGTCTTCGGCGACGATCGCCCACAGTTCGTCTTTCTCGTCGTCTAGGAGAAAAATTGTGGCG
This sequence comes from Thermoleptolyngbya sp. C42_A2020_037, assembly GCF_015272455.1. Taxonomy (NCBI): domain Bacteria; kingdom Bacillati; phylum Cyanobacteriota; class Cyanophyceae; order Oculatellales; family Oculatellaceae; genus Thermoleptolyngbya; species Thermoleptolyngbya sp. C42_A2020_037. The sequence continues at coordinate 169,860 of NZ_JACYLP010000048.1, forward strand.
CGATCGGCATTCAGCAGTTCCCCGGTTTTCAGGGTGATGGAATGCAGCATCTCGTTCAAGATGGCATCAAATCCCTGAGAATCCATCAGGTTGTCGAGCATCGAGAGGGTTTGATTGACCACTCTTAGCTTTTGCTCAACATCGGTAACGACCTGCTTGAACGTATCCTGGGTCAGCGGCGCGAGAAAGGACGAGAAAGATCCCTTGGTGGTGGCCAGGGCGCTGCCGGGGTTGGCGCTGCTGGAGGGGCTGGTGGCGCTTGGATCGCTGTTTGGATTGGGGGGAGGGACGGGGGGGGAAGCGGGTGATTCTGGCGGATGCGATCGCCCAGTCAATTGCCCAGTATTCGAACCATCGGCGAGGACTTCTACCTCCACCTCTACCGTAACCGTTGCATTGTCCCCATCAAGCGGGTTGGCCGATGGGGAGGACGTGGAATGTAGATGCGAGGAGGGGGCGCTCATGGCAGTTCCAGATAGAAACAGGGCGATGCGTCTGACTCAACTTCTTTCAAGTTACCCAAACGCCATTACGGATTCACAGCCAATGAATTCGACAGTCCTATGCATCTCCTGTGCATCTTATGCAACGAACCATGCAATGAGGGCTTAGGAGAACCATCCGACAGGGTTTTGAGGGGGCGATCGCCCTCGTGTTTATCCTACCAAGGGGCGATCGTGCAACTCCATCCCCATCCGCAAAAGGCCCACACTGGATGCACTCATTAAGACTCTAGCCGCCCAACTGGGGATCGACAAGGCGCAGAGGATACGGAATCACCCAGACATAGGATTGTTGCTCCCTCAAAAACCCCCTATCATCAGCGGCAGCATGGGTGAATCCTGTTCATCTGTTTGGTGATTTATCCACCACTCCAGTTCTTCATTCACCGTTTGCTTAGTTTGCTTAATGAAGCCCTTGAGCATCTGGTATCGGGCAAGGCGCGGTATCGGATTGTGCTAAAACGTTAGGGTTTCGCCTGCTGCTGTTTTGCCTGCCAAAGCGCAAGTCCCCGGAGATGCGAGTTGACTGCTTGGGTGCGTCGCACACGAACAATCAACTCGCATCCCAGTTTCGGGCCACGTTCAACGCAGTCCCCAGTTCTTCAAAGACCGACCTGACCGCTGGTAGCCAGCACGCGGGCGCTCACGCCAAAGACCCGCAGCAGCCCCTCCGAGTCGCCGTGGTTATAGTCGCCCACGCCCTCCATTGAGGCGTTTTCTTCGGAATAGAGGATGTGGGGCACATCGTCGGCCGAGACGAAGGAGATATTGCCCTTGTAGAGCGACACGCCGATGGTTCCGGTGGCAAGTTCGGCCGTGTTGGCGATCGCCGCCAGCATCATCTGCGTTGCCCGGTCAAACCAATAGCCCTGGTAGATTTGCTTGGCCACCAGCAGCGAAAGCTGGTCATAAAACTCCCGCGCCCGCCGATCCAGAATCAGTTGCAGCAGGTAAGCGTAGCAAGTGCCAAGGGTTTCTACGCCGGGGCTTTCGTACACGCCGCGTGACTTGATGCCCACAAAGCGGTTTTCCACAAGGTGCGTGCCGATGCCGATGCCGTGCTTTCCGGCGATCGCATTCGTCTTCAAAAACGCATCCACCAGATTCACCGATTCCCCATTCACGCTCACCGGGCGACCCTTTTCAAACCGCACGGTAAAGGCTTCTGGCGTGTCGGGCGCATCCTGCGGATAGCAGCCCATAATCGGCTTTACGAACTGGGCGGGCGTGGTCAGCGACTCCAGCATTCCCGATTCATGCGTCAGCCCCAGCAGGTTGGCATCGGTGGAATAGGGCTTGTCTTTGGTAGCCGTCACGGGCAGTCCGTTTTCCTGACAGAAATCAATCATCTCGCTGCGGCCGGGGAACCGCGCCAGAAAGCTCTCGTCGCGCCAGGGTGCATACACCTCAAACTCTGGAGCCAGCATATTGGTAATGAGCTGGAATCGTACCTGGTCGTTGCCGCGCCCCGTTGCACCGTGGCTAAAAATCGTCAGCCCGCGCTGCTTCATTTCCAGAATCATTGCCTTGGTCAGGGAACAGCGGGCAATTCCCGTCGTGTTCCAATAGCGCCCTTCGTAGCAGGCCTGCGACTGAATCACCTTGAGACCATCTTCGGCGATCGCCTCTCGCACGGGCAACAGCACAAAGTCCACCGCACCCGCCTTCAGCATCCGCTGGCGCACCGCGTCCATATCTTCCTCGTCCGGCTGCCCCAGATCGGCCGTAAAGCACACCACGTTTACGCCCTGGTTTGTGAGCCAGCGCGTAATGGTGCAGCTATCTAGCCCGCCCGACCCGGCAAACGCGACGGTTTTTCCCTTTAAATCTTGCACTTTCATGAGCAGCCTTCCTAAATCTAAGCAGCGCCTTTGCTGGAGCAGCGCACAACCAGTCGTGATGGGTTCAAATACTGGCGATCGCCTCACCCAGAACAGAGAGCATTATCCCCTGTCTTTTGATAAATTCTGTCGGGCTGGGTACAGATTTCCGGCGCAAATTCAAGCTGGAGGATTGAATCATGAATCCAAGCTTCGGCTTTGGGCGTAGTGTTCATTAGGATTCATCGCAATACTGCAAGTGCTATCGAACGCCTCAAAGCCATGATTCACCCCAAAAAGATTCTGTTCCATTTCGTTCTGGGTGCGCTGACGTGCCTATCGCTCGTGGGGCTGTCTACGCCCTCCCTGGCCCAAGCCGTCTTTGGCTGGGTGCGTCCAACCGACCCCGCCCTCATTGCGGAGGTGCGTCAGGCAGAAACCGTGCTGCTGGCGCAGGGAATGACCCGTTCCTCTTTCCAGCGCTTTGCGGCAACCCTGAGCCGGGGGGCGGTGGTCGGCGCATCTCCTTCTGGGCGGGCCACGGGTGCGGCCGGAGCCGTGCTGTCGGGCGATCGCCTGGTGGTGCGGGGCGACTTTCGCAATCTGGCCGGCCCCCTGCGCGACTACACCGTTGATCCAGTCGATCCGCCCAACCCCAACATCACCTCAGCAGTTCACATTCACCGGGGCGAACCCACAGCCAACGGCCCCTTCCAGTACGCGCTGACGGTGACGATGAGGGGCGATCGCGACGGTCGCTTTGCGGGAGAATACACCCTCACGCCAGAACAACGGCAAGCGCTGGAAAGCGGCAATCTCTATCTGGATATTCACACCACGCGCAACCGGGCCGGCGAACTGCGCGGCGTGCTGCGTCCTTACTAAACGACTGTCTCTAATCAAGCGTCTGCCCATTCTTCTGGGTCTGAGGGACGTTGGCTCTTAACAGGTTGGCTCTCAAGCAGAGTCTGCCCCCCCTTCCCAATCGGTGAGGTGGGGCTTTTTTGATTGCGGAACTTGATGCCAGAAATTGTAGACCTATAGGGAAAGACCCCAGAGATTGATGGTCTGGGCTACAAGGTCTATGGCAAAACAATTGATGACTCATGCAATTCGGGTGAAGTGGGCGGCGGCCCTGGTGCTGACGGCGGGACTGGGGGCAGCCATAGCCTGCACCCCGCCTGCGCCCGGCCCAGCCACTCCCGACCCTGATGTGGTGCTGCATCCGGTAGATGCGCCGCTGCGGCCGCCGCTGACAGAAGACGCACTCCGTCAGGCAGAGGCCGAGATGCAGCAGCGGATTCAGGCCGATCTGGACTTGCTGGGGTTGGGCAAGATTGGTTCGGTGGGGTCGCCGATTTCTTCAGAACTGGTCGCCTATCGGCAAACTTGGGCAGAGACAGACCCAGACGTGGCCCCGTTTTTGGGAACCTGGGAAAAAGAGTGGGATATGCTGCCCCATTACTTTATGACGGTGTTTCCGTCAGAGGTGCCAGGGCGCGTATGCCTGGTGCGCTATAGCAAGCAGGAAACGGCAACCGTGCCGTTTGAGGTGTATGACACGCCGCTGGAGTTTTCTGTGGCGCAGGTGGCGGAGGGGCAACTGCTGGCTAGCAATACGCAATCTGCGCGATCGCTCTTGCGGCAAGCGCCGGTGATGGATTACGAGAGCGAGTTTTTGGCAACAGTTGAGCCAACGGGGAATATGCAGGTCTATGCCTCCCAGCGGCCCCCCGCGATCGCCCCCACCTGGCCCGCAGCGCTGATGGAGCAGTTTCGTGCGGCTGGGTGTCGGGAGTAGAGCGATGAAAAAGGGCGATCGCCTCTTCAATTGGGCGATCGCCTCTCACGATGAACCGACTTACAACCTAGTGCAGTGTCATGGTTTAGTTTTAGGGTGATGCCTTGGCTCGTAGTAAGCGCTTCAGCGCTAAAGCGCTTACTCCCAACCTAAGTTCTAGCTGTGACATAACACTAGCCGCGATTTTTAATGAGCATCACGTCTACAATCTTCTCGGCCGCGGCTTCGGAAATGCCGAGGGCTTGATAGAGATCGTTGAGAAACTGCTGCTCTTCCTGGGTGACACGGCCATCGGCCAAAACCAGATCGGTGGCAACCGCAAAGGCCGATTCCTTTAGCTCAAAGGGGAGAGAGTCTTTGGCGATCGCAAACAAAACCCCAACCCCATCTCGCCGGAGGATGCTAAACAGCTTGTCAAACATCCGCCGCATAATGTCGCTCGAATAGCTGCGGAAGAGTTGCATCCGGTTCAGCGTACTCATCAGCCCCGACAGCTCTTCGTCTGCCAGATAGCCATCAGAGGCAACAGCGGCCAGGGCGATCGCTGCGTAGGCTTCGGCAGGGCTAAAGGTTTCCTGAACTGTGTTTTGTACGCCAAACATTCGATCGAACAAACCCATAGCAATGTCTCCAAAGTAGAGGGAATAGGCCGCGCCGACAGCCTGTTAATTGATTGCTCATCTTTCAGCAAGTCTGAGCAGCTACAGCCTAACTCAGAGTTCCCGCAGTCACCCCAACTCTCTACTCTGGCTTTTTGACTAAGCCTGGGCCTGTTGGGGCTGGTTGAAAGGCAACTTCAAGGGAATCTCAAAGCAAAATTCCGACCCTTCCGCCGGAGATGAGGTGCATTCCAGCGTACCGCCGTGGCGCTCGGTAATGATCTGATGGCAAATCGACAGCCCTAGCCCGGTTCCGCGTCCCACAGGTTTGGTGGTGAAAAAGGGATTAAAGATGCGCTGCTGCACGTCTGTCGTCATGCCCATCCCGTTGTCTGCGATGCAGACCGAGACTCGCTCATCTTCGAGCAGGCGGGTTCTAATCCAAATTGTGGGAATTTCGTCTTGCGTGTCTGGTAATAAATCTTTCTTCCAATCTGTGCAACGTGCCTGGCCCCGGTCTTGTGGAGCAGCACTGCTGAAGCTATCTGCGTGTTCTCGCATTGCCTCTAGCGCGTCGATGGCATTGCTCAACAGGTTCATAAAGACCTGGTTGATCTGTCCGGCGTAGCACTCGACGAGCGGCAAGTCGCCATAGTCGCGGACAATGCGGATATCGGCCCGGTTTGGCGTACTCCGGAGGCGGCTGTTGAGCAAAAGTAGCGTACTGTCCAGCCCTTCATGCAAATCGACAGACTTTACTTCAGACTCATCCAGCCGAGCAAACACACGGAGCGATCGCACGATTTCGCTAATCCGCTGCGTGCCGACCTGCATCGACCCCAGCAGCTTGGGCACATCATCCTGAATAAATTCCAGCCCCAGTTCCTCTGCCTTTTCACAAGCAGCAGGCAGATTAGGGACGTGTGACTGATACAGGTGCAGCATTTCCAGCACATGCTGCATATACTCGCGAGCGTGGAGCAAATTGGACTGAATAAAGCTCAGGGGATTGTTAATCTCGTGGGCCAGACCGGCTACAAGCTGCCCCAGGCTCGACATCTTTTCCGTTTGAATCAGTTGCGACTGAGTGGCCTTGAGGTCTCGCAGGGTTTGCTCAAGGTGGGCGTTTTTCTCTTCTAGCTCTTGGGTGCGCTGCCGGACTTGTTCTTCCAGGTTGCTGTTGGCACTGGCCAGGTCTGCCTCGCGCTGCTGCACCTGCTCTACCATTCGCTCAAAGCTGCTGGCCAGTTGGCTAATTTCATCTCGCACATAGCGACGATGAAACTGCGTCAGCGCCCGATCGTATTCGCCCTGGCTCATTTGCTCGGTGGCATCGGTCAGGTCGATAATCGGTCGCGTAAAGGAGCGGGCCAGCAGCACCACCAGACCCAGCAGCAGCAAGTAGGTGCTGCCAAAGGCGATCGCCAAGCTTTTGCGAATGTCTCGTTCAACACTTTGGATCTCGTCAGCCCGAAAATCGATCCCCAGCAGCCCAATCACCTGCCCCTCAGCATTTTTAATCGGGCCATAGGCAGAAATCCAGCTTCCCCAAGGGTCGGTGTAGGGCGAGAGCGTCAGCGTCACTTCCGAAAATCCCTGATAGAGGCGCGTTTTGTCCGGTGTGGCGAGGTAGGCTTCCCGAAAGCTTGTGGCGTTCTCCGGCTGGAAGACTCGCAGGCTGTCCCCAATCCAGAGTGCTTCGTAGGGTTTGGCTCCCTTCACCAGGGTATAAGGATTGGCCCGTGGCTCTACATTATGAATTCTCATCAGCCATTCTTGATGGCGCTGATAGAGGGGGTTTGAGGTGGGCACTGGCCCGTTTTGGGGCGCAGGTAGCCGGGAAAGCTGCGAAAACTCGACTGGATCAATACCGGCGATCGCCCCGTCGAGCGTATTCACCATGTCCTGCCTTAGCCCCTCCCTCACCCGATTTAGCGCTTTGCTATAAAGCCAGCCGTATAACCCGACAAAAACCAGCCCGCTAGCTATCGCAAAGCCCAGCATGAGCTTGAATTGGAGGCTCATAAAAGGATGGCGAGGCGGTGAAGGAGAGTAGCTAAAGCGAGCGCTGCGAGGCAAAAAGTCTAAGGACATAACTGGCACAATCTCGATCCAGGTTAGGAAGGCCAGCGCTGGGATGTGCTGAATCTGGCGGTGGATCTCACTACTTAAGATGCCCGATTTTTCAATCGTTTAACAGAATAACCCGCGAAAAACTCTCACCCTAGAGCATCCACTCGTTGTAATGTCCTAAGCCTCCAGCTTGTGGCAATGGCTTCCTCTCTCTGAGCAGTCCAAAAAAGGCAGGGGCCGGAGGGGCTAGGGGAATGGCGGCGACGAGGGGGCTGGCAAAACCGGGATTTCGACGGACTGAGTTTGTCGAGGGGGTTCGGGTATGTCGGAACTGGGTTTGGTTTTGTGGATGCTGTCTGAGAGCGGCGGCGCTTGCACAGGAGGGGGAGGTTCAGGCGGAGCAGGCTCAGACGAAAACCGGGAAGGGGCCGGGGGCTGTGAAATTTGAGGAGGTGGCTCCACGGGAACTGTATCTGGAGCGGCCCAGGCCGGTTCCTCGACTGGGGGAAGGCTCAGCGGGTCGGCGAACTCCTCCGGAATCTGGCGACGGCTTTGGATTGGAGGAGATTCCTGGAACTGTCGTTCTCGGATCGGTGCTGTGTGCGGTGGCGCTTCGGGTAGCACCTCTTCCGAAAAAGCTTCTGGGGAATACCGCCTGACTGGATCATCCCCCACCCAGCCTTCGATCGGCGGAAAGGATTGCTCATTATTCACGAACGGATCGAGCAAGGCCGGTGGCTCTCCGGTATGAGGATGCTGGGACTGGTGGCGGATGGCCCAGCCCAACGCGGCACCCCCCAGCCCGGCAACCACAGAGGTTAGCAGCAGCGACGCGATTAGCCAGCCCTGTCTGCCCTTGCCAGACGATGGGGGCGCAGAGGTTGGCGAAACTATAATCGTTGTTTTGGGCTTTCCCCCTGTTGCATCGGCGATCGCCCCCTGAGGTAGCTGCTGGTGCGGCTTTTGGGGCGGCTTCTGGGATGCTGTCTGAGTCGTTTCTTGGAGCGTTGCCTGAGATGATTCCGGGGGCGACGGGTTGCTATGGCTGCTGGCCCCGCTGCCGTTCATCTCTACGTCGAGGCTGTCGGATAAGGGGATGGGATTGGAGCCAGAGTCGTTAGGTGGAGTCATAGGCGGAGTGGTGGGGAGGATCACTGCGGATTGTTAGGTAGTCATTTCCAGAGGACAGACATGAGTTGCTTGTGAAGGACAGCCGCCGTGTTGTTTAGAATACTTCACCATTCCCTACCATCCTACCGTGACCGGGATGCTCCTATGTTTACAGCGATTTACAGCGATTTGCAGCGCTAGCGCTGGGGAAATTGGCGAGCTAGGAGATGCTCTGCCTGTTGGCGCAGGGTCTCTGGGTCGCCCTGCAACTCGCCATCCAGTGTCGCCGCCAACAGCCTATCTAGCATGGGTTTGAACTGCTTGCCGGGTTTGTATCCAAGGCGCTTGAGGTCGTTGCCGTCGAGGGGCGGCTTCACCTGCGACCAGACGGTGAGATAGTGCCAGATCAGGCGGCGGCGGGGGCGGGGGCTGCGAACCGTTAGCAGGGCCAGCGTGGGCAGGTCATAGGCGGCGAAATGGCGCACAATCTGGCTGGGACGTGGCGGCTCGGTAGCGTGCTGCATCAATTGCTCGAAGTTGGACAGGGCAGTTTCAACGGCGTGCAGGCTGGCGAGGCGCTGGATGCTATCGGCAGGAAGCTGGAGGCCAGTGGCGATGCGCTCTCGGACGCTAGACGGATCGTTGGGTGCAGCAGGTTCCGGTGCGTCTGTGGGGGAATCGGGGGGCAGGTGGGCGATCGCCACTTCTAGCAGCAGCAGCCAGTGTTCTAGCCGATGGTTAGGGTCAAACCGAGTCAGCCAGCGATCGCCCAGCCGCAGTTGCCGCCACAGTTCTGCATCCAGCGTCAGGGCGGGGTGCAGGCAGCGCAGCGCGTCCAGGTCAGCCAGTTGCCGAATCGCGGCTTTCCAGTAGGGCGCTTCCAGGATGAACTTGAGTTCGCGCCGCAGACGGGTTTGCAGCGCTGGGGCCCGGTTCATTTCTTCCTGAATGCGAAAATAGACCCCGCTGGCGATCGCATGGCGAATTTGCGCCTCCGTTTGGGGGTCGAGGGTGAACCCCAGGCGCACAGCAAAGCGCACCGCTCGATAGATGCGGGTGGGGTCTTCGATAAAGCTATTGGCGTGGAGGACGCGAATCTGGCGATCGCGCAAATCCAAAATGCCGCCAAAGAAGTCGAGCAGTTCTCCCCGGCGCGGTTGGGTCAGGCGAATTGCCATTGCGTTGATGGTGAAATCGCGGCGATAGAGATCCTGGCGAATTGAGCTGGCTTCGACTTCGGGGTTGGCGGCGGGGTAGGGATAAAATTCGGTGCGGGCGGTGACGATGTCGATCCAGAGGGAGTCAAGCTGGGGATGGTGATGCCAGGTGAGGGCGGCGGTTTGAAACTTGCCGTGGACCTGGAGGCGGGCTTCGGGGTGCTGCTGCTGGAGCGATCGCGCTAGTTCTACGCCCGCCGCCTGATCGGCCGCCTGGTGAAAGCCATCTACAACTAGGTCAATGTCTGGCAACAGGAGCGGCCCATCGGTTTGCAGCAGCAAATCGCGCACCGACCCGCCCACCATGTATAGCTGCCAGCCCCGCGCTGCGGCTAGGTCGGCCGTGTCTCGCAAAATATCCCACAGGGCAGGCACGAGGCGATCGCCCAGCATTTCCCAAATCGCATCCGGCAGCGGACACAGGCCGCCGCGTCTGGTGATGCCATCCAGCGCCTCGGCTTCTCGCTGCTGCCACACCTGACGCAGCACATCTGTCCGGGTGACGATGCCCACGAGCCGTCCCTCATCCAGCACGGGCAGCCGCCCAATGTCATAGGTCACCATCAGCGACTCGATTTCTGGCAGCGGCGTACTGGGCGTGATGGTTTTGACATTGGTAGTCATGTAGCCCTTCACCGGGGCGTGGCCAAAGCCGTGGTGAAAGGCGATATCCAGGTCGCGCCGAGAAATCACGCCCACCAGCCGATCCTGCTCGTCTACCACCGACAGACCAGAATGCCCGTAGCGCAACAGAATTCGCTGGGCTTCGGCAATGGTGACATCGGGACGAATGGTGCGGACGGGGGACGACATCAGGCTGCGGGCCGTGGGCGGGGTTGGAATCGCAGTGCGTAGCCGCTGCACCAGTTCCGTTAGCGTGGCTTGAGGAGCGCTCGTTCGCAGCGTTACCGCCGCTGCCGTGGGATGCCCCCCGCCACCCAGCGGCTTGAACAGTGCCCCCAGGTCTGCCACTGCGCCGCGACTGCGCCCGATCACCGTCAGACGCGACTCGTTCAGGTGTTCCTCCGACCTGCCCGATTCGACTTGGCCATACTGCGCCGCCAGCAGCAGCACGTCGCTTTCCGTCAGCGTGGTCAGGTGGCTGGCCAGGCTGGAGAGGCCGGGAATATAGTCTGCCGTGGGCAGCAGCACCCACGCCAATCGGTAGCCCTGCACGGTTTCGGTGTGGATCTGCTCGAGGGCGATCGCCAGCAAGTCTTGAAGCTGGGGCGACAGACCCGGTTCTACATAGGCGGCGATCGCCTGCACGGTCGCACCCTCCTGCATCAGCCAGGTGAGCGCCGCCGCATCGCGCACGGTGGTATGGTCGTAGGTCAGCGACCCCGTATCGACATGAACCCCCAGCGCCATGACCGTTGCTTCTGCAGGCGTGAGGCGAATTTGGCGCTGCTGCAAAGCTTCCGCGATCAGCGTCGTGGTTGCCCCGACGGCCTCGACCTGCCGTGTTTTGGCGGGAATATCGCCGCCCCCCTCTGGATGATGGTCGTAAATTGTAATCTCAACCGGGAGATCCAGCCATTCTGCTGCTTTACCGAGGCGATCGCGCCATTGTGTGTCTACTACGGCGATCGCCCGAATCTTTTCCGGATTCACCGCCCGCCGCTCGATCAGCGCATACTCATCTCGGTGTAGCGCTAGAAACTCTTTGACCGCAGGATGACTGCCCCCGGTCAGCACAATCCGCGCCCCCGCCCACAGCCGCGACAGCCCAACCGCCGCACCCAGCGTGTCGAAATCAGCCGTGGTATGGCAGAGGATGAGATCCATGAGGGTTCAATTTCTGATAGCTTAACTACTGGGGCTATTGGGGCACGGGGTTTGCTTCTAGTCTGCCTTATAACATTTCATCTTTAGCTGTGTTGGGAGGAAACGCGATGTCTATTTTGTTCCAGCTTGCGCTTGCCGCTCTGGTCTTGCTGTCGTTTGTGATGGTGGTGGGAGTGCCTGTGGCCTACGCTTCGCCCCGCAACTGGGATCAGTCCAAGCAGCTTCTATTCCTGGGTTCCTTTGCCTGGGTGGCGCTGGTGATTGTGGTCGGTGTGCTGAATTATTTCGTGGTATAGAAACCAAGTCTGGTAAATTCATGGCCGTTTTTGAGGGAACGTTTACCCAAACCGAGTCGTTGCGCTTTGCCATCGTGATTGGGCGGTTCAACGATTTGGTGACGGGTAAGCTGCTGGAGGGCTGTCAGGACTGCCTGAAGCGCCACGGCATTGATCCAGATCCGCAGGGCACTCAGGTCGATTATGCCTGGGTGCCAGGTTCTTTTGAGATTCCGCAGGTCGCTCGGCAACTGGCGCTGACTCGCCGCTACGACGCGATCATCTGCATCGGCGCAGTCATCAAAGGGCAAACGCCGCATTTTGACTATGTGGCAGGCGAGGTGTCGAAGGGCATCGCGGCTGCCTCGTTTCAAACGGGTGTGCCGGTCGTGTTTGGCGTGTTGACAACGGACTCGATGCAGCAAGCACTGGAGCGGGCAGGCATCAAGAGCAATAAGGGCTGGGATTACGCCATGAGCGCGATCGAGATGGCGACGCTGATGCGCCAGATCCGCACGGCAAATCCTGATTTGGGCAACGGGCTACTAGGGGCAAACAACCCGCAGTTGCCGTCGCCGCTGAAGAGTGCGATCGCCCCGACCGACCCTGACGGGTTCTAGCGTGTCGTGAGCCGCTAAAATTCTCCCCAAATCTTCACTTCTGGCTCCAGCATGATGTCCCAGCGCTGGGACACTTTTTCCTGGACGTGCCGAATCACGCGATACACGTCGCTGGCGGTGGCATTACCCAGGTTCACGATAAAGTTTGCGTGCATAGGCGACACCTGCGCCCCGCCAATCTGGAAGCCTTTTAGACCTGTTTGCTCGATCAGCCAGCCCGATGTGTACGGATCTGGATTGCGAAAGACACTGCCGCAACTGGGCAAGTGGTAAGGCTGGGTAGAATGGCGGCGCTCTTGGCAGGCGCGAGTTTCAGCCGTAACCGCCGCTGCGCCTACCTCGGGACGAAGCTGGAAGGTTGCCTGGGTCACTAGGCGGCTGGTATCGCCTTGAAGAATGGACGTGCGATAGCGAAAGCCTAGATCCGCTGGCGAGAGTTCCTGCGTTTCACCCGTTTGCGTCACCAGCTGAGCCTTCACCAAAATATCGGCGGTGCAAGCCTGGTGTGCGCCCGCGTTCATGGCTACTGCGCCGCCAACGGTGCCGGGGATGCCCACGGCCCACTCCAGCCCCGCCCAGCCCCGATCGGCTGCTTTCCAGGCCAGACGAGCAATCGGCTCTCCAGCAGCCGCGATGAGTCGTCCGGTTGCCTCGTCAAACTGAGTCTGGCGTAGGTGGCGCGTGCAGATCACCAGTCCTGGCAAGCCGCGATCGCTCACCAGCAGGTTAGACCCCAGCCCCAGCAGCGTGAGGGGTAGCCCTTCCGCCGTTGCCCAGGCAAAGCACGCCCGCAAGTCCTCCAAGGTGCGCGGCGAGACAAACCATTCCGCTGGCCCACCCACTCGGTAAGACGTGAACCCGGCTAGAGAGACCATCGGGCGAACCGCACAGGTTGCACCAACGGGCGTAAAGGGAACGCGATGTTCAAAACTGGGCTGAGGGACTGGGTTGGCCAATGTCATAACCTGAGGAAACGCAGTGCAGACGCTAAAGCGCACAAGACTCTGAGCCAAGACTCCGGAACAAGACCCCGGATCAAGACTCTGAGCACGGCAGAACCGCAGACGGCTTCTTGCTGCACCGTCTTGATCATGCCGCTTTTCAGTTTAAACCCGGATTGAACCGGGCCCAAAGCACCCCTGCGAGAATCTGCGCCAGAAGCTCCCAGCATCGACCCCAGCATCGACCCCAGAACTGACCGCTATGCTGTCGGAAGACGACCGTTTTAGGCAGACTTTTAGGCAGACTGATAGAGCTTTAAGCAGACTTTTAGGCAGACTGATAGCTTGCCAGTGCGTTCTGGGCTTCTAGGGTTTGATGGGCAGACACCAGTTCTGGAATGATCCGGTTCAGGTTGCCCGCACCCAGGAACAGCGCCAAGTCCCCCGGCTTGAGGGCGCGGGTCAGGAAGGCAGACACGTCATTCAGCGTGGGCTGGTAAATGACGTTGGGATGGTGCTGGGCGATCGCCGTTGCCAAGTCTTCTCCAGAAATGCCCGTCGTGTTGACTTCGCCAGCGCTGTAGATGTCGGTTGTAATGACCAGATCAGCATCGCCAAAGGATCGGGAAAATTCCTCCAAAAAGACCTGCGTGCGGCTATAGCGGTGCGGTTGGAAAATGGCTACAACGCGCCGCTGCTCGCTGGCAAACGACTCGACCCGCAGCCGCGCCGCCGCCAGCGTCACCTGAATTTCGCTGGGGTGGTGGGCGTAGTCGTCGATGAAGAGAATTTCGTTGGCTTCGCCGCGCAGTTCGAACCGACGACGGGCCCCCTGAAAGCTCTTGAGAATCGTGGCGATTTGGTCAAATTCCAGGTTGAGATGGCGACCCACAGCGATCGCCGCCAGGGCATTGCTCAGGTTGTGGCGACCCAGCACCGTCAGCTTCAGCGTGCCCAGCAGCGTGCCCCGCTCCCACACGCGGGCCGTCGTGCCTGCGGCTCCGTACACCACCTGATCCACTGTGTAATCAGCGCCCAAGGCAGGATTGAGGCTGTAGCTGATATGCGGCGGCACTTCCGTCCGCAGCAGGTCACAATCCCAGCAGCCCACCAGCACCTTGCAGTTATCAGCAAACGCCTGGAAGGTTTTGACGACTTCATCCACCGTGGCGTAATGATCGGGGTGATCTAGCTCGATATTAGTAATTACACCGATTTCAGCCGCCAGCTTCACCAGCGACCCATCCGACTCATCCGCCTCAGCCACCAGATATTCGCCCTGCCCTAACCGCGCATTGCCTTCCCAAGCGCTAACTTCGCCCCCGACCACAATCGTTGGGTCAATTCCTGCCCGCAGCAGCAGATAGCCGATCATGCTGCTGGTGGTGGTTTTGCCGTGGGTGCCCGCAACGGCGATGCCCCGATACTCCTGCATCAGCGCCGCCAGCAGGTCAGAACGATGAAAAATCGGACAGCCCAAGTCCAGCGCTGCCCGATATTCAGAGTTATTGGGGTTAATTGCGGTCGAACAGATGACCTGCGGCAACAGATGGGAAACAGGCAGGGGATGCGGGGCGATCGCCCCACGAGCAACGGGTTCTGCACCAATGCTAACAACGGCCAGATTGCCAGCTTCTTCGGGAACAGCCCGCACCACTGCTTTGCCGTTGGCATCCGCTCCAAAAAATTCTAGGTTAGAAGCGTCTTGGCTCAAAAAGATGTGAGCGCCTTCTGCCTGCAATCGTCGAGTGATATCGTTTAGGCAGATATCTGACCCAGAAACGGGCAGGTTCCGCTTGGCTAGGATGTAGGCAAGCGCCGACATGCCAATACCGCCGATGCCGATGAAATGGAACGGCATACCGCTAAAATCAACAGGATTCAACGTCCTCACTCCTTCTACACCACACCACACAATGTCACGCGATATCATAGCAAGAATTACTTTTTCGGGATAGCTAAGGGGCGATGCACGTCCTGATCAGGAGTATTGATCAAGGGGCTGAATGGCTCAAATAAAGGGTTGATTAATTTTTTGAGCCAAATGGGGTTGACGACTAAAACGGAGCATCGTCCGTAAGAATCAATTAAGAACTAGGTGGTTTCCCCCACTTAATGACTGCCAATAGTGACTGCCAAGTTGCAGCACTTTGTAAAAAGAGTCAAGTAAAAAGTCAGCCGGCCTGTCGATCTAAAACTTGCCTCTAAGATATTGCCTTGAATAATTGCAAAAATCTAGTTCAGAGACTCATTTAGTTGGGTTGAGAAACTCCTTGAAATCACCATTCGGGAACCATCTGAAGCCCCTGACTAACTGTCGATAGAGCGTTCAGCGGGGGCAAGACAATGCAAAATCTGTCCTGCTCTTCGTCCTTGCAAGGTGGATTAAAATCCTGCTTTGCCTAATCCTCCTAATTCTTAATCAGTACACCCCGAAACCATGCCCGGATTGCTTAATCAGTCCCTAATTTTCGGAGAAATCAGCCCAGAGAACTCAGCATTAGAGAATTCTGTCTTGTCGCACCACAAAGATTTGGAAAACTGCTGATTGCTCAAAGGCAGCTTGGAATTTACACAATCTTACTCAAGATTCCCAAATTTATTACAGTAATTGCTGAAATTGCTGAATCTTTAAGCCTGTCTTGAGGCATACCACAGTCTAAGGGAATGGCTGGATTGGGCGATCGCCCCGACGCACCTTGTCGCCAAGCAGTAGCAAAGCAATGGGGTACACCCCGACGCGCCCATCGAATGACCCTGATAACGGCGACCCCTGATAATGGCAGGAGCGGGCAAGTCTGCCGCTCGGCAGTTCTGTCATCTGGCAATACTCTGGCAATACTGATGAATACAGCGCTCACGTTCCTGATTTCGGGACAAGCCTGATTTTGGGACAAGCCTGATTTCAGGACAAGATTCGGACAGGCTGGAGATATCGTGCCCGTGATTTCAAACCCCTATGCAACGTCTGGGCATTTTTGGAGGCACGTTTAACCCACCCCATTTTGGGCATCTACATATCGCGGAGTCTGCTTTGCGCCAGGCGCAACTCGACCGAGTGCTGTGGATTCCTGCGGTGGTGCCGCCCCATCGTCAGGGACAGGATTTGGTGGCGATCGCCCATCGACTGGAACTGGTGAAGCGGGCGATCGCGCCTCACCAGTCCTTTGCGCTCTGCTGCGTCGATCCCAAAACAGCGGGCGATCGCTCCTACGCCATCGACCTGCTCCACCAGCTAGAAACGCAATACACGCAATATAAATATATAAGTAACAATCATGAAATCGGAGCTGCCGATAATCAATGGTTTTGGATTATCGGGCAGGATGCCTTTGCCACGCTGCCCCGCTGGTATCGTCGTCAGGATCTCATTCCCCGCTGCACCTGGCTGGTTGCGCCGCGCCGTCCCCTCAGCCCCGCCGCCACTCCCGCTGCCACTCTCGCCGCCACCGTCCAGATTCTCCAGTCCCAGGGAATTGACATCCGCTGGCAGCAGCTCGACCTGTCGCCGCTAGACATTTCCTCTAGCCAAATTCGGCAGCGCGTGGGCGATCGCCTGCCTATCGACACCCTCGTCCCCGATGCCGTGCGTGAATACATTGAAGAGAAGCGGCTTTATCAGTGCCCTAATCTCTAATTTCTGTAACAGGTGCGTCTTTTCTGGGTTTCCCGATCGACAATGTTGCATACGGATAAGCGGTAAGCGGTGGGGCGATCGCCCTTCCGTCTTCCATTTCTTGACCACTTACCCCGCGACTCCCTCCATCTCCCCGCTCCCCGTCCCCTCCGACTGGCGCTATGCCTCTGTTTCAGCGACCCCCCCAGACCGAAGGCGAAACGCGCACGCGCATCCTGCGGGCGGCGCAGCGGCTGTTTGCGCGGCGGGGCTATGACGGCACAACGACACACGATCTGGCAATCGAAGCAGGTGTGGCCGAGGGGACGCTGTTTCGACACTTTGAAAACAAGAAGGCGATTTTGGTCGAAGTCGTAACGCAGGGCTGGGTGGAACTGCTCACCGACTTGCTGACAGAACTAAGCGAAATGGGTAGCTCTAGGGCGATCGCCCAGGTGATGCGAAAGCGAATGCTGAACCTGCACCAAAACGCCGACATGCTGCGGGTGTGCTTTTTGGAAGCACAGTTTCATCCCGATTTGCGCGATCGCATCCAGACCGAAGTCATCAGCAAAATGACCGATGTCGCCGAAGCCTTCTTTCAGACCGCGATGGACAACGGTATCTATCGCCGTATGAACCCGCGCACGGTTGCCCAGGTATTTCTAGGAATGTTTACGGTGGCTGGCTTTAGCCGAGACACCATCATGCCCGAACAGTCCTCCCCCGCCGCTATGCAGGAAATGGCCGAAGGCATTGCCGATATCTTTCTCCACGGCGTGCTGGCAGACTCCAGCGAAGCATGAAGCGATTTTAGATTGCCGATTTTAGATTTTGGATTGTTGACTTGCATCGCCCAAAATCCAAAACCCAAAATCCAAAACCCAAAACCCAAAATCCCCCGCCTCTCTTTCTGTCATACTGCGGGTGGCAAGACGCAGGCAGAGGGACGTTTGGCATGTTGAAAGCACTATTGTTTGACCTGGATGGAACCGTTGCCAACACAGACCCGCTGCACTACCAAACCTGGAAGGCGGTGATGGCAGAGTTGGGCATGGAAATCGACCGCGAGTTTTATGATGCCAACTTCAGCGGGCGGCTGAATGAGCAGATTGTCCGCGATCTGCTGCCGCACTTATCGGCAGAGGCGGGTGCAAAGCTGAGTGCCGAAAAAGAGGCCCGATTTCGCGAACGGGCCACGGGCATGGAGCCAACGCCGGGACTCTGGGATGTATTGCACTGGATGCAGCATCACGAGTTGCAGCGGGCTGTGGTGACGAATGCGCCCGTGGAAAATGCAGCGTTCATGATGAAAACCCTGGACCTAGAGCCGCTGTTTTCGGTAGTGGTGCTAGGTGATGAGTTGCCCAAGGGCAAGCCCGATCCGCTGCCCTACCAAACGGCGCTGAACCGTCTGGGCGTGTTGGCAACCGAGGCGATCGCCTTTGAGGATTCGCCCTCTGGGATTCGCTCGGCGGTGGGTGCGGGCATTCCCACGGTGGGTGTGGCAGCGACTCACTCGGCAGAAGAACTAAGCCAGTTGGGGACGCTGCTGGTGGTTCAAGACTTCACAGACCCGCGTCTGTGGAGCCTGCTGGAATCAGCCAGGAGTCTGCAACCCACCCATTCCTAAACACCGGGCTTCAAATCCCCAATTCTGGAGGCGCGTTCCTTCACGAAAGCTTGTTGTCAGGCTGGTGAACTCGCTCCGATTCCGGGCAACCTACGAAATAGGACAGACTGCGAACTTCATCTACGCAGCGTCGTGATGTAGGGGTGCCTCTCCGGTGGCGATCGCCCGTGCAGCTTGCAGGGAACTCTGGATCAAGCCCAAGTTGGGCCGCCAAGAGCGTTGTCAGCGAATATGCCGTCAGCGAATATGCCTGGAGCTTTGGGCAAGGTTCGCCCTGCATCTCCGCGATCGCGACCCTGTGCTGGCTTTCGTCGGAATCCTCCCAGAACTGCGGAATCACCCATGCCCTTGCCATGCCCTTGAATGTTAATCAATTTCTGAACGTGCGAGCCGACGAAACCAGGCTGGTGCTGACGCTGGGCTTTGCGCTGTTTGCCAATGCCCTCGCCCAAAAGGTGTCGGAAATCGCCTCCCTGAGCAACTTTCTGGTAGACGTGGGGCCGTCGCAATTTTTGGTGGTGCTGGTTCTCAGCAGCCTGATTACCATCGCCATGACGGGATTACAGTCTCTCTGGGTCGATCGGTTTGATCGACTGACGATGGTGCGCGGCATCAGCGCGATTTTGGCGCTGTCGTTCATGGTGCTGCGGCTGATGTTTTTGCTGAGAACTCCCGCCTGGCTGAACTACGGGCTGTTTTATCTGCTGTCGGATCAGCAGTTGATTTTCTTCCCGATGGCGTTTTGGGTGCTGTCGAGCGATGTGTTTGACGTGGCGCAGAGCAAGCGGCTATTTCCCCTATTGGGCAGCCTGGGATTTGCAGGCAGCCTTGCAGGCATCGGGGTTACGGCGCTGTCGCCGGGGCTATTTTTGCATTTGCAGATCAAGCCAGAGGAACTGCTGATGCTGAATATCCTGCTCTATTTTCTGATGTATGTAGGGCTGGAAATGGGGCTGAAGGACACCAAATTGCGGCAGATTCAGCAAAAGTCGGAAACTCTGCGCGAAGCCCTGTCTGAGGGCTGGGAGTTTGTTAGCCAGGTGCCTGCGTTCCGCTATTTGATGGTTTCCATTCTGGCGATGATCGTCTGCGAAACGATTGTGGAATACCGATTTTATGCAGTGTCGGGCGGGGCGATCGCCAATGCGGGCACCTACCAAACCTTCCTCAGCCTATTCACGCTGGGGCGCACGATCGCCTATCTGGGCATCCAGACCTTCCTGACCCGGCGGCTGATTACCCATCTCCAGCTTAAGGATCTGTTCCTGGTTCAGCCCGTCAGCAGCCTGCTAGGCGCTTCGGCGATGCTGGCAATGCCGGGACTGGGCGGGGCGATCGCCGGAGTGTCGCTGCAAAAACTCCCTCAGTACAGCATCGATGAAACCGCTCGTAAAGCGTTTGCTGGGCTGGTTCCAGAGGAGCGGCGGGGGCGGGTGAGCCTGTTTCTAGATAGCTACCTGGTTTCCCTGGGCAGTATTCTGGGAGCGCTAATGACAGGAACCATCTTGCTAGTGGGGCGCTTGGGGCGGGGCGATCGCCTGCCTCCCCACCTGCTGTATCTGGGCGTTGCTGGGCTAATGGCGCTGCTGTCGCTGTGGGCCGTGTTGCAAATGCGAGCCGTGTATGACAAAAGCCTGCTCAACTGGCGGCTAAAGCGTCGTCAGCGCGGCAAGAGCGTCCTCGACAAACTGGAGTTTTAGCGTGCAAAAGGTTGCCATGAGCCAGATCACCTCCTCTGCATCTGCTGCCAAACTGGCGGAGAAACAGCGCTTTTGGAGCCTCCGCTGGAAACTGCTCACGGGCTTTACGCTGGTGTTCAGCACGGTTTTTGCGGTGGTGTATTGGTGGTTCTACAACTTTTCCACCGAAAAGGCGATCGCCCGCCTCAAGCAGGATCTGGAAAGTACCGCCATCGGCACTGCCCACGACATCGACGCAGAGGAACTGCTGGCACTGTATAAAACGGGCGAACGCAACGCAGAGGGCTTTTCAGACGATCCGCGCTATCTGCACCAGTTGGAATGGTTTGAAACCGCGCACCGCATTTCGCCCAATGTTTACGCCTACAGCTTCATCCTGGGGAAGCCGAGCGAAAACCGCCGCATCGGCAAACCGGCCACGACAGGCGATGAACTGGAGGTGATATACCTGGTGGATTCCCTCTGGCGATTTTTGCCAGAACGGGCGCTGCCGTTTTTGGAACCCGATAAGCCCTCGTCCTATTCGCTGCGG
The DNA here is from genome assembly GCF_015272455.1 of Thermoleptolyngbya sp. C42_A2020_037. Classification (NCBI taxonomy): domain Bacteria; kingdom Bacillati; phylum Cyanobacteriota; class Cyanophyceae; order Oculatellales; family Oculatellaceae; genus Thermoleptolyngbya; species Thermoleptolyngbya sp. C42_A2020_037. The sequence continues at coordinate 190,088 of NZ_JACYLP010000048.1, forward strand.
GCCTTTCAGGCGGGCGAAACGGTCAACCGCGACCTCTACACTGACCAGTGGGGAAGCTGGATTTCCGCCTACACCCCCATCCGCGACAAGAGCGGAAAAATCGTCGCTGTGCTGGGAGCCGACATCGAAGCCGATCACGTATTCGAGGTGCAGCAACAATTGCGCGATCGCCTTTTGCTGTCGTTTTTGGCAACCTACGGCACGCTGTTTAGCCTGGTCTACCTGCTGTCGGGCATTTTGTCTCGCCCGCTGAAGGAACTGTCCGCCGCCGCCGAGCGCATCGGGGAAGGCGACTATAGCCAGGATCTCACTGCGCTGAGCAAAAGCGAGGTGCAGGACGAAATTTCTACCCTTGCTCGCGTGTTTCAACTCATGGTGGATAAGGTGCGCCAACGAGAAGAATCCCTCAAACAGCAGGTCGCCAGCCTCAAAATCGAAATCGATCAGGTAAAACGTCAAAAGCAGGTGCAGGAAATCGTAGAAACCGATTTCTTTCAGGATTTGGTCGTGAAGGCGCGGAAGCTGCGAAATCGGCCAATGGAAGAATAAATTTGAGGTGAGTTCAGAACTTACCACCTTGGGGACTCTCAGCCTGTTCCCCCCGTAGTCTCCCTTCACAAGGGGGGAGCCGAACTGCTCCGGAGGTCTCCCGATTTCAAGTAAAGCGGCGCATCTGCGGGGGAATTTAGGAAATCGAACTGCGTCAGCCTGTTGTTATATGACCGGTCTGTGTCATCATTCACCTGCTCAATTCCAATCATGCTCGCATCTACCACTCCCTTAGTCATTCTGGGCAATACGCTAGAGGCAAACGGCTATCTGCTCTATCGAGAGCCAGATCTGGCGAAGCGGGAGGCGCTGATTCGGGGGTTTCGCGTGGCCAATGAGCGATCGCTCTTGTGGCTGGGCGATCGCAAGCTGGTGATCACCGAAGCGCCCGTTGCTCATGTGGACTATTTGCAAGATCGGCTGGGCTATTCGCAGCTTCAGCACGCCTGCCCGGAGCATCCCTCAGATTCCATCTGTGCCGATATTTTGCGAGAGCCTGCGCTGCTCCAGCGGATCGTAGATTTTGCAGACGATGCGGGCGCACTGCAACTCATTCCCTACGCCACTACGCCTGCGGTTCACAAGCTGGCGGATCTGCTGCGACAGGCGCACGGGCTGACGGTGTACTTGCCGGAAAGTCCTGCCCCCGATCGGCTGTGGCTGCGGGAGTATGTGCAGACAAAGCTAGGCTTTCGGATGCTGGTGGGGCAGTGGATGGGGAATTGGCTGCCGGAGGGCTATGTGGCGCGGAGTGTGGAAGAAGCAGGGGCGATCGCCCACACGTTTCTTCAGCGCGGTCAGGGCTGCATCGTCAAGGCCAATACGGGCTTTTTGGGCATTGGGCATACGGTGTTTCGCCCGGAAGCCGCTCTCGAACTAGCGGAAATTTGCGCCACCCTCCAGCAGAACCCTTACTACGCCGGAGATCTGCTGATTGTAGAAGCGCTCATTCCCAGCGCTCAGGGGCTTTCGCCTTCGGCGGAGGTGGTTGTGCCTGCTAACCCGTCGGAACCGCCCTACCTAATTGCCATTTGCGCTCAGCAGGTATTGCCGTCGGGGGCCTATGCCGGAGAAATGGTCAGCCCGGACTGGAGCAACGCGCCCTGGTATGCCGACCTGAGCGCGGCCGCCCTAGAAATTGCTCAAAAACTTCGAGCGATGGGCTACATTGGGCACTTCGATCTCGATGGAATTGTGGATGATGCGGGAACCCTATACCTGTTGGAGGTAAATGCCCGCCGCACTGGAGGAACGCATGTGTATGAATTGGCCCAGTTTTTGCTGGGAGAGCGGCGGGCGCAAACGGCGACGCTGCTCAGTTGCACCAGTGCGCCCTGTCCTGCGGTGAGCCACTGGGCTGACCTGGAAAGGGCGATCGCCGATCTGCTGTTTCCACAACCGTCGGGCTGGGGCGTGGTGATTACCAACAGCGCCGCCCTCGACCAACATCAGGTGGGCTATGTGGTTCTGGCGGCGAGTCAGACCGACGCGCTGAAACTCCAGCAAACGCTCCTGGCTCGGTTAGCCGTCTGAGCTAGCAGCAAGATATCAGGGCAGCAAGATAGAGACCCCTTAAAGGGCGAATGTCGATTCTCGATTTTGGATTTGCGATTTTGGATGGGTAGTTGAGCCTGGTGGGGGCTTTCAACAATTTTAGTCGTAGCGCCACTTCAGAGAATTGACATAAGAAAGGCGCGCAAATCTCCGGGATTAAAGTTTTTTCGTAAATTCGGGCTGAAATCAGGGAAATTCATCCATGCCGAAAACACAGGACTTGGTTTGGTCAGACTGGCGATCGCAGCTTCAGCACCGCATCCAGACCCTCGAAGACTTGCAGCAGTGGGTCAACGTTACACCCAACGAGGCGGAGGCGATCCGGGCTTCGGCGGGGAAATATCGCTGGAGCATCACGCCCTACTATGCCTCACTGATGGATCGCAACGATCCCAACTGTCCGATTCGCCTCCAGTCGGTTCCCGCGCTGCAAGAGTTTCAGTCTTTTCCTGGGGCAGAACCCGATCCGGTCGGCGACACGATTTATCGCAAAACCAACCGCGTCGTTCACAAATATCCCGACCGCATTGTGCTGCTGGTGACGGGGGTCTGCGCGGTGTATTGTCGCCACTGCACCCGCAAGTTTCACACGACCGACCTAGAAGGCACCTATTTTGAAACCAGCGAAGCCGCCTCCTGGGAGCAGGATTTTGACTATATCGCTAGCCATCCCGAAATTCGCGATGTGCTGCTGACGGGCGGTGACCCGCTGACCTATTCGGACGAAAAGCTGGAGCTGATTATTTCCCGATTGCGGAAGATTCCCCACGTAGAGATTATTCGGATTGGCAGCCGCTATCCGGTGCTGCTGCCGATGCGGATTACGCCAGCGTTTTGCGCCATGCTGGAGAAATATCACCCCATCTGGCTAAATACGCATTTCAACCATCCCAAGGAGATCACGCCGGAAGCGGCTGAAGCGTGCGATCGCCTCCTGCGGCATGGCATCCCAGTACAAAACCAGAGCGTGTTGCTGAAGGGCATCAACGATGACCTAGAGACCATGCGATCGCTCCTGCACGGGCTACTCAAAATCCGTGTCCGCCCTTACTATCTCTATCATTGCGACAACGTGACGGGCGTGTCGCACTTCGCCACCAGTGTGGAAAAAGGGCGAGAAATCATGCGAGGATTAATGGGTCACACCACCGGGTTTGCCGTGCCCCAATATATCGTCACCACGAAACTGGGCAAAATTCCCCTGTGGGAAACCCAGGTTCATCGTGACGAGCAGGGCTACTGGCTGGAAAATTATCAGGGTGAAACCCTCCGCCTTGCCAAAGCAGACGGATACTAGCAGCATCCAGGATTGAGCGATTGCCTGTATTGCTCTTTACTGCATCAAAACTGCATCGAATCGAGCGGTCTGTATTGATCTGTATCGACTGCCAGTACCCGCCATTTCCGATCTATCATTTCCGGGTCTACCATTTCCTACCCGCCCCGCCGACGCATTTTCTTCGAGGTTTTTCATGTCCAAAGTGGTTTCCGTTCACTCCTACCGAGGCGGCACCGGAAAGTCCAACACGACCGCAAATCTGGCCACTATGATTGCGCGGCAGGGCTATCGCGTGGGCATTGTAGATACCGATATTCAGTCCCCCGGAATCCACGTCCTGTTTGGCTTTGGCGAAGACGACATGGAGCGATCGCTCAACGATTATCTCTGGGGACGACGCTCGATTTCCGATGTGGCCTACGATGTGACTTCGGTGCTGGAGGGCAAAGGGGGCGATCGCAGTAAGGTGTATCTCGTTCCCTCCAGCGTCAAAGCAGGAGAAATCGCCCGCGTGCTGCGCGAGGGCTACGACGTGGGGCTGCTGAATGAGGGCTTTCGGGAACTGATCGAAACCCTCAAGCTCGACTATCTGTTTATCGACACGCACCCCGGACTAAACGAGGAAACGCTGCTGTCGATTACGATTTCCGATGTGCTGGTGCTGATTCTGCGTCCCGACCAGCAGGACTATCAGGGGACAGCGGTGACGGTGGATGTGGCCCGCAAGCTAGAAGTGCCCAAGCTGCTGATCGTCGTGAACAAGGCTCCGCAAGTGCTGGATTTCAACCAACTCAAGCAGCGCATTGAGGAAACCTACGATGCGCCTGTGGCAGGCATTTTGCCCCATTCGGACGACATGATGGTGCTGGCCAGCACGGGTATTTTTACAATGAAGTATCCCAACAACCCGCTGACGAACGTGGTGGAGGCGATCGCCCATCAGGTCATGGCCTAGTTGCCGCGTGGCTCGCCGGATGGATACTCCACCAGATATTCCACCAAAGGATAACCCTTGCTGAGTGCCCTCCCCTGGTATGCATCTGCTCCGCCGCTGTGGCTGCAACTGGCGGCGGCGGCGCTGTGGGTGGCGGGAATTACGCTGCTGGCAGAAGGGCTAAATCGGTTTCAGCTAGTCGAGCCGGAAACCGTCCGCAAAATCGTCCACATCGGCACCGGTAACGTGATTCTGATTGCCTGGTGGCTCAAGATTCCGCCCTGGGTGGGGCTGAGCTTTTCGGTGTTGTTTAGCCTGGTGGCGCTGGTGTCCTATCGGTTCCCGATTCTGCCTGGGATCAACAGCGTCGGGCGCAAGAGCCTAGGCACTTTTTTCTATGCCGTCAGCATCGGCGTGCTGATTGCCCTGTTCTGGCAGGTGCGTCCGCACTATGCTGCGCTGGGCATTTTAATCATGGCGTGGGGCGACGGGCTGGCGGCGCTGGTGGGCCAGTCCTTGGGGCAACGCCGCTACAAAATTGGCGACATCGAAAAAAGCTGGGAAGGGACGCTGACGATGGCGCTGGCGAGTTTTGTAGTCGGTGGGCTGGTGCTGGGAATTTCTCAGGGAACCTCGGCGCTGTGGGGCGTGGCGGCCCTGGTGGCGATCGCCGCGACGGTTCTCGAAACTTTCTCAAAATGGGGCATTGATAACCTCACTGTGCCCATCGGCAGCGCCCTGCTGGCCTCCGCTTTGGTGGAACAAGTTGGGCTGGGCGGTTTGGGTTAGAAACAGGGGCGATCGCCCTCCTATCTTTCAAGTTTGCCCGCCGCCCAGAACAATTCCATCCAAAAATCGCCCCAACTGTCGGATTGACAGAAGCCCTTTTGTCGCGCACATTACATAAATCTGGACATAAATCTGGAGTCGAGAATCAGGCGCGAGGAATCAGTTGCACCTTGCCTCTCTCTACATCCCGTCGATCCCTTTCCAACTCAGCGTTTCGGAGCCATCTTCCTCATCCCATACCCGCCTATGCTTCCATCTCTCACTCAGTTTGGCGAACAGATGTCCCACCTGACCGGGGTGCGGGCGATTATGAAAGACATTATCGAAACGCTGCGAACTGCCCAGGGACGCGAGTTTATTAACCTGAGTGCGGGCAATCCGGTGATTTTGCCAGAGGTGGAACAGCTTTGGCGCGACTGTACGATGGAACTGCTGGACAGCCCTGAATATGGCGAAGTGGTGTGTCGCTATGGCTCCAGCCAGGGCTATCAGCCGCTCATTGATGCGGTAGTGGCAGACTATAACCAGCGATATGGTCTGAATTTGGGCGATCGCAATATTCTTATCACCCCTGGTAGCCAGTCGCTCTACTTTTTGGCAGCAAACGCGCTAGGCGGCTATACCACCGACGGACGGCTGAAGCAGATCGTGCTGCCCCTTAGCCCGGACTATACAGGCTATGGCGGTGTGACGCTGATTCCCGAAGCGCTGCGGGCCTATTGCCCCCGTTTAGAGATCGATGCCACTGCCCATCGCTTCAAGTATCGCCCCAACTTTGACCAGCTTGAAATCAACGCAACCACGGGCTTTGTGCTGTTTTCGCGGCCCTGCAACCCCACGGGCAACGTGCTGACAGATGACGAGGTGCGGAAAATCGCGGCAATGGCGGAACCCTACGATGTGCCTGTGTTTGTCGATTCGGCCTATGCGCCGCCGTTCCCGTGTTTGAATTTCACCGAGATGACCCCGATTTTTGGCCCGAATATTGTTCATTGCACCAGCCTCTCAAAAGCAGGATTGCCTGGTGAGCGCGTGGGCATTGCCATTGGCGACGAGCGGGTGATTCAACACTTAGAGGCATTTCTCACCAATCTCTGCCTGCATTCGCCCCGCTATGGACAGGCGATCGCCGCCCGCGCCATTCGCTCTGGTCGGCTGGCAGCGATTTCTGAACAGGTCATCCGTCCCCACTATCAGCAGAAATTTGCCGCCCTAGAGGCTACGCTAGACAAGGCCATGCCCACAAACCTGCCCTGGTTCTTGCATCGGGGCGAAGGGGCGATCTTTGCTTGGCTCTGGCTCAAGGATTTGCCAATGAGCGATTGGGAGTTTTATCAGCATCTCAAGCAGGCAGGAGTTATCGTCGTCCCTAGTAGCCCGTTTTTCCCCGGTTTGCAAGAGGACTGGACGCACACGCAGGAATGCTTCCGGATTAGCCTCACTGCTTCCGAGTCGGAACTGGTTGAAGCGATGCGCCGACTCGCGCAAGTCGCCGATCGGGTCTATGCTCGATCGAGCATCAGCCAAACAGAACTGGCAGCCCGTTATGTCAATTTTTCCAAGTAGATAAAGATAGATAGAGTAAATAGAGCAATGAATTAAGATTGCTGAAAGCCTCCTAGATGCTTGACTGGCAACCCAAAATCGCAAACAGGTTACGAGCAGCTTGAACAGTGGCGAAAGTTGGTCACGAGTGCGTTTCTCATGGTTGGTCTATTTGCTGATCAACATACCTCACTGGCTGCAAAAACGCTGTATCCACAATTGGTATGGGCCTCAAAGACCTCTCATTGCGAAATCAGTATCGCAGCGATCGCCACAACCTGCTGGCAGACTTCTACATTCCCTGTTTGGAGCGAGCGATCGCCTATGATCGTGCCGTCGGTTTCTTCTCCAGCACGTCTCTGGTGCTGGCGGCTCAGGGGCTAGCCGCGCTTGTGAAAACGGGCGGGAAAATGCGCCTGATTGCGTCCCCATGTTTATCAGATGAAGACATTCGGGCGATCGAACAGGGGCTAAAACAGCGGCAGGACGCGGTTACAGAGGCGCTGTTGCGAGAGCTGGATCAAGAGTTTGAAGAGGTCGTTCAGGATCGTCTCGCTTGCTTGGCCTGGCTGCTGAGGAATGAAGTTTTAGAAATCAAATTGGCAGTTCCTTGCAACATCCGGCGACGAGGAATTTATCACGAGAAGCTGGGCATTTTTAGTGATGCGTCGGGCCACCAGATCGTCTTCACGGGATCTGCCAATGAAAGCGCCAATGCCCTTAGCGACAATTTTGAATGCATCGATGTCTTCCGTTCGTGGCAGGTTGGCGATGCGGAGCGCATTGCAGAAAAAACGGAGGATTTTCAGCGGCTATGGGACAACGAAACGCCCAACCTAGAGGTGCTCGCTTTTCCAGAAGCGGCGCGGCGATCGCTCCTCCAACGCTGCCCATCCGAAGCGCCAACGCGAGAACCAAAGGTGGCATCGTCGAGCGGCAGCTATGAGTTTGAGAGCATCCATCGCCCCCAGCAGCCAGCGGGCATCCCCACCCTGCCCTTCTGGCTGACGCTGCGCCCCTACCAGCAGCAGGCGATCGCCAACTGGTTTGCCAACAACGGTCGGGGCACCTTGAAGATGGCGACGGGCAGCGGCAAAACCATTACGGCGCTGGCGATCGCCGCAAAACTCTATCAAGCGATTCAACTGCAAGCGCTGATTATCATTTGCCCCTATCGGCATCTGGTGCAGCAGTGGGCGCGGGAATGCCGCAAGTTTGGCATCACCGACCCCCTCCTGGTGTTCGAGAGCCGGCATCAGTGGCAGGGTTGCTTATCTAATCAGCTTTATAACGTTAAGGCTGGTCATCAACCCTTTCTGACCGTGATCACGACCAACGCTACACTGATCACCGATGGTTTTCAGTCACAACTGCCTTACTTTCCCAAGAGAACCCTGATCGTGGGCGATGAAGCCCATAATCTAGGAGCCAGACGGTTGGCCGCCAGCCTGCCGAGCAACATCGGGCTGCGGTTGGCACTGTCGGCCACCCCAGAACGCTACTTCGACGAGCAGGGAACAGAAGCGCTGCTGGACTATTTTGGCCCGGTGCTGGAGCCAGAATTTACCCTGAAAGATGCGATCGCCCAGGGGGCGCTGGTTCACTACTTGTATTACCCGATTTTGGTTGAGCTGACGGAATCAGAAACAGAACGCTATTCGGAATTGACCACGCGGATTGGGCGAGCGATGGCGATGGGGGAAGACCCGGATGAAAACGAGGGACTGGCGGCACTGCTCAACCAGCGGGCGCGACTGGTGGGGGCAGCAGCGAATAAGTTAGAGGCGCTGCGGGAGGTCATGCGATCGCGCCTAGACACCAGCCATACCCTGATTTACTGCGGCGACGGGTCGGTCGAAGACGACACCAGCGCCGAAAGCCAGCGACAGCTAGAAGCCGTGACCCGCCTGCTGGGGCGCGACCTGGGCTATCGGGTCAACACCTACACTGCTGAAACCACGTTAGACGAGCGCGAAGACCTGCGGCACCAGTTTGAAACTGGAGAACTGCAAGGGCTGGTGGCAATTCGCTGCCTAGATGAAGGGGTAGACATTCCGGCGATCGAAACGGCAGTGATCTTAGCCAGCAGCGGCAACCCCCGGCAGTTTATCCAGCGGCGGGGGCGAGTGCTGCGACCCCATCCGGGCAAACGCCGCGCTACCATTTTCGACATGATTGTGTTGCCGCCCGATTTGGGGCGGGAAACCTTAGAAGTAGAGCGAAATTTACTCAGAAAAGAACTGACCCGCTTTGTGGAATTTGCCGACCTGGCGGATAACGCGGGCGAAGCACGGAGCCAACTGCTCGACTTGCAGCAGCGCTATGGACTGCTGGACTTGTAAGCCCCAGCCCTGTAGGACGCTATTAGGCGTAGCCGCAATCCACCACTCCGTAAGCCTTTGATGCGTTACGCTGACGCTAGCACATTCTACAAATCACAATGTCTATCTACTTATCGATGCAGTTGCTGGATGATAGATAACCTTGAACGCCCGCTAGTAACCTCTATGCTATCCCTGCCAATGTTCTGATCCCACCAATGCAGGGTTGGGTTGCTAGCACGACACAACAACTACTCAGATTCCAGTAAAAAATCCAAAATAAGATTCGTATCAACTAAAACTCTCATTAAGAAATTATTGAGAATACTTTTCGACCAGTCGCTCTTTCAACAGGGCTTTGACTTCAGCATCTGTAGGAGCAGGCTTGTCTGTTTTCAATAATCCACGCATTTGGTCAATTAAAGCCGTTCGTTCTGCCCGTAAACGCCCCCGCATAGAACTACTAGGAATATCAGTAGATGGTTGCGCGGCTGTCTCTGTTTGGCTGACCTGCTTGTTAAGCTCCTGCTGAAGTGACTGAATAATGAGATTGACCAGCGTCAACCGATCGCTTAGCGACAATTTGAAGGCTTGTTCTTTAGCGTCCTGGAGTGACATAAGGGAATAATGATGAACACCAGTGTCTAAAATCTTAGTCAATTCTAGTCGTCATTGCTTCCCAAGGGTTCCTGGATCTAGAGTCCAACGGATAAGCTGACTATACGGCTACTTTCGATAGACAAATTCGATGGACAAACCATAGACAAGATAGCCCAATCACCGCAACTCACTCGAACCTCCGACGAACCATGACCTCAGAACAGCCGGATCAGTCCTCAGCCCCCTCTTCTGCTCACTCTGTGATGGAGCCGATTGAGTCTGCTCCGCCGGAGGTCAAGCGCTTGATCACGCGAGTGCTGAGAGCAGAGAACGACAAGCTGCATCTCAAGAATCCAATGGGTATTAACGATGACATTTTGCAGATTGTCAAAGAGGAGGTGCAATGAGGCTGCTGTCGATTCAGTTGCACAATTTCCGCCAGTTTTATGGCACTACACCAGAGCTACGACTGTCTGCCAGTGGCGATCGCAAGGTAACGGTGATTCATGGCAACAATGGGGCAGGAAAAACCTCCCTGCTCAATGCCTTTACTTGGGCGCTGTATGAAAAGACGACGGCGGCCTTTGCCTCGCCGGATCAGTTGGTGAATAAGCGGGCGCTGGCAGAGGCAGCAGTTAATGAACCCGTCGAATGCTGGGTGGAATTGGCCTGTGAGCATGGCGCTACCCAATATCGCATCCGTCGTTCCTGCCGTGCCTATCGGACTGACACTGGGGAGATTGTGCCGACTAGGAGCGACTTATCGCTGAAATATGCTGGGGAAGATGGGCGCTGGCGAATTTCTGAGCAGCACCTAGATGACGTAATTGGGCGCATTCTGCCCGTGAGTTTGCATCAATACTTCTTCTTTGATGGAGAGCGGATTGAGCAAATCGTGCGCTCGAATAAGAAAACGGAGATTGCCGAGGCCACCAAGGCCCTGTTGGGGGTGGAGGTGTTGACCCGCGCCATTCGCCATTTGGGAGAGGCCCGCAAAACCCTAGAAAAAGAACTGGAACGGTTTGGCGACCCGGAGACCCAAACGCTGGTGCAGCAAAAGCAAACGCTGGAGGAAGAGCGGGAGCAAATCGCAGCGCGGCAGGGCGAGATTGAGTCAGAAATTGAGCAGTTCAAACGTCAGCGGCAGGCAGTGGCAAACGCACTACGCGAGTCGGAGGCGGTGCGGGCAGAGCAAAAGCGGCGCGATGACCTAGAAAGCCAGAAGCAGTCGGTGCGAGATGCCCTGGAGCAATGTCGAGTGCGGCTGAAATCGACCCTTTCGACGCGGGGCTATACGGTGCTGCTGCCGGGGGCGATCGCCCAGTTTCGGGCGCTAGAGCAAGGCCTGCGCCAGCGCGGCGAATTGCCTGCTGATATCAAGCAGCAGTTTGTGCAAGATCTGCTCGATCGCCAGCGCTGCATCTGTGGCACCGTGCTAGAGGCTGGCAGCGACCATCACCATCAGGTGAAAGCATATCTAGAGCGGGCGGGGCTGGCAGACGTGGAGGAGACGGTGATCCGCATGGGGGCGCAGATGGAGGCGATCGCCCGCCAGATTCCAGTCTTTTGGCAAACCGTAGACGAGGAGCAGCGCAAGATCGGTGAGCTGCGCCAGACCCTATCCCGCATCGAGACGGAGCTAGACACCATCCACGAGCAACTCCGCAATAGCCCCCTCGAAGATATCCGCAACCTGGAAAAGCGCCATGAAGACATTGACGCGAAAATTCAGGCGTTGAACCGGGAGCAGGGCGAAAACGACCAGCGCGTGAAAGACCTGAGCCAGCAGATTGAGGATCTGCGGCGACAGATCGAAAAACACCAGGCGACGGAAGCGCGACAGACCCAGACGCAGCGCCGGATTACCGCCACCGAAGAGGCGATCGCCCGTCTCAAGCAAGTGCAGACGAATGTGGATCGGGTGTTTCGCAGCGACCTAGAACGACGGGTGCGGGAGATTTTTCAGCGGATCGTGGTTGCGCCCTATGTGCCGCGCCTGACGGAGAAGTATGAGCTGCATCTAGTCGAAAGCACCACCGGGCAAGAGCGGCTGGTGCCGGCCTCGACCGGAGAAAACCAGGTCTTGAGTCTGTCGTTTATCGGCGCCATTATCGACCGGGTGCGCGACTGGAGCCGCCGCGATCAGCAAAACCGATACCTAATGCCGCCGGATGCAGGCAACTACCCGATGGTGATGGATTCGCCCTTTGGCAGCCTAGACGAAACCTATCGGCGGCAGGTGGGGCGATCGCTCCCCACACTGGCTAATCAACTGGTGGTGCTGGTGAGCAAGACCCAGTGGCGCGGCGAGGTGGCAGAAGAAATGGGGCCCCACTTGGGACGGCAGTATGTGCTGGTCTATCACTCGCCCAAGGCGGATGTGGAGCCAGATGCGATCGCCCTCAACGGCAAGTCCTACAACCTAGTGCGTCGCAGCCCCAACGAGTTTGAGTACACTGAGATCATCGCAGTCGAAGGGTAGACTGGCATGGGTCAACGTCGCCCCGCAAAGGAGCCTTAGCCAATGGTGAATACCTTACCCGCACCGCAAAACCTGGTCACCGATGCGTGGGTCAAAGCGAGTTGGGAGACGTTTCTGGCGCTGGGCGATCGCCCTGAACTAGAACAAGCCCGGTTCTATTACGACGCTGACTCGATGAGGATTGAGACGATGCCGATTGGATCTGGGCATAGTCAGGATAATACAATTCTTGCCCAAACCGTCAGTCTCTACAGCACGGTCAAAAATATTCGCCTCAAAGGCTTTACCAATGGCAGTTTTCGCAAACCAGGCGTGCGCGAGTGTCAGCCTGACCTGGCGTATTACATTGGGGCAGCGTTCCGCATTCCACCCAAGTCTTCTCAGCCCATTGATGTTAACGAGTTTGGCGCGCCGCAGTTGGTGATCGAAGTGGCCTCTACAACCCTCAGCGATGACCTCGGACGCAAGCGCCTGCTCTACGAGCGGCTGGGGGTGCAGGAATACTGGGTGGTGGATGTGGAGCAGGGTGAGGTGATCGCCTTTGCAGTGGCGGATGGGGGCAGTCGGCAAATCCGCGAGTCAGAGGTGCTGCCGGGACTGGCGATCGCCCTTGTGGAAGAAGCCCTCCAGCGCAGCCAGACGGAAGAAGACGGCGAGATTAACCGCTGGCTACTCCAGGTGTTTTATAGCCAACCGCAAAATGCAGGACAAGAGCGTGAAGGACAAGACTGATGGCTGACGTACAAGAGGGGCGGATGGGGTGGGGGCGGCTAAACTACACCCGGAGGCAAGGTTGACCATGACGACCACACCCACGACCCCAACCCCTCAACCACAGCAAAAACTCACCGTCGCAGACTATTTGGCGCTAGACGATGCCTTGTGTAAACTCCCCACCAAACCTGGGAACCCTAAAACCAATCGACTTCCTGACTCACCAGTATGGCGCTTGCTAGGATTCAAATTGCAGCAGATAAGGCCGAGTTCGTTAGATCGCTTCACGCCAAAGAAGGAGATGAAGGCGTGTTTCTCACCTACGGAGATATCTTATCTTTCGCAGCCGCGCTAGGATTTCATTACAAAAAAAGAGTTCCCTTTGAAAAAGCATCTCGGAAAGATCCTGATCCCGTCCTTCAGGAGCAGATCAGAGATAAATCGATAATCGGACTGCTTGCTTTTGCCGAAACTCAAAACGCTCGAATTTTATCTCAGGATGAAGAAAGCGATCAACAAAAAGCCAGAATTTTTCAGGAATATGCAAATGGTGGGCTTGAAATTCTTCAAGAGCAACTTCGTGGCAGCTTAAACTACGGAGAGCAGATACTCTTATTTTTAGAATCCTTGAGAGAAACCAAAGATTCAGATTTTGAAGAATTTGATTTAACAAAGTTTTTGTAGAAACAAGAATTATAAAATTATAAACTTATCGAGATGTAAACAGTCCTTTGAAGATTGAAGCACTTGACTACTATGCCAAGAAGTTTCAGCGATTGAGAGTCGATCGCGCTCATGGAGTTGCACCCCACAAACCTATTTTGCTGCTGTCAGTGATCGAGCATATCCAGCGTGGAACTATTGAAAATAATCAGATTTACCTAAAGGCTGAGTTAACTGAAACATTTTTAAAGTATTGGAGCTACCTGGGATCACTGAACCATCGCCCAGATATTTCTCGACCATTCTTTCACATGAGAAGTGGTAAGTTCTGGCATTTTTGGGCAAACTCTGGTTACGAGCATCTCATTTCATCAGGTGTGAAGCTTAAGACCTTTGCCGAAGTGAAACGTGCAATCAGATATGCCTATCTTGACGAGGATCTATTTGAATTTTTATGTCAGCCAGATATCAGGAGCAGCCTAACCGCAGTTTTGATCTCTCGATGGTTTCCAGGTCAGCACGCATTGATTGAAGAGATTTCACAAACAGATCGATTCAGAGAACCTCCTGCCTACATTCCCGAAGACTTTTCAAATTTCTACAGCCCTCAATGAGTAAGCCATTTAGCGATTACGTCAAAAAAATTGCCAAGCTCCGGAGAGATAAGGATGCTCCACACAAGCCAATCCTGTTAATCGCTGTACTTGAGTTGATTGATCGTGGACAAATTCAGCATAATCAGATCTATTTGTCTCCAGAGTTGGTGGCAGCATTTCTTAAATATTGGGGAAGCTTGGTAAAGAATCCCAAATATCACTCCGATATTTCTCTCCCTTTCTTTCATCTAAAAGGAGACAACTTCTGGCATCTAATGGCGAATCCTGGATTTGAAGCAACTATTGCTAGGAAGGTAAAAATTAGAGGTTTGACTGCTCTGAGAGAGGTTGTCAAATATGCTTATTTAGATAAGGAATTATTTGAATACCTTCAAGAACCAGCCAATCGACTAAGATTTAGTGAAGTATTGATTCAGACTTACTTTCCAAAAGAGGCTCAGCAATTTGAGGGCATTCAAGGAAGAGACGAGTTGGAAGATATTCAGCTTCGACTCTTTGAGAAAGGTGGCGCAGTCTATGATACTTCAGATTTGAAAGATGAAGAGAGAGCCTATGTTAGGGATACTGCCTTCCGGCGAAATGTAGTCCGTCTCTATCAACATCAATGTGCCTTATGTCGATTGAAAATCGTCAGCTCTAACAATCAAACTATTGTGGATGGAGCACACATTAAACCGTTTGCCGAGTTTCGAGATGACAGGTTTGATAATGGTCTATCGCTTTGTAAGAACCATCATTGGGCCTTCGATCGCGGCTGGTTTAGCATTGATGATAATTATCGGGTGATTGTTTGTTCAGACCGATTTGAAGAAGAATCACCCCCAGGATTGCGATCGCTCAAAGACTTCCATCAAGAGCCAATCTTGCTCCCAGAGCAACATCAGCCCAGAGTCGAAGCGCTGCAATGGCATCGCTCTTTTTGGAAAGTTTCCTAGTCTACCTCATCCATCAGATACAGCTTCGCGAATGCCTTTGCTGCTTCTGGATTGAGTGTTTTCAGTGCCCGCACAATTTCAATTACGGTTTCTGCGGTTGGATCGCGCTTCTCATTGACCCATCGGTAAATGTTGTTGCGCTCCACATTCATTTCAACCGACAGGCTGTATTGGCTAATGTTGTAAGTTTCTAGCACCTGCTTAAGTGCTTGTCCAGCTTTTCCCATGCGCCCATACTGTCAGAGAACAGTAACGCATCAAACAACCCAATGGTTGACTGTCATCCAAAAGGTCGTCTATGATTACTAAAACGTCCTAATGGTTGACATTATGAGCTTTATCGACAGCAATGCTTCCAACCCTCCCCATCAGCCGCCTGCTGACTCGACCGACCACTCAGCCGACGACGAACCTGTCAGAATCACCCTCACAGGCTCCCGCCGCGCCGTCAAACGCGCCATCAACGACCTGCACCAACTCAAATATGTGCGGGGGAGCGAGTGGAGCCGCCTAATTGCGCTTCAAAACTCTAAAGAAGTGATTGCAGTCGCCATTCGGCGGTTTTTTGGCCATAGATAAAGCCGACACCTTTCGGCTCGCACTCTTCGACACCAGCGGAGACCCCCTGCCCAAGCATCGTCTCTCCGCCGGAGAAAAGCAGCTTTTGGCGATCGCCCTCCTTTGGGGTCTGGCCCGTGCCAGTCGTCGTCCCTTGCCCGTCGCCATCGATACACCCCTCGGTCGCCTCGATGCAGCCCACCGCCAAAACCTCGTCGAGCGCTACTTTCCTCAGGCCAGCCACCAAGTCATCTTGCTGTCCACCGACACCGAAATTCGTCAGGAAGAAGCCACCGCTCTTCGCCAGCAAGGGGCGATCGCCCGCGAATACCTGCTACACTACGACCCTGCCACCCAGCAAACCACAGTAGAATCAAGTTACTTCTGGTAGGTTAGCTCCGCTTCACCCTGATGGAACCACCTGTCGATCGCATCAAGCTTTCCCAAGCCGCCAAAGACCAACTCATCAAGCTGAAGCGCATCACCAAAATCGACCAGTGGAACATTCTCTGCCGCTGGGCCCTGTGCTATTCGCTGGCCGAACCGTCGCCCCCCTCCCCCGTGCCCATCCCTGCTGATAGTAACGTGGAAATGTCGTGGCAGACCTTTGGCGGCGACATGGCTGATCTGCTGCTCCTGGCGCTCAAGCAGCGCTGCCACACCGATCGCCTGCCCACCGATCAGGAAACCCTCGCCACCCAGTTGCGTCTACACTTGCACCGGGGCATCGGCTACCTGGCTGGTGACCCCTCCATCAAAGCGATTGATCCCTTGACTGAGAAAGCCGTTGCAGCAGTGCCTCAGGCGTAAAGACCTGCATTCTATCGGTAGGAAAGTCCTGGGGGGTGCGCGTCACGATCGCGCTCAGTGGATGGGCGATCGCCGCCTCATTTGTTCTAAAGCCGATCAAACAGGAGGGGCTGAATACTGCCGTCGGGCAAGATTTCCGGTAGCCACTCATCGCCGTGGGGTTCTGTGCCGTCCCACTTGTCAGGGTATGTGCCCGCCGCGATCAGTTCTTCAATCCGTGCCAGTTCTTCATCGTTGATGAGGCTAATGGGCGATCGCCCCAGTCGTTCTGCGACCTGGTTCACCTCGGCCTGAATGCCAAGCACCTGCGTTAGCATCCAGCGCCGCGCCTCTAGCGTCAGTGGCCCCAGCCGATTTTGCTTGGCTGCCAGCGTTCCGTCTTTGTTCACCTCGCCGTGTTTGCGGTGGCGATATTGCGGCTTTTTGATTTCCCAATACAGGGGGCGGAGCCGTTGCAGGGGTGCAAGATAGGCCCATTCCGGCTGGGCCACCACGCGGTCAAGGGCAGCGTCTTTTTGCACCAACGGGCAGCCAATACAGCCCGTGCGAGCGTTTATGGGTTCCTCGCCGTCGCTCACGTCCTGGCCATACACCTTGGCGATCTCAAAGGTGGGAAATCCCAACTCAACATCCGCTTTCACCAACCAGTCCCAAACGTGGCAGACGCGCCAGTGGACGATGGGGGCCAGCATATCGGCGATCGCCTCTGACGTACTTTGCTGAAACCAGCCCTGTCCGCACTCGCCACCATCCTTCGTGCAGCTAATGGCAATCCGCTGGTCACGGGCGGCACTCTCCCCAATCCGCACCCCCGTCAGCATGAGGAACTTTTCGCCCCGCTCCTGTCGCAGGGCTTCTAGCTCCTGCTCCATGCTCATGACCTTAAGCTTGGGCGTACACCAGCGAAACGTGTTGGATGGCGGCGGCACGCCCCGACCCAGCATGTAGACGAAATAGCGGTAGTCCAGATCGGGCAAAACGACGCGAGTGTGAAACCCTCGCCGCTCCAGTTCCTTGAGGGTGCCCATCGCCGCCCGGTGCAGCGGCGGTAGCTCTTGGCGAGTGTCGGCATACAGGACGATTAAGCTCTCAGGTTTGGGAATTTGCCCTGTTTCGATTAGGTGGGCAACCAGGGTGACGGTTGCGGAGGAATCTTTGCCACCAGAGAAGGCGATCGCCCAGTGCTTGTAAAGGGAACCGTAATGACACAGCGACTCTGCCGATAGTTCAATACTCTTCGGCAGCGTCATCCGCTCTTCTTCAAATAGACTCAGGGTTTTCATCAATCGCGCTTTCGGTGTCCTCTGGCTCTTAACAATAGCAAAAAGTAACAATAGCAAAAAAGAAGAGGTCGCCTCCAATCTGAGACAACCCCCTCTTACGAAGCACTCCCTACGGGTAAAGGAAGCGTTAGGATAACCAGGAGCCTGGCAAGCCCTGAATGGGATGGTTTTTAGTCCTAAACCCAATTCCTAACGCCTGAAACCTACTTGATAGCGACCTTGCCACCCGCTTCTTCCAGCTTCTTCTTGGCTTCTTCGGCGGCTTCCTTGGGCACCCCTTCGCGTACAGCCTTGGGCGTGGATTCCACTACTTCCTTGGCTTCCTTCAGACCCAGACCCGTCAGTTCGCGGACGATCTTCAGCACGGCGATCTTCTTGTCGGCGGGCACTTCTTCGAGAATCACGTCGAATTCGGTCTTTTCTTCGACTTCCTCAGCCGCAGCCGCACCGCCACCTGCGCCTGGAGCCATCATCATCATGCCGCCAACAGGAGCCGCAGCCGTCACGCCGAAGGCTTCTTCGATTTGCTTTACCAGTTCAGCCGCTTCCAGCAGGGTCAGCGACTTGAGCTTTTCCAAAATTTCATCGGTTGCAGTAGACATAGTTTTCCTCTACGAGTTGAGTTTTCAAAACACGAAACGATAGCGCGATCGCCCCCACCGGGCTACACACCTTTCTAGGCAGCGTCTTTGTCCTTGTCGGCGATCGCCTGCGTCACGCGAGCCAGCGAAGACGGCACTTCCTTGATGCCCACGGCCACCTTGGTCGCCACCGCGTTGATTGCGCCTGCGATTTGGCCCATCAGTTGTTCCTTCGACGGCAGATCGCCGATAGCCTTCACGTCGTCTTCGGTCAGGGCACGCCCTTCCATTACGCCGCCACGCAGCACGGTCTTTTTGGAGACCTTCTGGAACTCCTGATAGGCCTTGATCGCGCCACCTACGTCCTCTTTGATTAGCAAAAAGGCCGAAGACTCTTTGCACAGAGCCGTCATCGGTTCCCAAGTTTCGTCGCCCTGCACGGCAATCCGCATGAGCGTGTTCTTGGTTACTTTGCACTCTGTTCCCGAAGGACGCAGCCGCCGCCGCAAATCGGTAATTTCGGCAACGGTTAGCCCCTTGTAGTCAATCACTACGGCCATTTGAGACTGGCTCAAACTCTCTTTGAGTTCTGCCACAATCTCTTTTTTGTCCTCTAGTGTTCTACCCATCTCTGTCTCACCTCCTTAGCGTTGGGTGTGAATCACCAAACTTGGTTGCGCTGAATCCTGAACATGAAATAAAAAGAAAAAGCCCCGGCGATCGCCAGGGCAAGTCCAGACAGAGTTAGAGACTCCACCATTTGGCGAGTTCTAACCCAACATCAACACTTGACCTCGGCAGGATGATTAAGCCATTTGCCCCTGCTGTCTCTGGCCATCAGGATTCAGTTGTAAAACGGTCAATTTTGAGTCTGCGTCTACGCTCCTTGGATTGGAACAAACCTAAACAAACGGCTCATTAGATGAAGACTCTGCGCTCAGGCTGCGTCGCCCACCTTCATGTCGCGCAGTGCCGCAATGTCCACCTCAATCGACGGCCCCATTGTAGAAGCGACGTACATCGTCCGCCAGTAGCGACCCTTCGCGCCCGAAGGACGGTTGCGGTCGATGGTTTCTTGCAGCGCCTTCAGGTTGATCAGCAGGTCTTCGGGTGAAAAGCTAGCTTTGCCAAACATCACGTGAACGATGCCTGACTTGTCAGCCCGAAACTCTAGCTTACCTGCCTTAAATTCGTCAATGGCTTGAGCCAGATCAAAAGTCACCGTGCCGCCTTTGGGAGAGGGCATTAGACCGCGAGGCCCAAGCTGGCGACCCAGCTTTGCTACCTGGGGCATCACGTCTGGCGTAGCGATCAGCACGTCAAAATCCATCATGCCTTTCTGGATTTCGTCGATTAGCTCCTCAGAGCCTGCCAGATCTGCGCCCGCATTCGTGGCTTCTGTCACCTTTTCGCCGCGAGCAATGACCGCGACCCGCACAACCTGACCCGTTCCCTTGGGCAGCGCCACCGTGGTTCGGAGCTGCTGATCCGTGTATTTGGGGTCAATCCCTAGGCGGATGTGGGCTTCGGCAGATTCCGGGAACTTCGCCGTGGCGGTTTCCTTGAGCAGGGCCAGTGCCTCTAGCGGTGCGTAGGGGCGATCTTCAACCTTGGCTTGCAGTTCGCGCAAGCGTTTCGATACCTTTTTCACCATTTTGAGAATCTCCTTGGGGTGCTAACGGGCGATCGCCCTCCCCCGAATCATGAACTAGTTCAACCAAGCAAACTCAAACACACAGGCTCAACCCTGCAGATTCTAGTCGGCAATCGTCACGCCCATGTTTCGGGCTGTCCCTTCCACAATCTTCATTGCTGCCTCAACGTCGTTTGCGTTCAGGTCAGGCAGCTTTGTCTGAGCGATTTCCCGCAGTTGAGCGCGAGTAATCGAACCCACCTTCTTCTTGTTTGGCTCACCCGATCCTCGGTCAATCTTAGCTGCCTTGGCAATCAGCTTGGATGCCGGAGGCGTTTTCAGCACAAACGTAAAGCTGCGGTCTTCAAACACCGAAATTTCTACCGGAATCACCATGCCAGCTTGATCAGCCGTTCTGGCATTGTATTCCTTGCAGAACATCATAATATTGACCCCGTGCTGACCCAGCGCAGGCCCAATCGGCGGCGCAGGGTTTGCTTTACCTGCGTCGATTGCCAGCTTAATAATCGCGACTACCTTTTTTGCCATTGCCTCACTAACTCTGCTTTTGAACCTGGTTAAATTCCAACTCGACCGGGGTATCTCGCCCGAAGATTGAGAGCAGTGCCTTGAGCTTGCTGCGCTCTGGGCTGACCTCAATCACTTCGCCTTCAAAATCCTTAAACGGCCCTGACAAGACCATAATCTTGTCTCCAGCGGCCATGTCAATTTTGACAACTGGCTTTTGCTCTTGGGCACGCTTGAAGATCCGTTCGACTTCTGAATGTCCGAGCGGCATTGGCTTGACATGTCCCCGCCCCCGTCCATAGCGGCGCTTTTGCTCAGCGCCAACGAAGTTAATGACGTTGGGCGTGTTTTTCACGACCTGCCATGCTTCGTCGTCCATCACCATGCGGATCAGGACATATCCCGGAAACACTTTTTCTGCGGCCTCCTTGGGCTTGTTGCCCTTTTGCGGCTTTAGGATTGGCGTTTGGGGAATCTCGATTTGGAGAATGCGATCGGCTACATCGAGCGTCTCGATTCGCTGCTCCAAGTTCATCTTGACCCGGTTTTCGCAGCCTGAGGCAACCTGGACGGCATACCAACGGGGCGTTCCACGAGGCGATGACTCATCTTCGTAATGCTCGGGATTGGCGGCTTCTTCCTCAACAGACAGCAGATTGTCTGACTCATCCGATGCAAGCATGATTCAGCACTCCCTTAGAACACCTTTCCGGCAGCCCAGATGAAGAAGTTGTCAAACAGATAAATGATCGTAGCGGAGAGGGTCACCATCAGGATGACGGCAAGCGATTCACTGACCAACTGCTGACGGCTGGGCCAGACGACCTTATCCAATTCTTCTTTGGTTCCTTTGAGGAACTCAGAAACGTTAAACCCTGATTTTTCGGCGATCGCCTTTGAGTCAGCCCCCTTGGCAGGCTTCGTCTCCGTAGACTTGGCGACATCCTGAGCCGTTTCCTCTTTTTTCTCTGCCACGATCACACTCCTTGCCTGAACGGGGAATAGATGGAGAAAAACGCGCATCTCTGGGGCGGACGACCTGCCTATCCGCGTGAAAGTGCTTCACACTAGATTGTAAGGAGAGACAGAACAAACAAGAGCGCAGAGGCACTCTTATATTTTCTTATCTCTACTTAGACAATCTGTGGCACACCAGCCGCAGCAGCAACCACCCCAGGCCCAAATTGCGCTTTCCCATCATAACACAGATAATTGAAGCTACCCTGACACAAGAAAGCGAGAGGACGCATCAGAAAAGTGGCCGTCTAGTGGCTATACCAGTTTCGCTGAATCGATGGGGGCGATGAGATCAGCTGAGTTCGATGCTGGGCTAGCACCTGTCGATACAGATCTTCGAGTCGGCTGATGTTGCGGCTGAGGGTGTAGCGATCCAGCACCCGCTGGCGGGCTTTTTGCCCCAGCAGCAGCGTCATTTCGGGATGATCCCCAAACAGCGGCAGCAGCGTTTGCAACTGGGATAGCACGCGCTGAGTGCTAAGCACAATGCCCGCGCCGGCCTCCAGCACTTCGCCATCGGCCCCAGCATCTGTTGCCATACAGGCCACTCCGCAGGCCATTGCCTCCAGCAGCGACAGCGACAGACCTTCCACTAGAGAAGGCAGAATGAACACATCGGCTCCCCGCAGAATTTCAATGCGCCGCTGCTCATCGGCAACAAAGCCCAGCCATACAATGCCCAAGTCTTCACCATAAAACGGGCGCAGCGTCGGCGCAAGCGGTCCATTGCCCACGATCGCCAGCTTGCTGCCGGGGGGCATTTCCGACTGTTTCCAGGCCTTGAGCAGCGCTTCTACGTTCTTTTCGGTTGCGATGCGGCCCTGATAGACAAACAGGCGACGGGCATCCAGTTCTGCTTTGATGTTCGACGGGCCGGGTGAATATTTCTCCACGTCTACGCCGTTGGGAATCACCGCCAAACGGTTATCCGGAACTCCCAGCCGCACCAGCAATTCGCGCTGAATTTCAGAGAAAATGATGACCCGGTGGTAGTGGGCCAGAAATGGCGCGTAGAGCTGATACATCAAGTGCTGGGTGCCCGATGTCAGGTTGCGGCGCTTGCGGTCAAAGGGTGGGTGAAATGTGGAGACTAGCGGTAGGTTTAGCTCTTCGCAAATCTCTGGCAGCACGAAATCCAGCGGCGAGAGCGTCAGCGACGCATGAACTAGGTCAGGCTTGAGCCGCTGGAGCGCTTGGGTCAGCACTTTGCTGGACTTGGGCGAGGGAATGGTATAAATCTGTGACTTGTAGAGACAGGGAATAGAGACTTCTTGAAGTTCTTCCTGGATTTCTTCCGGAGGCTCTACCTGAGATTCTGGAGGGAATTCCTCCTGGGCAAAGTGGAGAAAGCTAACCTGATGCCCCCTTTCTAGGAGCGCGTTTGTGACTTCGCGCCCGTAGGTGACATTGCCACAGAAAGGAGATTTTTTGCCAAGCCAAGCAATATGCATTCAACTTATCGAAAGAATAATTGAGAAAAGTTGGGGTATGAATACAAGAATTTAATCATCATTTAATCGTTTGCGATACGGTGGCAGGATCAGAGGTGCTGATGGACTGGGTGAAGACACCTGCGGCGATCGCCACTGCGGCCAGCCCCAGAAACACCACTCGCAGTCCTAGCAGTGTTTCAGCCACGCCCGCCAGCGCCAGCGGCAGACTGAGGGCAATGTTCACCGCATTGTTTTGTAGCCCAAACACTTTGCCCCGCATTTCTTCTGGCGTTTCTTCTTGAATTACCGTTTGCAGCGGAATCGCCACGATCGCCGCGCAAGCGCCAAACAGCACCAGCAGCAGCAGCGTCGGCACCAACTGCTGCGTAAAGAAGGACAGCGCCGCCAAGGCTGCACCCATGCCCAGCGCCCCGTAGAGGCTGAGGCGATGTCTCCGCAGGCGCGTGCCCGAATGCCCCAGAGTCACCGCGCCCAGCGCCATGCCGACCCCACCCGCCGCCAGCAAGAAGCCAAACTGCGATGACTTGATGGCGGGCATCACCTCCGCCAGCCGCACCGCCAGCACTGCCAGTGCCGCAAAGATGGAGAACAGCACAATGAGCTGGATCAGCGCTGCCCGCACTCGCCTTTGCTGTTTGAGATAGCGCAGCCCGTCGCGGATGTTTTCCCAGACGGGGGGTAGGTCGTCTTTGGACTGGTCGATGGTTTCGTGGGGCTGGATCAGCAGCAGCAGCAGTCCTGCTAGGGCGTAGCTTAGACCAACAATGAGTTCCTTGCCGATGTTCAGGGTTAGCCCAAACTGGGACGCAACGTGGGCGATCGCCCCATCGGCCAGCGCCAGCAGCGGTTCCCCCACGGCAAACCCCACGATCACCGAGGCCATCATCGTCGTGGTATAGAGCGAATTGGCAGACAGCAAATGCTTGCGCTCTACCAGCATGGGAATCGCCGCCTGCTCTGCTGGGGCGAAAAATTGCGTCAGCGTGGACACCAGAAACGTTACGCTCAGCAGCACCAAAAAGCCAACCGGAATGCCTGCCAGCGGCGACCAGCCCTGAGAGATCCACAGCAGCGGCGGCAGCACCAGTACCAGTCCGCCCCGCAGCAGGTTCGTCGCAACCAGCACGGCTTTTTTGGACCAATGATCGACAAACACGCCAGCTACCGAGCCAAACAGCACCGCCGGAATGGTGAACGCCACCATCACCGACGACACCCAGCCGCTCACCGTTTGCCCCGCGGACTGAAAGCGGCTGGTGATGAGCATGATCATTAGCACCAGGTAGACCTTATCGGCAAGCTGGGAAAACACCTGCCCGCTCCACAGCGCCAAAAAGTTGCGGTTCCGCAGCACGGGCAAAAAGCCGCGCTCCGATTCTGGCGTGTCGGAGTCCTGAGGGTCGTCTCCTGTAGATTTTCCCGCGTGGATATTGGCAGCGCCTGGGTTGGTAGGTTCGTCGGTCTGGTGGCCGCTGGGTTTTGGGCTGGTTTCTAGCAGAGATGCAGCCGAGGGTTCAGGCACGGCTAAATCGGGGGTGTCCGCCGCCTTGCCATTTTGAGAAGACTTGCCGTTCTCCGGCAACTTGCCGTTTTTCGCTGCGTTCTGGAGGGGTGACGGATCATCCGGTGTGGGGGATTCCCACTGTCCGACCTGGCCTCGATAGCGGTCGGAACTGTGCCGCTCAGCAGGGGTGGGCGGTTGGGGGCGATCGCCTTCTTCATCAGAAGTGATCATCCGCAGGGGAACCAGGTCGGGATCAATCCGTTGCATCTTGCGTAGGAGAACAGGACAGGGGCGAAACAGCCGCGAAGCAGGTCTCGATTAGGGCGGCTGACTGAATCGGACGGTCAAAATGGTACTGGGCGTAATGGCGCAGCAGTCGTTCCACCCGCATCCAGACTTCATGAGGGGGATGACTATCCCACGGAGAAGCGACCACTGGCGACCTATCTGCCTGGAGCCACATTGCAATCAACTCCGAGTCGCCAAGGCGCTGTAAAACTGCAAGCTCGGTGGCTGAGATGGGCGTGCCCAAGCGAGACCCGGCGGTGGATTGGGGCCGGGAGCGGGCAATCGCATATCGTCCTTCCGGTTCTGCCAGCGTAGCAGGGCTTTTTGCTGCGGGAGTCATAGAATCGCTGGATGCCTTGACCTTCTTAATGGGCTTTGGCTTGGATCGAACAGCAGCATTCAGGCTCTCTCTATTCTCAAGCACAGCGGTCGTCGATGCTAGGGCGGGGTCATGCGGATTTTGCGAATCCTGTGGATTTTCAGAGAGAATCTCCCCAGGCTCCATTCGAGACAGCACCTCCCAGCACACCACCCCGCCAGCTGCTGCGTGAAATCCCGCCCGCCATTCACCTCTCGCTTCGGGACTCATCCCACTAGGAGGCGCAATCGGCTGCTGGGTCACGCAACAGTCATGAACCTGCGGTGCAACGCCCGCCAGTTTTAGCAGTTGATAGGTTGCCTGCACTAGGCAGGGCAGCGTAGCGCTGGCGGGCAACTGCTCGATGCGACGGAGGGATTCACTGAGCTGAGTAAACAGCTCATCCTGGGGCTGATTGCTGAGAGCCTGACATAGCGCTAGTTCTGCTAGATATTGCCCCGCAGTGAGTTTTCGCAAATCCTGGCTCAGCCCCGTGAAAGACTCGACCCCCTCTGCCTGAATAATCTTGTCCAGAGTCCGGCCCTTGGCAATCAGCAGTTGATTCACCACAAACAGGCCGCTGCGTCCCCGCAGGCTGGATTCGTGTTTGCGCGATCCGGGAGCTACGACCCGAATCAGCCCATGTTCGCGAGTCAGCACCGTCAAAAGGCGATCGCTCTCGCCCATCGGCATTCCTTTGAGATTGATTCCAACAGTCTTGTAAGTGCCGCTCATGGGGGGAGGGATGGAGTAACGGGGTAGCGGGGTGATAGGGCATGGGGGAGTGAAAGCTTCGGCATTCCGTTACTCCATTCCCCAACGGGTCTCCCTCAGCCCCCTCGATCCAGAGTATCAAACTGCTGGACGAGTTCTGGGCCGCGAGAGGTGCCGATGCGGGTCGCTCCTGCCCGGATCAGGTCAAGGGCTTGCTCAGCCGTGCGGATGCCGCCGGAGGCTTTGATGCCAATGCGATCGCGCACAATTTCTTTCAGCAGGCGCACATCGGCGACCGTTGCGCCCCCATTCCAGCCCGTGCTGGTTTTCAAATAGGCGGCTCCCGCATCCATGCAAATCTCTGCCGCCAGCCGCTTTTCTGCCGGAGTCAGCAGGCCCAATTCCAGAATTGCCTTGACCGGTTGCCCTGTGGCTTCGCAGATTTCTGCCACTTCCCGGTGCAGAGCGTCGGTTTTGCCTTCCCGCAGCCAGCCCAGATTAATCACCACGTCCAGTTCGGTTGCGCCATTTTCGGTGGCTTCTTGCGCTTCATACAGCTTGGTTGCTGAGGTGGAAGCACCCGTTGGAAAGCCAATCACAGCGCAGACCTGGGGTGATTTGTGGTGCAGCAGAGACACCGCCTGCCGGACATGGACTGGAAACACGCACACCGCTGCGAAATTAAAGCGGTCAGCGGCTTCGCAGCACTCGGACACTTGCTCAGAAGTAGCTACCGGACTGAGCAACGCCTGGTCGATAAAGGCAGCGAGATTAAGGTTGGAATGGGAGTCTGGCATTAGCCGAGAGTGCAAGCAGATAGAAGGGGGGCAATCAAAACACTGAACAACGCTGAAAAAAGCATGGCATGAAAAGCCAAAAACTAAATCCTTTTTTGGAATGAGTGCGTAGGTAGAAGTAGGTCAGGTGCGTGTGCGATTAACGGTGCAGTGAGCGTGCTATGCACACACCAACTAGCCCGGCTGGCAATTCTCCAAGATCCACCAAATGGAATATGCTGCAATTTGTTAAAAACTGTAAATTAGGCTGGCATACTTTTGATTAGTTGATTCAGTTGATCAGTGCAGGAAAGCGGATTAATCAATCTGCATGGGTGCCGCAAGCGGGCGCGAGTTGAGCAAGCGGGAACTGAACCAGTGCAAATTAAACCGGTGCAAATTAAACCGGTGCGAATTTAGAAAAGGAGCGCTCATGAAGCTAAAGATCTCTGAAGCGATGACCAATCGATTACTGAGTCTGTTTCTGTGTGTGGCGACGGTGGGCGGAACGCTAGCGCTGTTTGGCAGCGTTCCTTTGATTGCTCGGGTGGGGGCGGCGATTCAGGAAGCGGGTCAAGTGCGCGAGTGACGATAAGCAGAGGGATGGTGTGTCAGTTTTGGAGGGCTTTCTCCGAAAGATTTTAGTCCCGGATGCCAGAAGTGCCCGGATGACAGGGGCGACGTTCAGTACGCTGATATAAGGGGAATCCTTTTAGAAAACGTGGGAAGCCCTAAAGCGGAATCTAGTTGCTTCTGGAGGGTCGGATGAACCGATGCACGGCGGAGGGGAGGCAGCGACCCAGCAATTTTCTAAGCCGATTGCCGAATCAATTGCCCGATCCATTGAGGGGACTTGGGCGGCGATCGCTCTGTTGGGCGATTGCACTATTGTTGAGTAGCTGTGCGGCAGCGGCGACCGAGGCGACCGAGATTGAGCTAAACGAGGCCCTGGAACAACCCAAAGAACTCCGCGAAGGGCCAGTGCAGGTTCGCTTTCGCTATCGCCAGGGTGCCGAAGTCTGGAGCGGCGAAGTTCAGTACACGCTGCTGTATGATGGGCAGCCGAGGCTTGAACAGACCCAGGAAAGCACCGCCTACGGCGCGGTCAGCCTGGAAGACCTAGACGCAGATGGCATTGCTGAAGTGATCATCCGCACCTATTCTGGTGGCGCGCACTGCTGCACCTCCTATATCATCCACCGCTGGCAGGGCGATCGCTTCGAGACAACCGACACGGGTTTCCGCGATGGCGAAGGCGGCAGTTTCCGAGATCTGGACGGCGATGGGCGGTTAGAGTTCGTCGCATTTGACAATGCCTTTCTCTACGCCTTTAGCAGCTACGCTGGCTCATTTCCGCCCTCTCAAATTTGGGCGCTGCAAGACGGGCAGTTTGTAGACGTGACCCGGCAATATCCAGCAGAACTGAGGGCGATCGCCAACCAGATGCGCGAAGCCGTGCTGACCGTTCAAGCAGACACCAACGAAGTCAACGGCATTCTGGCAGGCTACGTGGCGCAGATGATTCTGCTGGGCGAATACGAGCAGGGCTGGGCGTTCATGCTGGCCAACTACGATCGCACCTCAGATTGGGGACTAGAAATCTACAAAGACGGGCAGGTTGTCTATCGGTATCCCGACTTTCCTGCCGCCCTCGAAGCATTTTTGACTGAGCAGGGCTACCTTCCGGCTGGAGGTTCTGCTGCCCGATAGTCCGGCGCTGCCCTGGCTCAGAACCCTAGAACGGAACTCCAGAACAGAACCCTAGAAGCGAATAGATAGCCGCAGTCCTAGGCCGTGCTGATCCAGGTCGATTTCGCTGCGTCTGAGGCCGCTGCCATCGCGAAATTCGTAACCATTGTAAACGTAGGCTACCCGCAGAGTGACGGAGCGAGAAAAGCTATAGCCCACGCCAGCCTGAAAATTAAAAGTGGTGTCGCGTTCGGCGTTGATGTTGAACCCAGACACGCTGCTTTCCAGTCCCAGGCTCCAGCGTGGCGAAAGCTGTAGCCCCACTCGCAGCCCAACCAGCGGCTCAAGGGTGGTGCGGGAGGAACTGAATTCTCGATTGATTGGGATGGTGTTGGGGCCGATCCGCACCTCGTCTACTTCGATCTCCTGTCTCGAAATATTGGTGCGGAGTCCTAGAATGGGATCGACGACCAGAAAAGGGAATGGGTTGGTGGGGGTGGGCGATCGCCGCAGGGATTGGTTAACCACGCGGTAGTATGCAGCCAAATCGATCTTGCCCTGGCGCAGAGAAGCACTGGCATCGGCCCTGCCCTCTACCTCAAAGGGAATGCCAAAGCGCAGGAGGCTTCCTGCGGGGAACGTGACGGGCAGCGTGCCACTCTGGGCCAGCGACAGATAGAAGCCGTCGAGCAAAATCCCAAACCGACCGTTCTGGGCATCAACCCGCAGGCCGCCATCGAAGGCGCGATCAAGATCCAAAAAGTCGTCCAAATCCGCCCGAATTGTAGTCGATCGCCCCACGGCTGCAATGTCTGCCCTCACATCCAGCGGGATAAAGAAATACGGCTCTACGGTAACCTGCCAGCGGCTACCCGACCTCGCCCCTCCGGACTCTGCGGAACCAGCCAACTGCCCCTCAGGATCAAAGGGTGCAGATTCAGAAGAAAACTCGCCTTCGGGCAAATCGGCCGGTTCCAGTTCCGGCAGGTCAACAGGCTCCAGCGCAGGCTCAGATAGCTCATCCAGCACATCAGGCGAGTTCTGCGCCAAGGACGATTCATCCAGGGAAGATTCATCAACAATGGGTTCTTCGACGGGCAATTCATCCAGAAGCAACTGTGCAGCGGGTTGTGGCTGCGGTTCGAGCAATGGCGGCTGTGCAGGGGTGTCCCTCTGGATCTGCTGGATTTGAAGGCCTGCAATGGTTACAGGTTCGGGCTGAGGGGTGGCAGCGGGGATGGAATTGGGATGCAGGGTGATGGATGAAAACTTAGAGGCTTCGCGCAACTCTCCCAAGGCAGCATCTTCAGAAACCACCGCCAGTGCTGGACTTTCTGGAGTATCTAGATGGGTGGATTCAGCCGATTCGGGCGCGGATGGACGCGGTTCTGTGGCGTGGGCTGGGGCGACCCATCCGACCACTGCCACCGACGCTGCAATAGAGAGCGTCTGGGCGATCGCCCTCATGCGCCTCTTGGATGACCGACACTCCTCCAGCCTCCCGGTTTGGGAAAGATGCTGAGAACAATACCCCTGGGACAATGCAGATTGGCGAAGCATGATAAAAACTCTGAGAAATGGCAAATTGAAATGCAAAATGTATAGCACAAAGTTAAGTGAAACTAAAGTTCAGTGAAGCGAGTTTGTCAAAACCAAAGTTTCGTAAAACTAGCTCAACAGACCTAAAACTTCAGCAAAACATTTCAGCAAAATATCAGCAAAGCAGTGGGCAACAAGCTTAGAATTCGACAATTTCGACAATTGGACGAAACCACGGGTTGCAGATTGGATGCAAGAACCGGAGCGCAATGCAATCTCATCCATCTGTCCTCCTAGAAGCCAGATGGATGAGCCAGAGAATCCCCATCAGCTCAGCAGATTTTTGTAAATCTTGCCGTCTTTCATAATCACCAGGAAGTTTTCAGCAGGATTATCAATCAGCCGAATGTTTTCCAGAGGGTCGCCATTCACCAGCAGCAAATCTGCCAGAGCGCCCTCTTCGACTACACCGAGCTTGCCTGGATAGGGATTGCGCGGCCCGGCCATCGCCAGCAGTTCGGCATTGTCGTGCGTTGCCATCTTCAGCACTTCCGCGGGCGTATACCAGCGCACCATTTTTGACAGCAGCCTGCCCCGTCGAGCCGTTTTTTCAGGGTCATACAGGATGTCGGTTCCCCAAGCAGTTTTGATGTTGTATTTCTTGGCTAGCCCATAGGCGATATCAGTACCCTCTGAAACCTGCAACTGCTTCCTGCGGCTGTCACTGCCTTCGGGATAGGGGTTGGCATCTTCGTCATCTAGAAAGGGCTGCATACTCAGCCAGACTCCCTTTTCGGCCATCAGTCTGGCCGTTGGCTCATCCATCAACTGACCATGTTCAATACACTTCACCCCAGCTCGAATCGCAGTCTGAATTGCTCTTGGCGTGTAGGCATGAACCGTGACGTAGGTGTTCCAATCTGCGGCCGCATCCACGGCAGCGCGAAATTCATCCTCGGTGTATTGGGATACATCGAGGGGGTCATAGACCGAAGCCACACCGCCACCTGCCGCCAGCTTGATTTGAGTGGCTCCCCGCATTAGCTGCTCACGGGTTGCCCGGAGGACTTCGGGCACACCATCGGCGATCGCCCCCACGCCATATTTCTCAGCCAGACTCAGTTCCGAAGTCGGCGTTCGGGGCAGTTCATCCAGCGTGCGAAAGTCCCCATGACCCGACGTTTGAGAAATCATCGCGCCCGACGGCCAGAGTCGCGGCCCCGCGAGTTGACCCTGGTCGATCGCCTTTTTCAGATCAAACACCGGCCCCGCCATGTCCCGCGCACTCGTAAACCCGTTCATCAGCATCTGAGTAGAACTCTCAGCCGCAGCCCGAAACACCCGCTGAACCAAGGCATCTCCCCCAGCCCCCGCCTCGAACAGAGCCGCCTGACCCGCAACCCCTTCCAGAAACAGGTGAGCATGGGCATCGATCAATCCTGGCATCAGCACTTTGCCTTCCCCGTTGATCAGGAGAGTGCGGAGATCGGCAGGAACCGGAATTGGCGAAGTGGAAATACGCTCAATCTTGTTGTCAATGACTAATACATTGGTCGGGCCCGACAGCCGGGGAGACGTGCCATCAAACACCCGCACATTTTGAAACACAACGCGATTGATGCCCGGATTTGGAAAGTTCATAGCAGGTTGGCTCTGCGCCCAGCCCACCTGCGTTGCCAGACCAATCAGAATAAGGAAAATGATTCCTAAGATAGCCGAGTATCGAAATCGGGAACCCATATGCTTTCTATTCACAACTTAACGTAGACCTAGTAGCTTTTCCAAAGCTAGCTAGATGCACTTTTTTACAAAACCTGCAATTAAAGGGCACCTCGAAAAATTCAGTTCCTCTTGAGAATGGCTACGAGAAAACGAGGATTTCAGGCTTCTAAAATTCTCAATAAAGCAATTGATCGAGGTGCCCGAAACTTAGTTTCAAGTTAGTGCCAAATCTTGCGATCGCCACTCGCAAACCCAGGCTGATGAAATGAGACAGATCGCTAGATAAAAACCTGGGATAAATAGAGATGTCTATCGAGAAATAGCAATAGATAAAGACGTGGCAACCTATGAATTTCCGTCCACAAGATACCACCTGAGTCTGACCGAAACAAGTAATTGTTAATATCTCTTGACCTAGCTGAGGAATTAGCTGTTGAGGCGATGCAGCAAGCTTTGGATACAATTCACCTTAAAAAATATAAAATCAAGGCGGCATACCCTCCATTAGGATTGTGATGCTGAATACCGTGATGCTCAATACAATCAAATACGCCCGATGAATTGCCGAATGTCTACGAATGATCTGGTGAATCACGCAAATATCAAACCTTAAAAATGAGTATTAAAAAAAAGAGGCAAGTATCATAACTCACCTCCTTCTTGATTGGGCGTTAAGCTTCGATTTAGGGTTAATCGGCCGTGTATTTCATGAATGGGTTTACACCAGCGCAGGCACTGGGGCACTGAGATGGGGGTAAAGCGGGAAGCGACTGCACAAAGCAGCGATGCGATCGCGGCAGGTTTGGGCTACAGCTTCATCTTCTGGGTTTAAGAGGCGATCGCTGATAATATTGGCAATCTCGGTGAATTCTGCCGTGCCCATGCCGCGAGTGGTCATTGCGGGAGAACCCAGCCGCAGACCGCTGGTGACAAAGGGCGATTCGGGGTCGAAGGGGACGGTGTTTTTGTTGGCAGTAATGCGGACACCGCTCACCAATTGGTCGGCCACTTTACCCGTCATACCAATCGAGCGCAGATCGACTAGCATCAGGTGGTTGTCCGTGCCGTTCGACACCAGCTTCAGTCCCCGTGCCTGGAGTTGGGCGGCCATTGCCTTGGCGTTTTGAATCACCTGCCCCGAATAGGTGCTAAAGCTGGGCTGGAGCGCTTCGCCAAAGGCGACGGCTTTGCCCGCGATGACATGTTCCAGCGGCCCGCCCTGGGTTCCCGGAAAAACAGACTTGTCCAGCTTCTTGCCCAGTTCGGCATCGCGGGTGAGAATGAGGCCGCCACGAGGCCCGCGCAAGGTTTTGTGCGTTGTAGTGGTGACGACATCGCAGTGGGGAATGGGGCTGGGGTGGTGGCCCGTGGCGACGAGGCCGGCGATGTGGGCGATATCGGCCAGCAGGTAGGCTCCAACCTCATCGGCGATCGCCCGGAATTTCTCAAAATCGATCACGCGGGGATAGGCCGAATAGCCGCAAATAATTAGCTTGGGACGGTGGTGCAGCGCCACCTCCCGGATTTCGTCAAAATCAAGCTGCTCGGTGTCGCGGTTCACGCCATAGTGACACGCCTTAAACCACTTGCCCGACACGTTCACCGGCGAACCGTGGGTCAGGTGGCCGCCGTGAGACAGATCCATGCCCATAAACGTGTCGCCCGGTTCCAGCAGCGTCAGAAACACCGCCATATTTGCCTGTGCGCCGGAGTGAGGCTGCACGTTGGCATGAGCCGCGCCAAAAAGCTGCTTTGCCCGGTCGATCGCCAGTTGCTCCACCTCATCCACAAACTCGCACCCGCCGTAATAGCGCTTGCCCGGCAGCCCTTCGGCATACTTATTTGTCAATACAGACCCCTGCGCCGCCATCACTGCCGCTGAAGTGAAGTTTTCGCTGGCGATTAGCTCTAGATGGTCTTGCTGGCGCTTTAGCTCTTTTTGAATCAAGCCTGCCACTAGCGGATCGGTTTCTACTAAAAGATCCCAGTTTGTTTGAGTCACACGCACGCTCCTAAGGTTGTTTTAGGTTGTCGCATCAAGGTCAAGAAGGCAGGGGGGTGAGAGGGTCGTCCTGCTTTCCCAGAGTTTTGATCATACCGCTGTTCCGCAGGAGACGGATTCACCCGATCTGCGGCTATTTTTAGGGACTGGTCATCGCTGCACTCAGGTTGCTCGCAAATTTTGGTTAGCCAGACCTTTGCCATCATGCCCACTTACTGTGCTATATTTGTTAAGCGCATTTCGCGCATACCCTACAGCAATATCGGGGCGTAGCGCAGCTTGGTAGCGCACTACTTTGGGGTAGTAGGGGTCGTGGGTTCGAATCCCGCCGCTCCGATTGGATGAAACCTCGCAGCAATGCGGGGTTTCGCTGCTTTAAACCAAGCTTTTTTCCAGTTAACCTTTTTCAAGCGTTTTGTGGACTTATTTAAATCTAGACTCAACACCTGGATTTATATGATCTCTAGTGGCAACATGGCTCGTACTGGAGCCATGCATGAGCTTAGAGCAGTCGTTTGCTCCGAGAGATCGCGGCTTGTTGGGCTGGCTGTGTCTCCTGCCCAGCTCATCAGTGTTTCTAATCTTCAGAACTCATTGACGGTAGAAACGCCGATGGTTGACGGTAGCTACGATACTCTTCTCAAGACCTGTGTGAAGGTAAGGTGTGAATGTAAGTGATGCAGATAGAGATGGACTAGTAAATTATCCAGATCTGCTTGAGTTGTTGTTTGATTTGTGCCGTAAAACACAGTCTGATAAAGAAATACAAAAATTTTGTAGCCAAAATAGCAGTTTGGGAAAGAATATAGGTGAGTGTGTGCTCTGGTGGGTTCTGTTGTGCGGAGCATAGAACTTCGTTCATGCCAGATTGCACAATCTCGGATTACTTATTCTTACTTTTGTCTGAGGTGCTGTTATGGGTCAGCTTACAGGGCTGCTACTGGGAACGGCGTTCGACGATGTGTTTGCGGCGAATGTTGCGCTGGAGGTGGTTGATCCGGGTGAAACCGAAACCCTTGGGACGGCGATCGCCCGCGCTCGCATCGAAACATTTGAGGGTAGCGACACGGTAACAGCACAGGTGTCGGTTACGAACTGGGCGGGCAATCCTGCTGCAATGGGTGTGCTGAATAGCGGGATCATACTTGGCGCAGGGGGCGATCGCCTGGAGGTCGCCGCAACGGCTAACGGCATTTTTTCAACAGCCTATGGGATACGCTTTAGCTCGCTGCACGGGGGCGATGGCGACGACACGTTCACCATTACCGCCCGGAGTTTGATCACAGCGCGCATTCCTTCCTCCGGTAGTACGGGAATTGGGCTATCAAATACAACCCTTGATGGCGGCAATGGCAACAACACCATTTCCATCAGCGGTCTGGCTGAAACGGGTGACCGATGGTTTTTCCACCCTGCCAGCGGCTACGGTCTGCTGAGTGGCTCCATTACCGTGGGCACAGGCGACGACCGAATCGACATTACAGCAATCGGACGCGGGTCGGGTTCCCAAACGACGGGTGCAGGATATGGGGTGAAGCAGGGGGCGATCGCCACTCATGGCGGCAATGATCTCGTCACCATCACGGCAACGGGCGAAGGTACAGGGTTTGCGAATACACTGACCTACGGGCTTGTAGATAGCGCTGTGCAGATGGGCGACGGAAACGACACGCTCGATATTGCGGCCAACAGCCTGTCTAGAGATTACTTTTCAGGAACGAGCAAAAGCTACGGTGTGGATCGCAGCCTTGTCGAGGGGGGCAATGGGGGCGATCGCATTATGGTTTCTGCCTACGCAGTTGGCCAAGTGATTGGTAACCAACCTGAAAGCTATGGCGTGAGCAGCAGCACAATTTCTGGCGGCGAGGACGATGATGAAATTATTCTCAATGCTACAACCATTGCGAGTTCGCAGCGATTTGGTGTCGCGATTGGTGCTGGCTATGGGGTTCAGCGCAGCGACGTGCGCGGCGATCAAGGCAACGACACGATTCGCATCAACGTGCACACTTCTGCATTTGCCTATGGAGGAGCAAAGGCTTTGGCCTATGGCATCGACCATTCATCAGTTGCAGGGGGTGATGGCGACGATTTGGTCACAATTGTCAGTGGGACGAACACAAATTCTTATCTAGGGCGAGGCACAAGCGGAGTCCAAGCTGCTAGTTATGGCATTTCCCATAGTAGTCTGAGCGGGGGGAATGGTGACGATACATTGCAGATCGAGGCTAGGGCACAATCTGTCGTTGACTTGCCTAGCGAGAGTCAGACGGCGATCGCCTACGGAGTCTATAGGGCAAATGTTTTAGGCGATCGCGGCAATGACACAATCATCATTTCTGCGGCAACGACCGCTCGGGAAGTGCCCGGTAGCCAAAGCGTTGCCTATGGTGTGCAGGACGGGCACATCGAGGGCGGCGATGGCAATGATGTTATCAGAATCTCTGGAGGGGTTTCTAGTATCCCAACCCCTTACAATCGTGATGGGTTCTACAGTCATACAGCGTATGGCGCTGTGAATAGCAGCGTCAGTGGTGGCGATGGAAATGACCTGATCACAATTTCAGGAACGACGTTTGCCATCCAGGATGCGCTGATTTCTGGCGGCAGTGGGGACGATACATTCCAAGTCGGCATTGGCCAGGGAACGCTGGACGGCGGCACAGGGAATGATCTGGTGATCCTGGATTTTCTCGATTTGCAGACCATGACGGTGACCGCTTTGGGCAATAGCGGTTTACGCATCGTTGGAACGCAGAATGGACAAGGTAGGGATGCCGCCTGGACGCAAACCATCTGGAATATGGAACGCTTCCAGATTGGCAGCGAGGTGTTCCACACGGCAGGCGATTTGATCCACTTTTTGCAGGTTGGGTAAGCCCACAAAAGATCTGCCGTATCCTGCTTCAAACCCGTGCCACCGGAGCCGCGACTACGCCAGCCTGTTCCAAAAATGCGCCTGCTCGGAGCACCAGTGATTCATTGTAGGGTGCGGCGATAATCTGCACGCCGAGGGGCAGCCCGCCTGACTGCTGCACAGGAACAGATAAAATCGGCAGCCCGATGAGGGAAAGCGGCTGAGTATACAGACCCAAGTTGGGGCGAGTGAGCATTTCTTGCCCGCCAATAGTCATGGTTTCTTGCCCAATGAGCGGCGCGGCACAGGGCGTGGTGGGTGCAAGGATTAGATCGACGTGCTGAAAGAGTTCCGCAAGGCGATCGCCATACCAGCGCCGAAACCGCTGCGCCTGGAGATACCAACTGGCAGGGATAAGCGCACCGGACAAAAAGCGATCGCGCGTGGCGGGGTCAAAGTCGTGGGGGCGCGTCTTCAGGTTCGGCAGGTGCAGATTGCTGCCTTCGCAGGTGGTGATTAGATACGCAGCAGCGCGGGCGCGGTGTGCTTCAGGTAAGATAATGCGCTCCGTTGCGCCAAGGGCCCGGGCGACGGTTTCCACAGCGGCAAACACCTCTGGCTGTCCGCCCGTAGCAAAATAGCCATCAGCGACAGCAATTCGCAATCCGTCGATGCCCCGATCCAATTGTGACAGGGTTGGTTCGGCGGGTCGAGGACTGCACACCGGATCGCGGGGATCGGGCCCATGCATCAGCTCAAAGCTGAGGGCAATATCGCGCACCGAGCGAGCAAACGGGCCGATGTGGTCGAGGCTGGCGCAGAATAGGGCAGAACCGGCGCGGGAAACTCGTCCATAGGTCGGCTTTAGCCCAAAAATGCCGCAAAACGCTGCCGGAACGCGGATTGATCCGTTTGTATCTGACCCCAGCGAGAGGGGCACTAGCCCGCCCGCCACCGCCGCCGCCGACCCGCCAGACGATCCGCCTGCGACCCGGCTCAGGTCGTGGGGATTGTGCGTTGCGCCGTAGTGGCTGTTTTCCGTCACAAACCCATAGGCGTATTCGTCCATATTCAGCCCGCCCAGCAGCACCGCGCCCGCTTTTCGCAGGGCAGCCACAGTTGTCGCATCCGTCGAGGCTGGCGGATTGTCGCGGTTGATTTTGGAGCCTGCCAGCGTGACGACCCCTGCAATATCCAGCAGGTTTTTGACCGCAAAGGGCACGCCTGCCAGGGGCCCCGGATCTTGCCCAGCGGCGATCGCCCTATCCACCGCCGCCGCCTCTTGCAACGCCTGCTCCCGCAGCACGTCGGTAAAAGCATTCAGCTTGCCATCCAGCGCATCAATCTGCGCCAGTGCAGCCCTCACTACCGTCTCAGCAGTGAGTTTCTGAGCGCGAACCGCAGCGGCGATCGCAGTTGCATCGGCATTGGAAAGGTCGAACATAAGAGGGGGGAGGGGGGGTGGGGGGCAAGATGTCGGGGTCGCTGAGTGGCTCCGTCACGCCATTACCCCGTCACGCCACCAGTTCCGCCTCCAATCGGTACAAACACCGCCGCACTCTCCGCCTCTGGCGACAGGGGAAACTCCAATACAAGTTGGGCGATCGCCGCGGTGCGCTCTAGATTGGCGATCACGCCAGGTTTACAGTCGGGGGGAATGGGCAGACCAATCAGGGCGGCAGTCTGTTCAGCGTAGCGTTCCAAATCAATAGAGTCGGCAGAGAACATGGCTGGGAGGCAGAGAGTTGATGCAATTCCACCCAGTCTAGGGGCTAGGTTCCCCAGAATCAAGCCTTGCACCCAGGTCGCCCAAAATCTGCGCTACAAGTCTGAGGTTGCATAGATGCTGAAATAGATTCTGAAACATATCGCCACAAAATATTTTGGATTTTCCGCAACTTACGTCAGGCAGATTGTGTCTATTTCTCTGGTGTGTTTCTGAAAAAGGAAGTTCCTGATGAAAAAGGTTTTTTGGATGACGATGGCGGCGGGGTTGGTGGCTGGCGCGGGGGCGCTCGCCCTGGCGTTGCCCCAGATGTCCGTTGCAGGGGGGCAGCGCGGCGGCACTCGCGTTCGCATTAGCGAAGACGGCACGCAGCTCCGGTTGACCTCGGAAGGGCGATCGCAGACCATTTCGGCCAACAGCATGAACGTGCGCGTTCTGGACGGTGTGAACTGCGAAAGGCTGCAAATTGAGCCAGAGCAAACGCTGAACGGGCAGCGATTCCATCCGTCTGTCGGTATTGATCCCCAAACAGGCAATGTCGCCGTCGGTGTAATTCTGCAAGAATGTGTGGAAACGCAGCTCAGCGCTGTATTTGTCATCGACCCGCAGGGCAGCGGTCACGCCCTCTACCGAGTACAGGTTCCGGGTCAACGGGTATTGCAAGACGAGTTCACCACCTATCCAATGCGGGATTTGATTAACATCGGCTATCTGGGGAATGATCTGCTGGTGAAGCACGGTGACGCTTCTGGTTCCGCTGCGATTATGGTGTTCACGCCATCGGGCACGCCTGCGGGTCAATACGCAGGCTGCGTTTACACCGCCATTGAGGAAGGCAGAGGGTTGTGTCCGCCCGAATCTGTCGCGAACTAGGCTGTTGATGTAGGCACCTCGATTAATTGCCTTGTTGCGAATCTTTGGGACGTAAACCGTTGAAATATCCTTGTCATTCTCAATCAAGATTGAATTTTTCGAGGCGCCCAAATTCGGACGGCCCTTCACCGTTATGCGAGGAAGCAGAAATGAACCAGATGGGAACTTTGATATTCTTCTGCGGGAAAATGGGGTCTGGTAAATCCACCCTATCTTGCAAAATTGCTAAAGAACTAAACGCCATTTTGTTGTCGGAGGATGAGTGGCTATCAACCATTTATCCTGAAGAAATACAAAATTTTGATGATTATGTAAAATACTCAAGGCGATTAAGATCCGTGTTGAAAAATCATGTAAGAAGCCTAATCAAAGCTGGACTTTCTGTAGTAATGGACTTCCCAGCAAACACAGTCAATCAAAGAGCATGGTTCAAAGAGATACTGTTATCTGAAAACATACCTCATAAGTTGATATACCTTGAT
This sequence comes from Thermoleptolyngbya sp. C42_A2020_037, assembly GCF_015272455.1. Lineage (NCBI taxonomy): Bacteria > Bacillati > Cyanobacteriota > Cyanophyceae > Oculatellales > Oculatellaceae > Thermoleptolyngbya > Thermoleptolyngbya sp. C42_A2020_037. The sequence goes on from NZ_JACYLP010000048.1 coordinate 229,464, forward strand.
GTTGATGACGAGACTTGCTTGGAGGGAATTAGGAAGCGGAGAGAAACCAATCCAGAGCGGGTACAGTTTGACACAGAAGACGTTTTTCACCATGTAACTAGTTTTTTTCAGCCACCATTAGTTGACGAGGGCTTCTGGATTGAGGTTGTCCATCGAGATGTCTTGTAGCTTGCGTTTTTCTAGCATCAAGACTGCTCAGTAGATATACTCGCCCACCGCATCAGGCATAAAACGCAATAGCGACCCCATCACCGCCTCACTGCCTGCCAGAACCCGTTGAATATACGGAAAATCGTCAGCATGGCTAACACAAAAATATACAATCACCCCTCTAGAATTCCTCCGGAGGGAAAAGCCTACTGCGTGAAAATTCGGATAGGTTATGCCCCCGGTTACCAGAGCAAGGCCCTTCCTGCGCCTTGTGCGATAGGGCCGTGCGCCCTGACAGATCTGACGTTATTTACGACACACGCCAATCTCTAAAGTTACAGGAAACCGCAGGCAAACCCCCCAATCATTGCGCCTGAGAGGACAGGTTATGAGTTACTCGATTTCTCTACTAAAAGATATTTACCTTGGGATAAACAACTCCTATCCCTACGAATTCACAGTCTTCAACAATAAGCTGTTCTTTTCAGCGGAGAACAGCACCAGTGGTCGTGAGCTTTGGGTCACTGACGGCACAACTGCGGGCACCCAGCTTTTTGCAAACATCAACATTAGTAGCGATTCCTATCCCTACTATTTCAAAGTCCTCAACAACAAGCTGCTGTTTACCGCAGATAATGGCACCAATGGTCGTGAGCTTTGGATCACCGACGGCACGGCTACGGGCACGACGCTCCTGAAGGACATTAACCCTGGCGTTAATTGGTCCTCGCCTGGCAATTTCACAGTTTTCAATAACAAGCTGTTCTTTACGGCAGATGACGGCAGCAATGGCTACGAGCTTTGGGTGACAGATGGCACTACCGCAGGCACCCAGCTTTTTGCAAATATTAACCCTGGCGCTAATTCTTCCTCCCCTGCCAATTTCGCAGTTTTCAACAACAAGCTGTTCTTTACGGCAGATGACGGCATTAATGGCTACGAGCTTTGGATGACAGATGGCACAACTGCGGGCACCCAGCTTCTTGCAAACATCAATCCTGGCGTTAATTGGTCCTCGCCTGGCAATTTCACAGTTTTCAACAACAAGCTGTTCTTTACGGCAGAGGACGGCAGCAATGGCTACGAGCTTTGGGTAACAGACGGCACAGCTACCGGCACCCAGCTTTTTGCCAACATCAACCCTGGCAGCAGTTCATCCTTGCCTTACAACTTCACAGTTTTCAACAACAAGCTGTTCTTTACGGCAAATAATGGCACCAATGGCTACGAGCTATGGATGACCGACGGCACGGCTGGGGGCACCACGTTGCTCAAAGATATCAATTCTGGCAGTAATAGCTCTGAACCAGGAAGATTCATCGTCTTTAACAACAAGTTAGTCTTTGCTGCGACGGATGGCACCAATGGTCGTGAGCTATGGGTGACCGACGGCACGGCCACGGGCACGATTTTGCTAAAGGATATTAACCCGGGCAGTGGCAGTTCCTCTCCTTACAGCTTCACGATTTTTGATAACAAGCTGTTTTTCTCCGCAAACGACGGAACCCACGGGCGGGAACTGTGGGTGACCGATGGCACGGCAGCAGGCACGAAACTGGTGACCGATCTCAATCCGGGAGCAAATAGCGGTTTGGATGCTTTCAATAGCGACTTTGAGGTTTTTGGGAGCAAGCTGATTTTTAGTGGAACCAACGGCGGCTTCGGTTATGAATTGTTTGTGTTGCAGGGCAACCCGCCCAAGGCCCAGAGCGACAGCTTTGAAACCAACTTTGGAACGCCGCTGACGATTAATGTCAGCCAATTGCTGGCCAATGACACCGACCCAGACGACAGTTCCCTCAGCGTTACCCAGGTCAGCGGCGTGGTGAATGGCACGGCCGCCTTCAACGCGACTGCCGGAACCGTCGTCTTTACGCCGACAGCGGGCTTTAGCGGCTTGGCGCAATTCACCTACACCCTGACAGACGGCACAGGGCTGGCAGATACAGCGACGGTCTACGTTCTGGTTCGTCCTGCAAGTGGCAGCCCCGGCGGTCCTGGTGGTCCTGGTGGTCCTGGCGGCCCCGGCAGCCCTCCACCTGGACAAGTCCTCAACGGCAGGCGAACCGCCGATACGCTGATCGGCGGCGCAGGCGACGATACTTTGCTGGGCAATGGCGGCAACGATTTCCTGATTGGGAACGATGGAAAGGATTTGCTGGATGGCGGCAAGGGGAACGACACGCTGGTTGGCGGCTCAGGTGCAGACACCTTTGTTTTGCGGAAGGGACCCGATGTCGATCGGATTATGGACTTTGCTGACGGCATCGACAAGCTGAAACTAGCCAGTGGGCTGAACTTTAGCCAGATGAAAATGGTGCGGGGAAAGGGAGACGAAGCGGGCAATACGCTGGTTCAGGTCAGAGGAACCAACGACCTTTTGGCGGTGCTGGTTGGGGTGCCCAAGAGTGCTATCACGGTTGCAGATTTTGTATCGTAAACCCATCGCAAAGTGTGCGAACTGGGCAAAGCAAGCCTAGCACGCTGATGGTATGAGTCTTGGCAATACCGTAGGACTTACGCAGTAGAACAGTTTTTCTTTTGCAAGTGCGTAAGTCCTTTCTGTTTGGACTTTAGCTCAATCCATCTTCTGTATGAATGAATGGGTGTTTGGCAACGCTACGTAACGATTCACGCCTTCAAAAAAGACTTCATGCAGAAGGGTTATTCCATGAAGTTACGGTAAGGCTGTTTTGGTCTTTTTGGAAAATGCCCTCTTCTGGTGAATCTTCAGAGTGAAACCCTGTCTTGGGTGGCACAGATACCCTGTCTGCTGTGAGTTTTTTGGAGATGCCAAAGGATTCTATTGCAGGGACAGGGATTGAAGTTTGCAAAATCGGTTGACCGTTTTTCCTGGCTTCTCTAAGGCTAGAACGCTCGGCAAGAAGACGCTTCCCTATTGCCTGAGCCGATTGGTTGGGTCTGAGCCGATTGGTCGAGGTCGATTCTATTCCTCCTTCTTAGAGGACTCGTAGAACTTGGTAGGACTTGCATAGACTATGACTTACATCGTTTCTTTGATTAGAGACATCTACTCTGGCGCAAGCAGTTCTAGCCCTAGTGGACTTACTCGCTTCAAGGATCGGTTGTTCTTTCAGGCAACTGATAGCACCTTTGGTCGAGAACTGTGGATGACGGACGGTACGCTCGCGGGCACCCAGTTGTTGAAAGACATTTACCCAGGGGGAGAAAACGCTTTTCCGTATAACTTCACGGTTTTCAATGACAAGCTGTACTTTCAGGCAGATGATGGTGTCCACGAGGAAGAGATGTGGGTAACGGATGGAACTGCTGCGGGCACGAGCTTGCTCAAGGACATTAACATTCGGGGTCAAGGGATGACCCTCACCAATGTGGTGGTGTTGAAGAACAAGCTGTTTTTTGGGGCATTCCATCCGGGTAGTGGTTATGAACCTTGGGTTAGCGATGGCACCCCTGAGGGCACGGAGTTGCTGAAGGATATCAATCTCAGTGAAGTTTTTAGTGGCAGTTCGGCGACTGCCCTGTTTCCGCATCTTTTTGCGGTGCTTGGGGATAAGCTGGTTTTTCGGGCAGAAGACGGGATTCACGGCTTTGAGCTTTGGATCAGCGATGGCACCGCCGCAGGGACTCAGTTGTTAAAGAATATTCACCCGACGGATTCTTCCGGTCCGCTGGGCTTTACGGCCTTGGGTGGCAAGCTGTACTTTGCGGCTGACGACAACTCTAGCGGAAGAGAACTCTGGGTGACGGATGGGACTGCGGCTGGGACTACTTTGTTAAAAGATATCGACCCAGGGAGTGGCGATTCTTTTCCTGGAAACTTTACGGTCTTTAATGGCAAGCTGTATTTTGCAGCGGACGATGGCACCAATGGTAGGGAACTTTGGGTAAGTGATGGAACAGCGGCAGGCACTCAACTGCTGAAGGATATTCGGCCGGGTTCGGTTGGTTCTAGTCCAGGTAAGTTTGTAGTGTTTAACGACAAGCTGTATTTTGCAGCGGACGATGGCACCAATGGTGAAGAACTGTGGGTGACGGATGGGACTGCGGCTGGTACTCACTTGGTAAAAGATATTGCTCCGGGTAGCGGGAGTTCGCTTCCGATGGGCTTCACGGTGTTTGGGAATAGGCTTTTCTTTGAAGCTGATGATGGTGTCCACGGGCGAGAACTCTGGATGACGGATGGCACCACGGCTGGCACGAAGCTTGTCAAGGATATTCGACCTGGTAAAGAAGGGTCGTTTCCACGGGAGTTTAGTGTGCTTGGGAATAGGCTGGTGTTTCGGGCAGACAATGGTGTAACTGGCTCAGAGTTGTGGTCGCTTTCGGCCTTTAGGGGAATCAGCAAGTTTGGCAAGCGCCTCAAGGATAAGCTGGTTGGCACGGTTGCCAATGATGAGTTGTATGGACTGGGTAATGCGGATCGTTTGGTTGGTAAGAGTGGAGATGATGTCTTAGTTGGGGGGCAGGGGAATGACACGCTGATTGGCGGGGCTGGGGATGATGAGTTGGACGGCGGGCGAGGGGATGATTTGTTGCAGGGTGGACTTGGAAACGATTGGTTGACTGGCGGTAGCGGCAAGGATACTTTTGTGCTGGGACGACGGGAAGGGGTTGATCGGATTGTGGATTTTGAAGATGGGAGCGATCGCCTCCAGTTGGGCCGTGGATTGCGGTTTGAAGACCTCAAGATTATGAGAGGAACCGGTCTGGAGTCGGGTAATACGTTGATTCAGCACAAGGGGTCTAGCGAGGTGTTGGCGATTTTGGTGGGGGTTTCTAGAAACCTCATCACGGGGGCAGATTTTGTGTAACGTCCTGTGGGGTTATTTCAACTTTTCCAAAAACCTTTCAAAAACCTTTATGGTTGGCGGAAGGTTGGGGTTACCGCCTCGATACGGCTTTGCTTTCGGCAACGTACCAGCGCCAGGGGCGGTCTGCGCCTTGAGTCAGTCCGATGCGGGTGGTTTGGACAAAGGAGAGATGCCCTGCGTCGAGCTGGGTTTGGAATTTGGGCGATCGCCCCTCCAGCCATAGCCCTTGACCCAGCGCGAGCGGTGTTGCCGTCAGGCTGAGGTCAATTTGCAGGGCGCGGCAGAGCTTTCCGGGGCCCGCCGCCACGCGGTGCAGCTTGTCGCGGCCGGGGGCTAGTCCGGGCGGCATCCGGTCTAGCTCTAGTGCCCGCACCAGCACCGCACTGGGCACGCCGTCCAGATCAGTAACCACATTGAAGCAGTGGTACATGCCATAGATCAGATACACATAGGCCCAGCCTGCTGGGCCAAACATGACGGCGTTGCGGGGCGTGCGGCGGCGATAGGCGTGGCAGGCAGGGTCGCCGGGGGTATAGGCTTCGGTTTCCACGATTACGCCGCGCAGGGTTTCCCCGGTGGGCAACTGGCGCACCAGCACGCAGCCTAGCAAATCGGGCGCAACCTGGGTGGCGCAGCGGCTTAGCCAGTCGGGACTAATGCAACCTGGGGATGGTGTTGCGGTTTGGGGAGCGGGGGAAGAGGGCGATCGCACGGGCGTTTGTCTAGTGCTAAACAGATTGAGTAGGATGAAAACAGGGTTGCCAAAACCCTGCTGAGTCTAGAGAATAGCGACACTGATTTGAGTGACATGGATTCGGCAGAGGCGTAGATTTGGGGGCCAATGGCTGTGCCTCACCAATCCAGCAACCTTAAACAAACTCTAATAACCCTTGATTTCAATCATCTCAGCCTTATACTAGACCGCAAACGAGGTTAAAAAAAATGGACGTTAAACTAATTCTTCTGGGAATAACGCCGGTCTTTATTGCGGCTTGTCTCTTCTTTGGCACCCGCAACGGCTTCTACGATTCAGACAACTATCACGGCAACGGCTCTGCACACTAAGTCGCACTTTAACCGCACTCCTGTCGTGCTGACTGCGCTCTCCTGGCTGCCCCAGCCCCGCACGTCGCCCAGCCGCGTTGCGGTTTCCTCATGAGCAAGAAACGCGACCTGCTGAAGCCGTGACTGAACTTGAATGCTTGCCCTATGGTGTAGGAAACACCGATGAAGGGGTCTGTCTGCTGGTTCGGATGGGACCTCATCGGATTCTGTTGGACTGCGGACTAGAGCAGATTGAGGCGCTGACGACAGACGCTGAGCCACCTGCGGATCTGGTGCTGTGTACTCATGCCCACGGCGACCATGCGCGGGGGCTGCTGGCGCTGCACCGGGCGTTTCCCCATTTGCCCGTGTATGCCAGCGAGGTGACGGCCCAACTGCTGCCGCTGAACTGGCTGGATGAACCAGACGTGCCAGACTTTTGCCATGCGCTGCCTTGGCGATCGCCCGTCGAATTTGCCGATGGTCTCAGCGCCGAACTGATTCCTGCCGGACACCTGCCGGGGGCCGCAGCGCTCCTGCTCACCTACGCCACCTCGGAGCGCACCTACACCGTCTTCTATACGGGCGATTTTCTACTGTCCAACTCGCGGCTGGCGGAAGGGCTGCCACTGGAGGAATTGCGCGGCCTCAAGCCCGACGTGCTGATTGCCGAGGGCAGCTACGGCACGGCCCGCTTTCCCCACCGCCGCCAGCAGGAAAACCAGCTTGCAGAGCGCATCCATCAGGCGATTGCCGCTTCGCAATCCGTCCTGTTTCCCGTGCCTACGCTGGGACTGGGGCAGGAACTGCTGATCCTCCTCCGCAGTCACCACCACTTCACCGGACGGGCGATCGACATCTGGGTAGACGAGCGCATCGCCGCCGGATGCGATGCCTATTTGGAACTGCTGCATCATTTCCCCAGCAGTGTGCAAAACTTTGCGCGACACCAGTCCCTCTTCTGGGATGAACGCATTCGCCCCCATGTGCGACGGCTGCCGCTCGATCCGGGGCTGCGGCAAATCGCCCTGTCGGGCCCCACGCCTGCCATCGTGCTGACCCACTACGACACCGAACTCAGCCAATACGTCCACGCCAGCCTGCTGCCCTGGCTATTGCTGGTGCCCCAGCAGCCGGGCCGCGAAGGGGCGATCGACGCGCTCACCGAGCAGCGAATTCAAGCCTCCAAATCGCTGCGATCGCTCCTCAAATCGGGCCGCCTCACTCTCGACACCTACCTGCTGGGCGAACACTGCGACGGCATCGGCACCACCCAACTGATCCACAACCTGCGGCCCCAGCACGTCGTCCTGGTGCATGGCCCGGCCAACTATCTGGCTGACCTGGCCAGCCTGGAGGAACTGCAAAACCGCTATCACCTGCACACGCCGCTGGCCGGAATGCGCGTCGATCTACCCGTGGGTGAAACCTTCCTTCAGCCCGCCGCGCCCGAAACACAGTACGAAGGCGAACTGACCGAGTACGAAGACGGCGCACTGGTGACGCTGCCCCCGGTGCTGCTCACCGATCCGCGCTGGCAGTCCTTTGCCGACACGGGCATCGTGGAAGTGCGCTGGCAGGGCGACAGCCTGGTGCTGCGGGGCGTGTCTCAGCGAGAGTTGTTAAATCGCGGCGACGAGCCAGACATTTTGCCAGGAACCGAATGCTGCGGCAACTGCATCCACTATCGGGGGCAGCGCTGCTGGAGCCAGGCCTCGTCCCTCTTTGGCTTCAAAGTTACACCAGAAGGCTATTGTCCTGCATTCAGCCCAGTGCCGCCCGATCCTGATGAAGAATCAATGGATTTTTCCACGAACCCCATCGAGCGAGAACCCGATGAGTAGAGGAAGTTGCAGAGGGATAACGGTTCAGCGTGTCCACTGAATCCACTGAATCGGTTCCCCAGGGCGATCGCGCTTCACTTGCGCTTGACTCAATTCCCCCAAATTACTCAGCCATCGGTAGATTGCTCAGCCATCAGTTCCCGAGCCGAAAATTTGTGCGCTAGTGATTTGTAGGTCAGGAAATTGGGGCGATCGCACGACTTCCTCTCTCTGAAAGCGCTCTACTTGGGAATAAGTAGTCTCCACCAGCGTCAGAACCGTGACCACGTTGTCCTGTGGATCGACAATCCAATACTCAGGAATGCCGATGTCCTGATATTGCGATCGCTTGGCAACGTAATCGCGATCGCGCTGCAAGTCTCCGGGGCTGACGACCTCCACCACCAGCAGCGGCGGAGCCATGTTCAGCCGAATCGTGTTGCGGCTTTTGAGCAACTGAATGTGTTCTTCTCGAAGAATGGTGAGGTCGGGATAGCGGTTTTTAGGCTCCCCGCGCACTTCCAGTTCCAGCCCGTGCCCGCGGACTCGATCCGTGCCCAGGAGTATTGCAAACGCGAGAAAAAGCCGATTCGCAATTTGAACGTTTTCTCCGGACTCTGGCGGCACTTCGACTAGCTCTCCATTAAATAGTTCATACAAATTCTCTGTCTCGTCGTGATAAGACAGATACTCTTCAAAGCTGAGAAACCGGGGCCGGGTTTGAATCATGGATTGTGAACGACCAGAAGCGGGTCTGTCCTGTCTGTATCTAAATATTTAGTCTATGCGTTATTTAAAATCTACGCTTCGTCTAGATTCGGTTAGAAACCGCTTGAATGCATACCTTGGATGATTTCGCTGGGAAAGGCCCCCACTGCATGAGCAATCGCCCCTAGTTCTACACCTACCAGCCGCGCTGCCAGCCCTGCCATCAGCGGATCTTAGGGGTTTAGATCCCTGAGCCAAAGATTTGTGCGCTGGTGATTTGCAGGTCAGGAAATTGGGGCGATCGCACGACCTCCTCTCCCTGAAAGCGTTCTACCTGGGAATAAGTAGTCTCCAGTAGCGTCAGAACCGTGACCGCGTTGTCCTGTGGATCAACAATCCAATATTCAGGAATGCCGATGTCCTGATATTGCGATCGCTTGGCAATGTAATCGCGATCGCGCTGCAAGTCTCCAGGGCTGACGACTTCAATTACCAGCAACGGCGGAGCCATGTTCAGCCGAATCGTGTTGCGGCTTTTGAGAAGCTGAATGTGTTCTTCTCGAAGAATGGTGAGGTCGGGATAGCGGTTTTTAGGCTCCCCGCGCACTTCCAGTTCCAGCCCGTGCCCTCGAATTCGACGGTGCCCAACAATGGGCAAAAAGAGCGAGAACAAAAAATTTGCTATCTCCGTATTCAATCCGGACTCTGGCGGCACTTCGATTAGCTCCCCATTAAATAGCTCGTACCGATTCTCCGTTCCGTCGTCGTAGGACAGATACTCTTCAAAGCTGAGAAACCGGGGCCGGGTTTGAATCATGGATTGTAAGCGGCAGGGAGCAAATCGATCCTGGCTTCATTTTAGGCCCTGTCTAAATCTGCCAGGACTCTCTTGAATATAACGATGGGGCTGGGGGGCGATCGCCAAGCCAGATACCGTGCTTTTAGCGTTCAAAATAGTCGCGATCATCAAATAGTCGCGATCATCAAGTCATCGTTCCCCATGTCATCTAGTGATGATCTAACCAGAGCTACAGCGCCAGACACAGCGTGCGAAAGTGGTCGCCCCGCACTTCAAAGTTGGGATATTGGTCAAAGCTGGCGCAGGCGGGTGAAAAGAGGACGGTGTGGAGTCCGATTTGGGCGTTCAGCTGCTGACCAATCTCGGCGCTGCGCTTCACGGCGCGATCCAGCGTTTCCACGATTTCGTAGCGCGAGTAGCCAATGCAGTCCAGGCGTTTTGCAAAGGCTTCGGCAGCGCTGCCAATGAGCAAAACGGCGGCGGCTTTTTGCTGAATCGTGGCCAGCCAGGCGGTGTCGTCGCCTTCCTTAGCTTCGCCGCCCGCAATCAGGATGGCCGGTGCGGGCACGGCCGCCAGACCGACCTGCGCTGCGTCGTAGTTCGTCGCCTTGCTGTCGTTGATAAAGTCGATGCCCTGCCAGGTGCGGATGCGCTCCAACCGATGGGGCACACCGGGAAAGGTTTCGACCGCGTGGGCGATCGCCCCTTGCTCTACACCTGCCAGCCGCGCCGCCAGCACCGCCATCAGTAGGTTTTGGGTGTTGTGGGGGCCGACCATGTTCAGCGCGTCTATGGGAACGATGCGCTCCCCCAGGGCGATCGCCCAGCCCTCTTCTACATAGGCTCCCCGACTGGGATCGCCCAGCAATTTGTCTTTGCCTGCCGCGCTCGTCCAGCAGGCATCGGGCCAGCGGTCGGCGGTGCTGCGGAGGTAGGGATCGTCGCCGTTAAAAATTTGCAGGGGCGATCGCGCCAGCAGCGATGCCTTGATGCTGTAGTAGTTTTCCAGCGTGTAGTGGCGGCTGAGGTGGTCGGGCGTGAAGGTTGTCCACAGCGCAATGCGCGGCGCTAGGGTGGAGGAGGATTCGATCTGGTAGCTGCTGATTTCGGCGATGATCCAATCGGGGGAGTGTAGAGTTTGGATTTTGGATTTTGGATTTTGGATTTTGGAGGAAGGGGGAGCGGGGCTGCTGTGCGGTTCCCCGGCAAGATTTAGCGCGACTTCGCAGGCGGCATAGCCAATATTTCCACAGGCGGGCGCGTTTAGCCTAGCGGCTTGGAAGATGGCGGCGGTGAGGGCGGTGGTGGTGGTTTTGCCGTTGGTGCCCGTGATGGCGACCCAGGGGATGCTGGAGAGCGATCGCCACGCCAGTTCCATTTCCCCGATGGTTTCGATGCCGAGGGCGCGGGCGGTTTCCAGCGCGGGCAAGTCCCACCGCACACCGGGGCTAACGACGATCCGCTGCATCTGGGCGGGATCTGGCTCTAGCCGATGCCCCAGCAGAACGGAAATGCCCTCTGCCTGGAGGGTCTGCTGAATCGATCGCAGGGTATCGGAACTGCCAGAGTCGCTGACTGTCACCTGCCAGCCCTGCCGATGCAGCAGCCGCGCGGCAGCAACGCCTGACTTTCCTAACCCAATTACATAAGCCGACGGCATAGGCAGTGTGTCCGAATCCTGCGCTTGTGGGTAGGCGGCATTCGGCTCTTTTGCCCGAATCTTGCGCCCGGTTGTGAGGCAGAGTTGCAAAAGATGATTTTACCCCGCCTAGACCACTCGATTGTGTCGGATGCACTCGGCATACCAGTGGGCGCTGGCTTTGGGGATGCGCTGCTGGGTGTCAAAATCCACATAGGTCAGCCCGAAGCGGCGATCGTAGCCCCAGGCCCACTCAAAGTTATCCAGCAGGCTCCAGACAAAGTAGCCGCGCAGGGGGTAGCCTTCGGACACGGCGCGGTGGGCAGCTTGCAGGTGTTGCCGCAGGTACAGAATGCGATCGCAGTCTAGCACCTCTCCCTGCTCTGTCAGCACGTCTTCCACCGCGCAGCCGTTTTCCGTCACCCAGATGGGCAGTTGGCCCTGCCCCAGCACTTCGCTCACATGGCGCACACCCCAGTAGAGGCAGTCTGGCAGCAGCCATAGCCAGGGCATGTGCAGCCGGGGATAGCTGGCCGGAAAGGGCAGCGTCTCAAACCCGTCGGCGTTATCTGCCGCCCGCACGTAGCTGCCGGAGTAGACATTCAGCCCTAGGACATCCAGCGGCTGACAAATCGTTTGCAAATCGTTGTCTTGAATCTCAGGTGCGTTGGTTCCTAACTTCTCCAGCAGCAGGGGGCTATAGGCTCCAGTAAGCGCTGGAAAAAGAATGCCGCCATTGGCCCAGGCGGTGTGAAAGGCGGTTTGGGCGGCGGTGATGTGTTCTGGTGTTTCGGCAATCGGTACGGTGATGGCGTAGTTATCGACCAGCGCAACGGTGCAGGGAACGGGCGACGCGGCGCGGATAGCTTGACAGGCCAGTCCGTGTCCCAGCAGCGCGTGATGCGAGGTTTGCCACACCGCTTTTGGCGTGGCGACGACGGTTCCCGGCGCGTGGGGAGGAACCTGACCCACGCCATAGCCCAGGTGCGTGAAGCAGGCAATTTCGTTCAGGGTGATCCAGTGGGAAATGTGATCGCCCAGCCGTGCCACCACCGCCGCCACGTACTCTGCAAAGTCCTGGGCCATCTCGCGGCTGCGCCAGGAGCCGTAGCGGTCTTCTAGCGCCTGGGGACTGTCCCAGTGAAATAGGGTTGCGTAGGGCGTGATCCCGTGTTCCTCCAGGCAGTCCACCAGCCGCCGATAAAAATCCATGCCTGCCTCGTTCACTGCGCCGCGCCCGTCGGGGATCACGCGGGGCCAGGCGATGCTGAAGCGATAGTGCCTGATCCCCAGCTCCGCCATCAGCGCCACGTCTTCTCGAAATCGGTGGTAATGGTCGCAGGCGATCGCCCCAGTATCCCCATTCAGCACCCGCCCTGGCGTTTCGGCGAAGGTATCCCACACGCTGGGCTTGCGGCCCTCAGCGGCGATCGCCCCCTCGATTTGATAAGACGAGGTCGCAGCACCCCAGAAGAAGGAGTCGGGAAAGGCGTAGGTCATGCGCTCACTCCAGCCCTGCCTCGCTCCCGCCGACCCGCCGCATCAGGTAAGCTACGCCAAAATCTCCATTGGGGTGATGCTCAAGCTGCTCTGCTAGAGCAAAGACTTGCAGCGCCAGGTCTTCGCCGAGCTTGTCGATCATGGCCAGGCGCTCTCGATGCAGCATTTCGCGGGTTCGCATTCGGCTTTGCCAATCGCTAGAAAACAACTGGTCGATGATGGCGCTGATGCCCATTGCAGCGAGGGCATCCCATTCGCCGCGATCGCACCAGATGCCGCCACACTGGGGACACCGCTCGACGTAAAACGGGTTCATCGTTGCGCCCGTTTTCACCCGCGACAGAAAACCGCCGCAGTCGGGACAGAGGGCAGTCCGCACGTCCAGCGGGGCGGGTGGATGGTTGGCGGCGGCCTCCAGGCTCACGGTTTCGGGTAGGGGCTGGGGCTGACCCTGCTTCCAGTCGTGGTAATCCTCTGGCGCAATCCAGCAGCCCTCGCACACGGGGCATTGCTGAGCGGGCAGGTTTCCCCGCAGCACCACATCTACCAGTTGCACGCCCCGATCCTTCAGGCAGTCCATCATGCCTCCTCTCCCAAAACAGCATCACAATAGCGCATCAACAGGCGCAGGCGATCGCCCATCTGCTCGGCTCGCTGCCGTGCGGTTTCGGGCCGCCGCGCTGTCTGCAAAAACATCAGATCCATGTTCAACAGCCGCAGTTGCTTTGCCATTTCGGTATGCAGGGAAGTGACCTGAGCGGCGATCGCCCCCTCCAGCCTGCTCAAGTCCAGCGTCAAAACCTGCTGCTGAAACTGCGTCTGTAATCGGTCAAATAACGAGCGCAAATCTGCAACCCCTGTGGGGGCTGCCCCGTCACCCGAAACCTGTGCCAGCATAGAGGAAGAGAGCGATCGCAGGGCTTCGTAAACCGGACGATAGGTCTCCCATTCTGATAAAGCCATGACAATGTGGCAACTCTCGCCTGCATTCTTAAACGAATGTTAAGAATTCTGTATATAGTAGAGAAATAGCTGATTCAAACTCATCGCTTTGGCTCACAACCTTAAGCCAAGTGGTGTATTTGAGCGAATTTGCGCCTCAGTCTGACAGTATTTTCCTCATATCTCCAAGCCTTCAAAATCTCTCATAAATCTTTCACCTGATCTCCGCCAAAACGCTTTTATTAGTCCGGTCTATCGCGTTAATAAACGTAACTAATAAGTAAACCCCGCCTCGCGAACACCGCAGCTGGCGCGGTATTTCTGTAACTCAGAGAATTCAGAGGGCTGGTTTAGGAACTGAGGACTGTCAGAACTGCTCCAGCAACTTGATTCAATCGCCCAACAGCAACACGACCCCTCTGCGGTTTCAGCGGGTTTAATTTCCAAATCTCTTCCCAAACGTTCCCATCGAACAGTTTAATAGCTAAAATCCACCGCATCGCACAGGGAGTTTCCAGGCTCCTAGCTTTCAGTACTTTCCCTCAGCCAGGGCAATTAAATCGTATCTACACTCCCTCTCTCCTATCAGGAGTTGCCTCATGAACGCCACAACCCTCACGCTACCCACTGATGTTGAACTGCCTGACTGGCTCCGAGAATGCCTGATTTCTCATGCCTGCCCGGTCACAGGCGACTGTTCCGACAATCCGCGTTCAGATGCGTCGGTCGTCTGCGATGCCTTCAACTTTGCCTACCAGCTTCATGAGGGACAAAAGCGGGCTTCTGGCGAACCCTACATCGCTCACCCCATCGCTGTTGCAGGGCTGTTGCGCGACCTCGGAGGCAGCAGTGCCGTTATCGCCGCTGGGTTTCTGCACGATGTGGTTGAAGATACGGAGGTCACGGTTGAGGAGCTGGAGGAGCGCTTTGGCAGCGAAGTAAGCCGCCTAGTAGAGGGCGTAACCAAGCTATCGAAGTTTAACTTTGAGAGCAAAACCGAGCGCCAGGCCGAAAACTTTCGCCGCATGTTCATGGCGATGGCGCAGGATATCCGAGTAATCGTGGTGAAGCTGGCCGATCGCCTCCACAATATGCGAACCCTGGAGCATCTGCCCGATGCCAAGCGTCGCCAGATTGCTCTGGAAACTCGCGAAATCTTTGCGCCGTTGGCAAACCGCCTGGGGATTGGGCGCTTTAAGTGGGAGTTGGAAGATCTTGCTTTCAAATACTTGGAGCCGGAAGCCTATCGTGAGATTCAGTCGCTGGTGATCGAAAAGCGGGGCGATCGCGAGTCTTATTTGGAGACCACGGTGGAGGAGGTGCGCGAGGAACTAACGCGATCTGGCATTCACTGTGTTGAACTCAAGGGCCGCCCCAAGCATCTCTACGGCATCTACCAAAAGATGCAGCGGCAACAAAAGGAATTCCACGAAATTTTTGACATCACGGCGGTTCGCATTATCGTTAACACCATTGACGAGTGCTATCGCAGCTTGGCTGTGGTTCACAACCTGTTTCGTCCAATCCCCGGCCGTTTCAAAGACTATATCGGCTTGCCCAAGCCCAACCGCTACCAGTCGCTGCACACCGTTGTGATTGGTCACGGCGGCCGCCCCGTCGAGGTGCAGATCCGCACCGTAGAGATGCATCGCATCGCGGAATATGGGATTGCTGCCCACTGGAAGTACAAGGAAACGGGCAAGTCTACGGCGACGCGCTTTAGCCCCGACGACGAAAAGCTGACTTGGCTGCGGCAACTGCTGGACTGGCAAAACGACCTCAAGGACGCGCAGGAATATTTGGAAAGCGTCCGCACCAACCTGTTTGACGATGATGTGTATGTGTTTACGCCGCAGGGCGACGTGATTCCGCTGGCGCAGCGATCTACGCCGGTAGACTTTGCCTACCGGATTCATACCGAGGTGGGCAATCGCTGTGCTGGAGCCAAGATTAATGGGCGTATTGTGCCGCTGGATACGGTGCTGCGGAATGGCGACATTGTGGAGATCATTACCCAGAAAAACGCTCATCCGTCGCTGGATTGGCTGAATTTTGTGGTGACACCGGGGGCCCGCAACAAGATTCGCCAGTGGTATAAGCGGTCGAATCGAGAGGAGAACGTGCAGCGCGGGCGCGACATGCTGGAGCGGGAACTGGGCAAGAAGGGGTTTGAAGCGCTGCTGAAGTCGGAGCAGATGCAGGTAACGGCCGTGCGCTGCAACTATCAAACGCCGGAAGACCTGCTGGCGGCTGTGGGCTATGGCGAGGTGACGATTAATCATGTGCTGAATCGGCTGCGGGATGCTATCAAGGCGCTCCAGCCAGTGACTCCGGTGGCCACAACGGCGGAGGAAGAGGCGCTGCTGCTCAATCCGCCGCCGCAGCCCACGCGCCCCGCACCCAAGACGCATGATTCTCCAATTCAAGGCGTGGAAGGGCTGCTGTATCATCTGGCGGGCTGCTGTACGCCGATCCCCGGCGAACCGATTATTGGGGTGGTGACGCAGGGCAGCCGGGGCATCTCGATTCACCGCCAGGGCTGCACGAATACGGACAGCGTACCGGGCGATCGCCTCATTCCCGTCAGTTGGAACGCAGCCGAAACCACCAGCAGCCGCGCCCAAACCTATCCGGTGCAAATTCAGCTAGAGGTCATCGACCGGGTAGGTGTGCTAAAGGATATCCTCTCGCGCCTCAGCGACTACAACATCAACGTCCGCAATGCTCAGGTGAAAACCTTCCCCGGCCAGACGGCGGTGATCAATCTCGGTATCGACATTCGCGACCACAATCAGCTAGAGCGCACCTTTACCCAGATCCGCAAAATGAGCGACGTGGTGCAGCTTCGCCGCGTCAACGATGCCGAGACGGGCTGATTTTCGGTTAAGGCTCCAGGAGCAGGCTGAAAGGAGCAGACTGGGAGGTCAGACAGGGGTACGATGCTCTAAAACCGGGCAGGTTTTGCGGATTCTGCAAGCTTAAGCAACTCACTGGGGCGCGGGCTGCGTCGGGTCGAGCGGCTGCCGCAGCGGAGCCATCCATTCGGTATTGTGGATGACGCTCCACATAATCCAGGCGGCCAGAGCAAGCCCGCCAAAGGCAAGGACTAGGGAGAGTAATTGCGTAATCCAGTCGGGCAGGCTGTTATCGGCTCTGACTCTACTGCGAGAGGCACGGGACGGCGGCTGGGCGTAGCGGCGGGCGGTCATGGAGGGCGATCGCGGCGGGGTGCTTAAAGTGCCAGGGTGAACCCGGGCTGGGCTGGTTCGCACAGGGCCACTGTTGGTGGTCACTGCGGCCGCGACACCACTGGTTGCCCGAAGCTGCTGCATCTTCTGGCTGACCATCACCGGACGTTGCCCCGCCCGACACCATTGCAGCAACTCCGATGTGCGGATCGCGCATAAATTGGTCGAAGGCAACTGATAAATCCGCTGGAGCGACGACTGATCATTCGTGACCAGCACCGCCAAATGCCCCGGCGAAGACAGCGCCAAAGCATAGGCGCAGCGGGCAGAGGCCAGCGTAATGCGGGCCCGCCGAGTCAGCGCCTGTCCGGCCGCTGCCAGCGACGGGTGATGGGCGTGGGCTTCAGTAATCGTCCAGCCGCTATGGGGATAAAAATGATTGAAAGATTTGCAAAGCTCCTCCAGATCAGGATCAGGAGAGCGATCGAACAGCAGTTTCATTTCCTCATAGACGGCCTGAGGAATATACGTAGAGCCAATGCGCGAAAACTCAATCCACTCCTTGGGAGTGCTGCTGGCTAGCGCACTGATATCGAGAACCAGCAAAACTGGGGGGGTCAATGACATGCGTTAGCCTCCAATGCCCAGACGACCTGCCAATCCTGGCGTAAGGGGCAGCAATGTTGCCGCCATTAAAAACAAAACCAGCAAACCCAATGCCGCCCGCGCATCATCCGGTTCCGATAAATCTTCGAGGGCAGGGCGCTCTAGCTCACGTTGCAAAAACAAAATAAGCACGGCCCAATACAGCGCCAGGGGGTTTGTGAGAGACACTAAGCCCAGCAACACCAAGGTTGCTACCGTAGCGCGTCCAGCCGTTTTGCGCCCGTAGATCGACTGCACAATGCGACCGCCATCCAGTTGCCCAGCAGGCATCAAATTAATTGCCGTGATCACCAGCCCGATCCATCCAACGATCACTAGCGGATGTACATCTACCAGGGATTGTTGAAGGGTTGTGCCCAGAACGACTCGTGCCAGCGTGCCCACCAGGATGGAACCCTGGAAGAACTCTGATGGAATCTGAAAGACGCTACCCTGATGGGATAATGATAGACCAAGAATCAGGATTGTAAACGAAAGCAGACCGCCTGCTAGCGGGCCAGCCACAGCAATATCGAATAGGGCTTTGCGATTGGGCAGCAGCGAGGCAAATCGGGTGATGCTGCCAAAGGAGCCGAGTTGGAGCGCGGGAATGAAGAACGGCGGGCCGAGGTGGATTCCCAAATGACGGGCTACGACACGATGACCGAGTTCGTGAACCCCAAGGATGAGCAGTAGCCCCAGCGCGATGGGGAGGGCTTGCCCAAACTTTGACCAGTCTGCAAATAGGTCAAAGCTTTGCAGCAGTCCAGCAGTTTCTAAACAGGTGAGAACCGTGGCGATCGCCAACACACCCGCCAGCCCAAACTGAACCGGGGTTGCAGGGCTGGGATCGGCCGTAGCCGGGAGAACTACCACTGTGGGGCGATCATCGGGTCCGCTCAGCAAAAACAGCCGGTAGCGATCGCCCACTCGCGCCTTCAGTCGTTCCGACAGCTTTGCATGGCTCTCTGCGACCTCACCCCGCAGGTTTCCCTTGAAAATTGCGCCGTCTAGATAGGGCACGGTTTCCGTTGCAAAAAACGTGTCGATGCCAAAGATCTCGCGGATGGCGGCCAGGTCTTCGGCTGGAATTTTGGCGGGTTCGGCGCTGTCCGTTGTCGAAGGGGACGCTTGGGGTTCAGCGGTCGGAGACTGAGCATCCTCGTCGGTGTGGAAGGATTCTGCGGGGGCTGAGGAGAGGTGGGGCGATCGCGCTTCTGCGGCGGCATTTGCCTCGCCCTGTGCCCGCTTTTGATCTGCTGCCAGGGTTCGCAGCCGTCGTCCCAGGAAAATGTAGAGTCCCGTAGAAGCCACGATCAGCAGCAGCACCGCCGCCAGATTGAGATACACGCCGACAGTAAATAGCCCAAAAAACAGGAGCCAGGGCAGCATCAGCACCAGAGATTGCAGCCAGGCCAGAATGCCGACCTGTCCCATCGGACGAGCGCGATAAAAGCCCCAGCCGAGGATGGCGATCGCCGCCGCCAAAATAAGCGCAGTGAGAGGCATTTTCAGACTTTGAGAATGAGGGATAGGACGCTCAACTAAGCGATTTTGCTTATTTAATCACCCTACAGTGTTTTTGAAGCGAGTGAGTGATGCAGACGGTCAAGAAAACCCCGTCTCCTCGCGGCGACGCATTTCTCACCCTCTCAGAAAATGCTGCATCCTCTCGAACCCCAACCCGCCTTCACCCCGCAACACTCGCCACTGCCAGCCG
The DNA here is from genome assembly GCF_015272455.1 of Thermoleptolyngbya sp. C42_A2020_037. Lineage (NCBI taxonomy): Bacteria > Bacillati > Cyanobacteriota > Cyanophyceae > Oculatellales > Oculatellaceae > Thermoleptolyngbya > Thermoleptolyngbya sp. C42_A2020_037. The sequence continues at coordinate 248,418 of NZ_JACYLP010000048.1, forward strand.
CAAATTCCCGTCGTGTTCCGCCAGCAGGCGATCGCCCGTTTCAGCATCTACCCCTGCCCAGTGCATCAGCAGCGCTAACTTCACGCGACGACCGCTGTTTTCTAGCAGCAGCGCCGCGTCGGGACGGCTCAGCCCCGTGAGGTCAGTGAGAATCCGCAGTGCCCGGTCGTGCAGCTTTTTGTTGGTCACCGCCACATCCACCATGCGGTTGCCGTAGACCTTGCCCAGCTTCACCATTACGCCCGTCGAGAGGATATTCAGCGCCAGTTTGGTGGCTGTGCCTGCCTTCAGCCGAGTTGAGCCTGCCAGGATTTCGGGGCCGGTGATCAGGCGAATGTCGATATCCACTTCTGCGCCGACCTGTTCCGCAGGGACGCAGGCCATAAACACCGTGGCCGCGCCTCGCTGCCGTGCTGCCCGGAGTGCGCCGTGGACGTAGGGCGTGGTGCCACCTGCGGTGATGCCCACGACCACATCCTGGGCGTGAATCTGGTGATGGGCGATCACCGCTGCCCCATCTTCTGCCCTATCTTCCAGGTCTTCAGAACTGCGAACTAGCGCCCCTGCACCGCCTGCAATGATCCCCTGCACCAGTTCCGGCGGCGTGCAAAACGTAGGCGGACACTCCGCCGCATCCAGCACGCCCAATCGCCCACTCGTACCTGCGCCCACGTAGAACAACCGCCCGCCCTGTCGCAGCCGTGCCGCCGCACAGTCAATTGCCGCTGCCAGCGCATCCCGCGCTCCCGCCACGGCGGCGATCGCCCGCGCATCTTCTTGGTTAAACAGGTCTACGATCTCGCCTGTGCTGAGCTGATCGAGGGAGTGGCTGGCGGGGTTGGCTTGCTCGGTCAGCAGGTGGCCGCGATTCCCGTAGGGATCGCTTCGCGAATCGCCAGACGGAATATTTTGGAGGATCGGGGAATCGGTCATATGGGCAAACTCAAACAAACGTTCAGCAAACAACGAGCGATCGCCAAGGCGAATTGGCTAAGCCTCCTCGACGGAGGCGAATTAACTGAGGTGAAGATCGTAAACCGCTAATTTCCAGCCGCTCAATGCCCCTGCTACAGCAAGCCCTCAAGCTGCCGTCGAATGCGCTCTAGCTCCGCGTCAGAGAGACTGCTCAAAGGTGCGTCGGAATCGGGCGGGGCGGAGTGGGGCGATCGCCCATCGTCCTCCGGCTTCCAGTCCAGTTCTTCCACATTCGTCTCCGGCGGCAGCGCCAGCGTCCCTTCCGGAACTAGCACACATTCATAATGCGCCCCTTCGCAGAATTCCTCGATTTCTTCCGACTCAAAGCATTCCACCGCTGGACTGAGGAAATCCTGCGCTTCCAACATCAGCCCGTAGCGCGTCGCGTCGTCTTCCGACTCAAACATCAGCACCACGTTGCGATCGCCGTCCTGAATTTTGAGCGTGTGGATACCCTCATTCTCCGTTCCGGCGTTGAATAGCAAAACGTAAACCTGCATGGGGATCTGAAAAAACAAACGATGGGCTTAGAATCAACGCAGCGCGTAAATCCTGGATCTATCCTATGCTCGGATGGTCAGTCCAGCACCTATTCACCCAGCTTTCCCATCCCTGGACTTGGTTTACGTAACAACAAACAAAAAAGAGCCGACACAACTATGTCAGCCCTTTAATATCATTTCTCCGGCGCTTTGGCTCACCGACAGGTCGTGGCTAAGCCTAGCGAATATATTCCTTTAGCACGCTATTCCGGTTAGGATGACGCAGCTTGCGGAGGGCCTTTGCCTCGATCTGACGAATCCGCTCACGGGTTACGTTAAAGATCTGCCCGATCTCTTCCAGCGTCTTCATGCGACCGTCATCCAAGCCGTAGCGCAGACGCAGCACGTCACGCTCACGCGGGCTGAGGGTACTTAGCACACCTTCTAGATCTTCCCGCAGCAGGCTCTTGGAGACCTGATCTTCGGGCGTTTCGCCGTCCGATTCGATAAAATCACCCAGGCGAGAATCTTCCTCTTTACCAATTGGCGTTTCTAGCGAAATCGGCAGTTGAGCAGACTTGGCAATGAATCGCAGTTTCTCGATGGTCATTTCCATGCGAGTGGCGATTTCTTCCTCAGTCGGCTTGCGGCCCATTTCCTGAGACAGCAACTTAGTGGTCTTCTTGATGCGAGAAATCGTTTCGTAGAGGTGAACCGGAAGGCGGATGGTGCGAGACTGATCGGCGATCGCCCGTGTAATGGCCTGACGAATCCACCAAGTCGCGTAGGTCGAGAACTTGTAGCCCTTTTCGTGGTCAAACTTTTCAGCCGCCCGAATCAGACCCAAACTGCCTTCCTGAATCAAATCCTGGAAAGACAGGCCCCGGTTCATATACTTCTTGGCAATAGACACCACCAGTCGCAGGTTAGACTGCACCATCTTGTCCTTGGCACGTCGTCCAACATGAAGACGATGGCGGAATGCAGGCAACTCCATCTCAACGGCACTTGCCCACTCAGCGTGCTTGGGTTCGCGGGCCAGGTCTTGCACCAGCCGCTCGCGAACGCGCTCTAGCTCCAGCAAATCTGCAATCTTCCGAGCTAGCTCGATCTCCTCATCAGCCCGCAGCAGGCGAATGCGGCCGATTTCTTGCAGATAGAGACGAATGGAGTCTTCGGTGTAATGCTTTTTCTTAACCTGGGTTCGGCGGCGAGAGCGGCCTTTGACCGGCTTCCCGTCGTCTTCCTCAGCTTCATCTTCCGGCTGGATATCAAAGACATCCTCACGCCCGTCGTCACCCTCATCGACGAATTCAAAATCAGTCTCGGTTGGGTCAACAGTTTCGAGTACGTCATTCGCCTGGGTCATGCCGCGCTCCTCATGCTCCTTATGTCAAAGGTCAAAAAACTGGTCAAGCCAGAAGGTAATGAATGAAATAGTGACGGTTTCTAGACAAACTAGCAATCCATCTAGACCTAAGCAATGGAGGAAACCGAGGGAGAAGGCCAATGAATTTCAAATTCTGCTGCCCTACGGCACGCGCCTTTCCCAAACCTGCCCATTCCCAATTTGCCTTAGTTGAGGCTTAGCAACAAACTCAGGAATCTTAAGTTGCAAGACTTCAATATGCAAAATATGCAAGACTCCCTGATTGTAGCCTTTCTCACAAAACTTGCACGCCTCAACCCCGCTTTGGTCATAGAAACCTGATAAGCCCCACCCAAGGGCGTTGCTAAAGTCTGATTCAGAAGTTTGGATATTCCGAATCAGATCAATACTCTAGCCATAGATGGCGGAATGTGCCAGATATATTTTGAATTTTCCTCAGGGGTGACTCCAGCGTAACGGGCTTTACCGTTTGAACTGTCTGAACGAAAAGCGTAACCTGTTCCGCCAATATGCGGAATTGGGATCTGGCACTCCGGATGACGGAAAGCACGGCTGAAAACGGATTAGGGGGATTCTGTTTCCCTTTTAGAAATATTTTCTGCTTTGCCAAAGTCTGGAACTGTTGACGTGGCTCAGGGAAAGGCGATCGCCCCTCCACCCGTCTGCATCAGCCGAATTGGAGCGCCTGCGAGAATCCGGGTTTGTCCCACAGGCACTTGTGCCAGCGCGTTGGTCTGGGCCAGATTGATGAGATTTCCAGAACTGAAGCTGCCGGATGATTGGGAAAACTCATGACCCTCTTCTGTCACACGTAGCGTCCCCCAGAGATAGGTTTCGCGCTTACCATCTGCCTCCAAGTCGCGAGGCGATCGCCCCCAGATCCACGCCGGCCCCCAACCCGCCGACAGTCCCGCCTGTTTCCGCAGTGCGGGCAGCACAAACCGCCAAAAGGTGACCAGCGCAGACACCGGATTGCCAGGCAAGCCAAAGTAAGACGTTGGCGGCTGGGACTGAGATGACTCAAAAGTTGCGAAGGTAAGGGGCTTGCCGGGTTTGATGGCGATCGCCCGGATGTGGATCGTGGCTCCGAGAGCCTCCAGCAGGCGATCCACATAGTCATAGTCGCCCACCGACACGCCGCCGGAAGACAGCACCACATCGGCCGTAGACACCGCCTGGGCGATCACCGTTTGCAAAGCTTCCGGCTGGTCAGGCACGATCCCCAGCATTAGCGGTTCGGCTCCGGCTTCAGCGACCAGCGCTGCTAGGGCGTACTGGTTGGAATCAACGATTTGTCCTGGCTGGAGCGGCTGGTCGGGGGACACCAGTTCGTCACCCGTAGACAAAATGGCCACCCGTAGTCGTCGATAGACTGGAATCGTGACACACTGGGCCGCTGCCAGCACGGCGATTTCTGCTGCCCCCAGCCGAATTCCCGCAGGCAAGAGGCGATCGCCCGCCCGATAAAACTCCCCCCGACGGCGAACAAACTGCTGCGGCGTGGGTGCAGAGAGAATATAGACGCGATCGCCCTCTCGCCGCGTTTCCTCCTGCATCACTACTGCATCGGCTCCCGGCGGCATCATGGCCCCGGTCAAAATTCGCGCCGCCTGCCCCGGCTGGATAGTCTGCTGTGGCTGATATCCTGCTGGGATCTCCTCCACCACCGTCAGGGCGATCGGCGTGTCAGGGCAACTGGTGGCCACATCCGCCTGCCGCACGGCATAGCCGTCCATTGCCGAATTGTCCCAATGGGGAAAATCAAGCTGGCTGCTGACGGGCTGCGCCAGAATACGCCCTGCTGCGGCCGATAGCGGCACCCACTCCAGGTCATCCTGAGGATTGAGAGGGTGCGTCAGGCTGAGAATTCGCGTTTCGGCTTCGAGGACAGGCAGCATGAAGGTCGAGGGAGGGGCAGGTTTAGGGTTCCAGGTTTGGTAAACCCGGTGATGCTTAAGCTACACCATTCATAGGCAAGATGAAGATGGGGCAGATTCGGCAAATTCTGGGTTCGGCTCTAAAAATTCTTGTCTGGCTCTAGCCAAAGAGTTGTCGATCTTGCCCTTGATATGAAAAAATAAGGGTTTGTGTTTAATTACTGACTCAGCAGGACTGGACTCGCTATGGCTAAGGGCGTTCGTGTCATTATTACGCTGGAGTGTACTGAGTGCCGCACCAATCCGGACAAGCGATCGCCCGGAGTGTCACGCTACACCACCACCAAGAATCGTCGGAATACCACCAATCGGATCGAGCTGAATAAGTTTTGTCCGCATTGCAATAAGCACACGGTTCACAAAGAGATTAAGTAGTCTCCCTCTCTTCTATCTAGATATCTACAACTGCGAATCCCAATTCCTATGACCTACTACCGCCGTCGCGTTTCTCCCATCAAGCCTGGAGACCCCATCGACTATAAAGATGTAGAACTGCTGCGTAAGTTCATCACCGAGCGCGGCAAGATTTTGCCCCGCCGCATCACCGGGCTAACGGCAAAGCAACAGCGCGACCTCACCCAGTCCATCAAGCGGGCCCGACTGCTGGCGCTGCTGCCGTTTGTGAACCAGGAAGGCTAGGCGTTTCGGCTTTGGGCGATCGCCCTCAATCTGTATTATTGGGGCTTTCCAGGGTATTTTTCCATAGACGCTGGATTGCACCCTAACACCGTCATCCCCTGATTCCACGGCGCTATGGACAAGGGAACATTAGTTGAATTTCGACCGAGCGGCGAGGGCGGAGCGGGGGCTGCTCGGCCGCGTCGATTGGCCGTGGTCGATCGTCCAGAGGGAAAAAAGCTGTGGGTGGTGATTGACGAGCGGGGGCAGGCTCACACGCTGCATCCTCGCGACATCACTTACACCGTCGCAAATCAAACCTACAAGCCGTCTGAAATTAGCGCCTTTCTCAAAGAGGTTCAGCCCTATCTTGATCCCGATGGCTTGGAAGTGGCGTGGGAGTTGCTGATCGAAGACGGGGAATCCGTTAATCCGGCAGAGATGGCACTGCTGCTGTTTTCCGATGACAGCCCGCCGTTGCAGTATGCCGCCCACTGCCTGCTGTCGGACGATCGCCTCTATTTCAAGCAAAAGGGCGATCGCTACGAGCCGCGTCCCGCAGCACAGGTGAAGGAACTGAAGCATCAGCTTTCGGTCACGCTCCAGCGGCAGCAGGAGTGGGAAGATTTTTTGGCAAGATTGCGCCAGGTTTTGGCAGGAGAATCGCTGGAATGGGCAGCGGGCGATCGCCCCTGGCTAGAAGCCCTAGAGCGGTTTGCTACGCTAGGGGAAGAAGCCAGCCACCGCATGCCCGCGCTGGAAGTTTTGTCGGCGCTGGGTCGTCCCGAAACGCCGGAGGAAGCCTTTCAGCTTTTGGTCGATCTGCGGATCTGGCATCCCCATGAGAATTTGTTTCTGCGGCGCAGCCAGATTCCGACCCAGTTCCCTAGCCGAGTCCTCGAAGTGGCCCAACGCTGTCTTACTGACCCGCCTGCCGACTCTAGCCGCGATCGCCTAGACCTGACTCACCTCAAGGTCTATACCATCGATGACGAAAGCACGCGGGAAATCGACGATGGGCTGAGCGTCGAGTTTTTGCCCAACGGACAGCACCGCATCTGGGTTCACATTGCCGACCCTAGCCGCTGGCTTACGCCAGGAGATGCGCTCGATCTGGAAGCGCGGCGGCGCTGCATTACGCTGTATTTGCCGACGGGTATGACCCCCATGTTTCCGCCAGAACTGGCCACCGGGCCGATGAGCTTGGTGCAGGGGCAGTTGTGTCATGCCTTTAGTTTTGGGGTGTTGGTGGATGCAGACGGCGCAATTCAGTCCTATGAAATGCACCCGACGCTCATCAAGCCCACCTACCGCCTGACCTACGACGACGTAGACGAAATGCTGCAACTGGGCATCCAGGCAGAGCCAGAGCTAGAAATTTTGTTTCAAACGGCAAGTCAGCGGCAGCGCTGGCGGATGCAGCAGGGCGCGATCAGCATTCAAATGCCAGAATCGTCCATCAAAGTCACTGAAGACGACGAAATTCGGATTGACGTGTTTGAAGAATCTGCCTCTCGAATCTTGGTGTCAGAAATGATGATCCTGGCGGGCGAGGTGGCTGGGCGCTATGGCGAGGCGCATGGTCTGCCGCTGCCGTTTCGGGGGCAGGAACAGCCCGAACTGCCGCCCGAAGAGGAACTGATGCTGTTGCCACCGGGGCCTGTGCGGGGCTGCGCGGTTCGTCGCTGCATGAAGCGCAGTGAAATGGGTGTGACTCCAATCCGCCACGCGGGTCTGGGGCTGGATGTCTATGTGCAGGTGACGTCGCCGATTCGCCGCTATGCCGATTTGCTGGCTCATTTTCAACTCAAGGCGCATTTGCAGGGCGACCCGCTGCCCTTTTCGCCGGAGGAAATGACGGAACTGCTGCAAGGCATCGGCTCCACGACCTATGAGATGGTGCAGGTCGAGCGCCAGACGAATCGCTATTGGAGCCTAGAATATTTGCGGCGCAATGCAAACGAGGTCTGGCCGGCGCTGGTGCTGCGCTGGCTGCGGGAACATGAAAACTTTGGGCTGGTGTTGCTGGAAGATTTGGGACTGGAGATGGCGATGCGCTTTAGCCGAACCGTGCAAGTGGGCGATCGCCTCGATGTGAAAGTGTCCTACGTCGATCCGCGCCGCGATCTGATCCAGTTTGTGGAAATCGATCAAGCCGTTCCCCAGGCTGCCTCTTGATTGCCGATGCAAAAGAATGGCTCAAATTCGCAGCAGAGCTTGGTTATCAATCGGGCAATAGTTTCCGCTGGCATCTAATGCGCTAAAGCGGTGGAGAAACTGACGAACCGCAGGCGGCAGGTGGTGAAAGTCGAACCAGGCATCGCCTTGAGCAATGTCTGCCCAGAAATGGCGTAGGTGGGGGGCGATCGCCCTCGCTTCGGCATCGGCTAGCGCCAGGGGCGGCAGCGTTAGCAAGCGATGCATAAAGGAAAACGAGCGATCGCCCATCCAGTCTCGCGAATAGGTCTGCAAGTTGTCCCAGCCCGATACGGCTTCGACGCGAGTCGTGTCTACCTCAATTTGCCAAAATCCCTGGTCGTCCTGAGTTGCCACCAGCACCCGATAGGGATGGGGATAGCTGACCAGCGAACCTGTAGTGATTTCGCAAAACTCTCGGTGCTGCGCTACGTCCTGCACATGCAGATGCCCCGTGAAAATTAGCCGCACCCCCGCAGGCTCCAATACTTTCAACAAATCAGCCGCATTTTGCAGCATATAGCGCTGGCCCATCCCGTGGCGAGCCTGACCCGGCAAATGCTCCAGCACATTGTGATGCACCATCACTAGCACCAGATCATCGCCCACCGTGTCTAGCGTTTCTGCCAGCCAGCGCAACTGTGCCTCATCCAGCCAGCCCGTCGGCAACTGCACACCGTTTTCATCAAAGGCGATCGAGTTCAGCCCGATTAGCCATACCCCCGGCAAAATTTCGCGGGCGTAATAGGGGCGATCGCCCGTATACCCAAACGGCTGATAAAGCTGCGGAAAATCAGACAGCCCAATCGCCCGTTTCTCCGCATCCCGCGCAATGATGTCGTGGTTTCCCGGCACGACGTAAACCGGATAGGGCAATTGCCCCAGCCGCTGCACAAGCCACTGGTGGTTTTCCCATTCCCCATGCTGGGTTAGATCACCCGGCAGCAGCAAAAAATCCAGATCGGCTGTTGCCAGCGCTGCCAAAACTTGCTCCAGCGCCGGAACGCTGACTTCGACCAGATGAAACCGATGGGGATTATCCCAAATGGTATGGGGCAGCGCGATATGGGGATCGCTGATGATGGCAAAGCGAAAGCGAGAGGTCATGGAGGAATCGGGAAAAAGCGCAATCTCCCTTCCATCCTAATCGGGCAAGACTTCCGTCGTTCAATGATTTCCGGTTGAAAATTTCCCACTACAGAACTTCTTCACCCTATGCCTACGAAACAGGATTCAACTGTTCGTGCCTTAAATTGGCTGCTCTACGCAACAGTAGTTCTGCGAAAGTAGTCCTGCACGATCGCTTCAATCCGCTCGGCGGCCCGCCCGTCCCCAAACGGATTGACTGCATTGGCCATGGCGCTGTAGGCATCGGCACTTCCTAGCAGGCTGGCGGCCGCCGCCAGAATAGCATCCGGTTGCGTGCCAATCAGCCGCGCTGTTCCGGCAGTCACGGCTTCGGGGCGCTCGGTGGTTTCCCGCAGCACCAGCACTGGCTTGCCCAAACTGGGTGCTTCTTCCTGAATGCCGCCGGAATCTGTCAGCAGCAGGTAGCATCGCTGGATTGCCCCGACCAGTTCTGCATAATCGAGCGGTTCCGTCAGATAGACACGGGGATGGTTGCCCAGCAGGGCTGTCAGCGGTTCCCGCACGGTTGGGTTGCGGTGCAGCGGCAGCAGCAGTGCCGTATCAGGAAACTTGTCCAAGATTGCGAGAAACCCCTGAGCGATGTCCCGGAGCGGCGCGCCCCAGTTTTCTCGACGATGCACCGTTGCCAGCAAGACGCGATAGTGATCCCAGTTCAGATTGGGAACTGGACAGTCGGGATGGCGGGCTGCTACGGTCAGCAGCGCGTCGATCACGGTGTTGCCTGTGTGGTGAATCGCGCCCGTTACGCCCGACTGCTGGAGATGCTGCACGGCAAGGTCCGTCGGCGCAAAGTTAAGTTGGGCAATTTGGGAAATCAAGCGACGGTTTGCCTCTTCGGGAAAGGGGTTAAACAGATTGTCTGTGCGGAGGCCCGCTTCGACATGACCCACTGGAATCTTCTGGTAAAACGCGGCCAGGGCAGCGGCAAATGCGGTTGTGGTATCGCCCTGCACCAGCACCATTTGGGGGTCGAGTTCGGCAAACAGCGCCTCTAGCCCGCGCAGGCTGAGACAGGTGATATCCGTCAGACTTTGTTGGGGCTGCATGATGGCAAGATCACGATCGGCCGTCAGGTGAAACAACTGCATCACCTGATCTACCATTTCCCGGTGCTGCCCGGTTAGCACGACCTGAGTGTCAAAGGCGGGGTTGGCCCGAAACCGTTGAATCACCGGGGCCAGCTTGATGGCTTCGGGGCGAGTGCCAAGGATAATGCAGATGCGGTGGGGCATTGGCGGGGTTGGGGTTTGAAGACGGAGAAATGGAGATGCAGGAGGAGGACTAGGCAAAGACAACGGTGCGGTTGCCGTAGACGAGAACGCGGTTTTGCAGGTGATAGCGGACGGCGCGGGCAAGGACGATGCGTTCTAGGTCTTTGCCTTTGCGGATGAGGTCTGCAACTTGGTCGCGATGGCTAACGCGCACCACGTCTTGCTCAATGATGGGGCCTTCGTCCAGGTCTTGGGTGACGTAGTGGGCCGTTGCGCCGATGATTTTTACGCCGCGTTCGTAGGCTCGCTGGTAGGGGTTGGCTCCGGCAAAGGCCGGCAGGAAGGAGTGATGAATGTTGATCACGCGGGGAAACTGGGCGATGAAGTCGGCGCTCAAGACCTGCATGTATTTTGCCAGGACGACGAGATCGATGCGATAGTGGCGCAGTAGCTCCAGTTGTTTGGCTTCTTGCTGGGGTTTGGTGTCGGGGGTGATGGGGATGAGGTGATAGTCGATGCCGAATTGCTGGGCGATCGCCTCCAGGTTTGGATGATTGCTGAGGATCAGCGGGATCTCTGCGGCAAACTCGCCAGCCCGCTGTCGCCAGATCAGGTCAAACAGGCAGTGATCTTGTTTGCTGACCCAAATGGCAATGCGGGGCGTTTCGTCGGAAAAATGCAGCTCCCACTGGGCATTGAGCGGTTGGGCGATCGCCTGCCAAGCCACGCCGATCACCTCTCTCGGCAGGTTAAAGCCATCCAGTTGCCACTCGATCCGCATGAGAAATAGCCCCGCGGAAGCATCCGTGTGCTGATCGGCATGGATGATGTTGCCGCCATTGGCGTAGATAAAGTTGGCAACCTTGGCAACAAGACCAGGCTGGTCGGGGCAAGAAACCAGAAGGATAGCAGTGGGGTTGGTCATGAATCCCGCACTACTCTTCTACCGCCAGACTGGAGCTTGAGGAAAACCCCGCACCTGCTTCCAGATCCTCGTCTTCTTCGTCTTCTAGCTCGTCGTCTTCTAGCTCGTCGTCTTCCAAGTCTTCGGGCAACGCCGCTGCTCCTGCACTGCCTTCACCCTCTTCGTCGATCATATTGGGGCTGATCAGCGTAATGTCGAACTCATCAGGCGGCACAGTTGCTACATTCTCGCGCTTCAGCATGTAGTAGATGGCCTGAACCTGGGGCCCAAACACCACCTTGTCTTGATTCTCCAGATCGTGGGCACCGAGTTTTTTGCCGTTAATCAGCAAACCATTGGAGCTAGCTTTGCCTTTGCCGTTGCCATCCACGATGCGATAGTAATAGCCACCGTGATCGTCTACCATGCGAACCAGAGTGGCATGGTGTCGAGACACAAATTGAGAAATGAGCCGGATATCGCAGGTCGGATCTCGACCGATCGAGTAAACCTCACTCTCCAGCGTGTATTCTCGCCGTCCCTTATTGTCTTCGATGATGATCAGGTGATTGGGGTGCGATGCTGACATGCAACGATGACTCGCTCAACAATGGAAAACAAAAATGGAAAACAAAACGAACCTGCAAAGACGTAACAAATCTGTTAATTATCCACAACTTTCTTAAAGCCAGTGCGGTAGACAGGACGCTGCGAAACCCTTGCCCTCTTGAGGACATCGCGCACCTAACTGTGTAAGAGAGTGCTGTAATAACAGAGCGGTAGAAGCAACCTACAGACAAGCTGGCCAAACGCTGTAGCCACAAGTCTGGCGATCGCACGTTTCCTGTAGACAACCCGTATCAACAGACTAATATAGCAACACCTGTGGCGATCGCCATACCCATTACGCCACAGGAGAATCTGCAATTCTCTGAGGGATGCTGCTAGATCAGAAACATTGACCCAATATGTTTCTATTCGTTACGATTCTTTAGCCGTTTCGGTCTTCATTGAGCGAAGTGGCGATCGCAGGCAGCGGCAGCCCCGGCGGATACACGCCTTCCTCTTTAATGCGAGTGATCAACGCATCGGGCACAGGCACATTCAACTGCTTGGCTACTGCTCGCACAATGTCGCCCCGATCTAGCACGCCCGCCACTGCTCCGGCCGGAGAGAGGACCGTAATCCGCTTCAAAGTTTCGGCTTCCAGTTTCCCGATGGCATCTGACAGGGGCGATGCTTCCGCAACGCTAGGGATTTCTGTGAGTGGATGAGCTATCTCCTGAAGCGTCCGATTCCACTGGCTGCGCTCGATCTGCTGCACATCTTCGACCAAGACCTGGCCCCGATAGCGCCCCTCCGACGCAGCATAGAAAGCAGGTGGATAGCCCTCCTCCTGCTGCACATAATCGCTGATGAAGCGTTCTAGGCTGAGGTCGGCATCAACCACGCGAAACTCGCGGGTCATCGCGTCTGCTGCTGTCAGCTTGCCCACTGCCTCCTGCACATCCGAAACGCGGCTGTAGGCGCGGGCATTGCTCAAAATAAACCAGGCGATTAGCCCCAGCCAGATGGCGTTGATGCTGCCTGCGGGAGACTGGATATAAGCCATGACCGCCAGCGCAATGCCAAACCAGCCCAGTGCCTGTCCCGATCGGGCGGCCCAGCGCATTCCCTGGATGCGGCTGCCCGTCAGCTTCCATACTGCTGCCTTCAGCACTTGTCCACCATCCAGCGGCAGACCCGGAATCAGGTTAAACAGCGCCAGCACCAGGTTGATGGCGGAAAGCCGTGTGGCAATGAGGTGCAGGGGAGTATCCGTGGGAAGCACCTGGGCTGCTCCAGCCAGCAGCAGAAATAGCGCGAAGCTGACGGCTGGCCCGGCGATCGCCACCTGAAACATCTGCCCTGGGGTTTTGGATTCCCGGTCGATGGACGCGATGCCGCCAAAGAGAAACAGCGTGATTGAGTTGACCCCAATGCCTTGCGATCGCGCGGTCAGGCTATGGCCCAACTCATGCAGCAGCACCGACCCAAACAGCGCCAGCGCCAGCCCCAGTCCCGTAATCCAGGCAACGCCCGCTGGGTAGCCTGGGCTTTGTTGCAACATCAGGCTGTTGGAATAGGTAAACAGCCCCAGGATCAGGAACCATGAGGAATCAACCAGCAGTGGAATGCCAAAAATCGAGCCAACTCGCCAACCTGCCCTCATCTGTCCTCCTGGCTGCATTGGGGCGGCAAAACCCACCGCCTGATAAGACACTGCCTGGGAGACCGTTAACGCTGATAGCAAGGGTTAGGAGTGAAGACTCCGCAGCACTTGCGCGAGAGGAGTGGTGAGGTTAAAGCTGAAAGCAAGCTTGAGAAAAGTCATCAAAGCTTTCAGGTGTTGATCCAACTCTCTGAATCCAAATTCTCTGGTTCAACTCTCTGCAACTGCGATAAACCGCTAAGACTTGCGCCAGTCCCGTCAGGCTTGCTCTCATTCTACTAGGCTGACCTGGCAAACAGATGAGCCTGGAGGATGGCTTCTGATATCAATTCTTGAGAATATTGGCTCTGAAAATACTGACTCTGAAGACGCTGGCTCTGAAAATACTGGCCCTAAAATACAGAACGAGGACGGGCAGGACTCTAGCGGCGAATGTTCCTTGAACAGGCCCACCTTGTTTCCTGCCCGTAGAGTCTTTAGGCGCTAGAGCAGACCAGCATTCGACAGACCTAGCACAAACCCAGCCCCCAGCAGGTGGCCGAAGCTCATGGTAGCCAACAGTTCTGGCAAGCCGAAGCCCGTAAACATGGCGGGTAGCTCGACAGGTAGCGCCGGGCCAACGCCGCGCTTTTGGATCGCGTAATAGCCGATGGCGATCGCAAACAGGTTTGCCGCCGTCATGACAATTGCAGTGTTAATCGACCAGGGGGCCGTTGTCGCCGTAGCGATGAGTGCAGTGTGAAACGCAACGTGAAACAATGTGAAATCTCCCCTTTTTTGAACTCGCCGATCTCAAGCACTCCGCTCAAGGCGCAGTGCAAAATCATTCCTGATTTTAGAGAGGCAGGTTTGACGAAACACAATTTGTTGAAAGAGTTAACAGTTCTGGGCAATACCGATACAAAACTATGCAGAGTCACTATGCAGAGTCCCGCCGAGTCCGTTTCTGCTGAGTTTTCCCTGGCGCGATCCACGCCGCTGCGGGTCAAAATCTGCGGCATTACGCAGCCTGCCCAGGGACGGGCGATCGCCCAACTCGGCGTTTCGGCCCTGGGCTTTATCTGCGTGGCTGCGTCGCCGCGCTACGTCGCGCCAGCCCAAATTCGGGCAATCGTCGAGGCGCTGCCGCCAGAAGCCCCGGTGGATCGGGTCGGCGTGTTTGTGGATGCGACCCTGGAAGAGATTCAGCAGGTGGTGGCGATCGCCCAACTCACGGCTGTGCAACTGCATGGCAACGAATCGCCAGACGGCTGCCAGCAGGTGCGCGATGCCTTGCCCCACATCGAACTCATCAAAGCACTGCGGGTGCGCGATGCTGCCACGCTCGACCTGGCCCACCGCTACACGCCCCACATTGACACGCTCTTGCTCGATGCCTACCATCCCCACCTCTACGGCGGCACAGGCGCAACCCTTGATTGGGCAATGCTGCGAGACTTTGACCCTGGCTGTCCCTGGCTGCTGGCTGGCGGCCTCACGCCCGACAACGTGCAGCACGCGCTGAGAGCGGCCCATCCCTACGGCATCGACCTCTCCAGCGGCGTGGAGCGTTCCCCCGGCGACAAGGATTTGGGGCTGGTCGAGCGGCTAATAGGGGCGATCGCCCAGTTGGGTTGTCAGGAATCAGGGTCTACTGCTCAGGATGATTTCATCGGAGCGCGATCGCCAGAAAACCCGGAGTAAGTGACAACAAACTCTTGCAACAAACTCTATAGAATTTGGAACTTTATCGCGTTCAGAACTGTGATACGAGTAAAGCATTCTGTGTAGTGGGTTATGGGTTAGGTGCATGTCTGGCAACTGGGCTGCTGCCCCCATGCGCCAACCTGTGAACCCGCTGGGCTTTGCTTTTTTGGCTGCCGCCCCTGCCCTTAACCCCAATCCCTGAGATGGACGAACTGCAAGAACTGGTCATCGAAGCCTGTCGCCATCCCCCCGGCAGCCCCCAGCGTCAGCGAGCCTTGACTAAGGTAATTCGGCTGGCATCGCGCAAACTATGGCGGGAGAATGTCGCCTACTACGAAGATGCGCTTCAGCAGACCTGGGTCTATTTCTGCCAGAACGTCTGCGAAGCCACGACCGGCCGAAAATACGACCCCACTCAGAGCAGCGTGGTGACCTGGTTGAGCGCCTATCTAAAGCGGCGGCTGCAAGATTTTTACATTCAAGGTCGAGAGCAGGAAACTCGGCGGGCCTCTGTCCGGGGCATGGCCTCGCGCTCTGGCGAGACCGGGGAACTGATCGATCCGGTGGATAACCTGGCAGCAAATCCCGACGTGCCGCCCATTTTGCAGGAGGTGCGGGACTGGGTAGAAGCGGACGGCAGTGGCGATCTGGTGAAAACCCACATTAAGGGGCGACCGGAGGTGAACTGTCAGGCCCTGCTGCTGCGACGGCTGCCGCCAGAAGCAAGCTGGGAAGAAATCTCGGCCGAGTTTGGGCTGCCGATTTCCACACTGAGTAGTTTTTATCAGCGACAGTGTTTACCCCGGTTGCGTAAATTTGGCGAGTCCGAGGGATATCTGTAGAGGAGGACTTGCCCGAGGACTGACCCTATGACATACAACACCGCCGAGATTGACGATTTCGCATTAACGCTGCCCCTACCGCAGGCAGCCCGACAGCTTGCCCAGCGGTTTGCCAGCCAGCAGCCAACCCCGACCAAAGCCGAACAGGTGCGTCATAATACGCTGGCGGTGTGGGTGGTCAATGATTATTTACAAATGATGGGCATCGAGACTGATCTGGAGCGGGGAGATAGCTGGAATGCGATCGCCCGTCTTGCGGCTGACGTTGCCGATTTGGAAGTCATTGGCGCGGGAAGACTGGAATGCCGCCCTGTTCAACATGTATCTGCGCCCTGCCCAGTGCCACCCGAAGTGTGGGGCGATCGCATCGGGTATGTCGCGGTTCATATCGACGCATCGCAGCGCGAAGCCTCCATTCTGGGCTTTACCCCCACCCTAGAGCCAGGGGACGATGGTTTAGCCCTGCATCCTGATTATCTCCAGCCGCCTGAAGATCTGATGGATCATCTCGATCGGCTGCTGCATCCCCTGGTTGTAACGACGCTGGCGCAGGCAGGAGTCAGCCTCAACCAGTTGGGACGATGGCTGCAAGGGGCGATCGACGCAGGCTGGAACGCGGTGGATGCTGTCCTGAGTGCAGAGCAGCTCAGCCCCGCCTATGCCTTTCGTCAGCTCAACAGTACCGCTGTGCGCCGAGCCAAACTGGTGGAGGTGGGTGTTTCGCTGCCGCTGGTGATGGAACTTAGCCTCAGCACGACACAACCTGGACAGACCGATATTTGTGTCCAGCTTTATCCCAGTCCTGGTACGCCCAGCCTGCCGCCAGACGTGCATCTCCGCATTCTGGACGAGTCGGGCGGTGTTTTTTTAGAGGCTCAGTCCACCACGCTGGAAGACTATCTGCAACTGCAATTTAGCGGAGTCTCTGGCGAAACCTTTGGGGTGCAAGTTGCCTTGGGTGATACGACCGCAACAGAAGCATTCTTGATTTAGAGCCGTGGACAAATTAGTAACGCTGCGATTTGGTGAAGGCAGCTTTGAGCAGGGGTTTCCGGCGACGCTCCAGGTCGGCGAAGAGACAGACGCAGCCTCAGGGCTGGCGATGCAACTGACAACCGAGGTGGTAGGGAAACTGCCGCCCGCGCCGGAGGTGGTGGCGTTATATCAACAGTGGCAAACGGCCTATCGACAGTTGGGCATTGCCACGCGGCTGAATGCGCCCGACCATCAAATCAAAAATGTGTCGCGGTCGGCGAGTCGAGCGGCGTGTCAGCAGGCAGCCCGGCAATTGCGCGATCGCCTGAATGAGTGGCTGCGGGCAGAATCCTTTCGGCGGGTGCGCGAAACCTGGTTTGCAGCGCTGTCGCCCACCGACACTGTGCGGCTGATTGTGCAGACGGAAGATCGGCTGCTGCAACGGCTGCCGTGGCATCTGCTGGAGCTATTTGAGCAGCATTCCCACCTGGAAATTGCCCTCAGTGCTCCCACCTATCAGCGGGTGCTGCAACCGCCCAAGCCCAAGGGAAAGGTGCGGATTTTGGCGATTTTGGGCAATAGCGCAGGCATCGACGTGCAGGGCGATCGCACGCTGCTGATGCACCTGTCGCCCCAGGCCGACGTAACCTTTCTGGTAGAACCCGACCGCAAAGAACTGAGCGATCGCCTCTGGGATCAGCCGTGGGACATCCTGTTTTTTGCGGGGCACAGTTCCACCGAACTAGCCGCAGACGCGGCAGACGGCGACACCGGGCGCATCGCCATCAACCCCAGCGATTCCCTGACGATCGAAGAGTTGCATTATGCTCTGCGAAATGCCGCTGCCCAGGGACTCAAGCTGGCGATTTTCAACTCCTGCGACGGGCTGGGGCTGGCCCGCGCCCTGGCCGACCTGCACATTCCCCAACTAGTGGTGATGCGGGAACCCGTGCCCGACCGGGTGGCGCAGGAATTCCTCACCAGTTTCCTGCGAACTTTTGTGCGGGGCGAGTCGCTCTATCTCTCGGTGCGGCGGGCGCGAGAGCAACTCCAGGTCTTGGAAAACGAGTTTCTTTGCGCCACTTGGCTGCCCGTTATTTGCCAAAACCCGGCAGAGCGCCCCCCTACCTGGCAGTCCCTCCTAGGGCGAGCGCCCAAATCCGCAGAGTCGCCCAGTCCCCTTCCTGTTGCCGCTACTCGCCTGCACCGCCGCCGCCTGCATCGCCGCGAAGTCTGGCAGCGCCGCCTGCGCCGGGTGCTGCGCCGCGTGCCAATGGCGATCGCCCTCAGCGCGTTGGCAGCAGGAGTGGTCATCGGGGGGCGATCGCTCGGCTGGTTGCAACCCGTGGAACTCGCCACCTACGACCAGATGCTGCGCCTGCGCCCTGCCGAGCGAGAACAAGACCCGCGCCTGCTGATCGTCACGATTGACGAACAAGAGAAGCAGCAATTGGGACAGCAATACGGCCCCCACGAGTATTCGCTGTCAAATGCGAACCTGAACCGCCTGATCGAGATTTTGGACGAGAGTGGAGCCAGGGTGATTGGCATTGACCTGTATCGTGACCTGCCAATCGAACCTACAAACGCTGCACTGGCTCGGCAGTTTAGCCAAAACTCAAAGGTCATCGGCGTTTGCAAAGTGCCTGTGGATGGTAGGGACGGCATTGCGCCGCCAGCGGAAATTGCAGCGGCTCGGCTGGGGTTTTCGGACTTTGTAGAGGACAAAAAAGAAGGCAAGGTTCACCAGACCAGCACCCAAGTGCGGGCGATCGCTACCCGTCAGTCCTTAAATGCTCCAAATTCCCCTGCAAGCCAAAACAACGAAGACCGAACAAAGGAAGACCCACCGATGGTGCGCCGTCACCTGCTGGCCATGCGTGAGGAACTTTCGGACGAAACAGGCTGCCTGCCTGATTTCGCGTTTAGCACGCTGCTGGCGGGTCGGTATCTAGAAGCCGAGCAGATTCCCGTAGAAATTACGCCGGAGGTGCTGAAACTGGGCGATCGCACTTATCCCCTGCTGCGACAGCGATCGGGCGGCTACAAAGCGCCCAATTTTGACTATCGCGGGGCGCAGATCTTGCTTAACTATCGCACCGTGCGCCCGCTCTACGACAGCCCATTTAAGCGGGTCAAAATCAGCGATGTGCTGAATCAGCGAGTGCAGCCAGACCTCATTCAAGATCGGCTGATTATCCTCGGATATACGCCGATCGATCCGGGCAACTCGAAAGATATCTGGAAAACGCCTATCGCTTCCACAATGGACGGCGCAATTGTGCAGGCCCACATGACCAGTCAGTTGATCAGTGCGGCGATGAACGAGCGGCCGCTGCTGTGGACGTTGCCCGACGGGCTAGAAGTGCTGTGGATTGGCGGCTGGGCGGCGCTGGGCGGGCTGCTGGTGCTGCTGTTTAAGGGGCCTTTTCGGCTGCTGGGGGCGATCGCCCTGGGGCTGCTGCTCTTGGGGGCGCTCGCTCAGGGTATCTTTATCGCCTGGGGCGGTTGGTTGCCGCTGGTTCCTGCGTTTTTGGCCTTTGGCCTCAGCTCCGTCCTGGTCATCGTCTACCGCTATCGCCTGGTGCAACTGACGCTCCTCTTTTTCGTCAATCTCATCCTGATCATGACTCGCGGTCAGCGCTTCAAATAAAGGGCTGCAAAGTCCAGTCCTCCCAAGACTCCAAACCCATCGCTAGGAAACTCCGGCCCGCTCTTTTCGTCTTGCTGCGTAAAAGAGCAGAGATTTCCTGAAGTGAATATTGTGGGAAGAATCAGGAACCTCCAGCGCGAGGTTGCCCAAGACCCCAAACACCTTATATGTGTGCCTCCCCACCAGCCCCCCTTGAGTTGAGGTCACCGACATGAATGCATCTAAGTTTTGGTTAAAGTCTGCGGCGATCGCTGCTGTGGTTCTGGTTTTGTCTGCTGCTCCGGCTGTGGCGCAGCGCTATGAATCGTCTAGCGGCGACGCACCCGGTGCAGACCGGGCAATTGGGGGCGGTGGTCATCGCTATCGGGCCCCGCTGCCGCCCGAAGCAGGCGCACCGGCTGGGCGACCCTTCGGCGGAGCCAGTCGAGGTAGCGGCGATCTTCCCATCTGCCAATCGCTGGCAGCCCTAGTTCCGTCCACTCGTGAGGTTGGGCGCAACGGCAGAGAGTACACTAGCGTCTGGGCCCTCACTGCCGCCGCCCATCCCACCTTCTGGTTCTATGTTCCCTACGCGATTACGGGCGATGAGCCTGCCGAATTTGTGCTGTTCGACGATCAGCGCCGCATTATTTACCGAAAACAAAACATTGTCCTGAGCAATGAACCCGGTATTATTGGCATCGCTCTCCCCGAAACCGCGCCAGCGCTAGAAGTCGGGCGCATGTATCGGTGGAACTTCCAGACTCAATGCGGCGGCGAAGTTGTGTTTGTGGAAGGCTGGATTCAGCGAGCCGCGCTGGATGCCGAACTCACTGCCGAAATCGACCGCGCCCTGCCGCTCGACCAGGCGGCCCTGTATGCAGAAAACGGCATCTGGTACGACGCGCTCACCCTTTTGGGCAATTTGCGCCGAGAAGATCCCGACAATCTCGACGGGCTAGATGCCTGGATGGAACTGCTGGAGGTGTTGGAACTGGGCAAAGACGAAGAGGAAGTCGTCCTCACGCCCGTTGTTCCTGTCGAGTAAGTGCAAGGGGCAGGGGTCGAGGCAAAACGGATCTCTGACCCCTACGCCTGGCTTGAGCCATCCCAGGGGTAGAGCTAGAATGTTTACATTCCTTTACACACTGGGTTTCATGCAAACTGCGATCGCCCCTGCGGTGGGAGCCTACTGGAACTGGCGCGGCTATTCCATTTACTACGTCCGGGCAGGAGAACGACGGGGCGATTCCCACAGGGATGGCCTGGCGAATCGCCCGCCCTTGCTGCTGGTGCATGGCTTTGGCGCGTCTACGGACCACTGGCGCAAGAATGTGGCGGGGCTAAGCGCCGACTTTGAAGTGTGGGCAATCGACCTGCTGGGCTTTGGGCGATCGCAGAAACCCGATATCGTCTACAGTGGCGACCTCTGGCGCGATCAGTTGCATGACTTTATTACCGACGTGATTCGGCGACCTGTGGTGCTGGCGGGCAACTCGCTGGGCGGCTATGCATCGCTGTGTGTGGCGGCCCAGCGTCCACAATCCGCCGCCGGGCTGGTGCTGCTGAACTGCGCTGGAGCCTTTACCGAAACGGCGCAAATGGCTCAGCCCAACCTCGTGCAGCAGTGGTTGGGAGACATCGTGCGATCGCTCTTGTTGCAGCCGCTCCCCAGTTTTCTGCTGTTTCAATACGTCCGGCAAAAATCTGTCATTCGCAAAACGCTGGAAAAGGTCTATCTAGACCGCAGCGCCGTCACCGACCAGTTGGTTGAGGATATCTACCGCCCCTCTTGCGATCCGGGCGCACCCGCCGTGTTCGCGGCTGTGTTCAAGTCTCCCCGTGGCGAAAAGAATGACGTGCTGCTGAGCCAGATGCGGTGTCCCTTGCTAATGCTCTGGGGCGAGGGCGATCCGTGGATGAACGCCCGCACTCGAGGAGCGCTCTTCCGCCAGCACTATCCCAACCTGACAGAGCATTACCTAAACGCGGGGCATTGTCCCCATGACGAAGTGCCGGAGCAGGTGAACGCGCTGATCAAAGATTGGGTTTTGGGAATCGGAGAGGATGCGATGATGGAATAAAGGGTGAAGTTGTCTTGACGGGTCGCTCCATCGTCTGGGCAGTTCATCTTAGGTTGTGATTGGGTTTCCGTGGTTACTTCTGATGTCTTCTTCTCGCCCTTCCCTTGAGTCTGAATTGCAGCGGCTTCGTCAGCTTCGGTTAGCGATTTTGCGGATTCACAAAGCCCTGCTGGAATCGGAGCGCGGCATTTATGAAGAATTTCACGGCCCGATTCGCTCGAATACGGAGTTTTTTAAGCTGGTGATCGAGGATGACGGTTGGTTTAGCTGGCTGCGCCCCATTTCTCAGTTTGTGGTGCAAATTGATGATGTGGTGCTGTCCAAAAAGCCCGTCTCGATGGAGCAAGTAGATGAACTGTTCACCCGTGCCCGGGTGCTAATGCAGCCGTCAGAATTTGGCACAGAGCTAGAAAAGGGCTATTTTCGTGCGATTCAACGAGATCCGGAAATCGCGCTGATGCACGCCGAAGTCTCTCGCTTGATGGCCGCCCCCGACATTTAGCCCGTCATTCCGAATCAAAAATCTAAAGTTTTGTAAAACACTCCGGAATTTTGCGTATTTTGAGTGAGGTCGCCAGATAAAGCAAGTGTCGGCTATTGGCTTGCCAAAGCAATGCGGCTATACTACAACCGTAATACTGGTAATTTTGTAGCCGCTTTTTTCTCTTCTGATAGCACACGCTTCTGCATACCAGCCCCAGTTTCTACCCCTCTGGTTCCTGAGTCCTCTCACTTTATCGTCTTCCTGCTTCGCAGCGCTTTCCAGCTTTCTCGCAGTCCTTTTGCCCGCCTTTGCAACTCCAGTATTTGCGACCCCAGTATTTGCACCCCCTATGTTAAGCCTCGCTCTGTCCATCCTTTACAGCACGCGGATTGACCCGTTCCAAGACGGACGGGCGCAATTTGTCGGGCTGTTTCTGCTTGAAGGATGGCAGCATTTTGGCGCGGCGCTGCTGGCGGGTTGCAATTTGGGGCGGCGCAAGGGCGCTGGAACAGGCGTTGGGCTTCAAGGGATGGATCTATCTGCCCTCTCTCATTGCTCGGATTGCTTGCTCGTTCGCTTGCAGGCAGAACTAGATCCCGATTTCGATGCAGCCGTCCGCGCCATCGGAATGCGATCGCCCTTGCCCACTGCGCTTCACACCGGATTTCAGTTCGGATTTTTGAACGCTGCCCTGGCCATCTTGGGCCGCATTGCAACACAACTTAAAACGCAACTCAATACGAGCGGGAGGTGCAGGGTCATCCTGTCGCCCACCTAAAGGCAAAGCGACTCGGTTTTTCTGGTCCCCCGCTCCTGATCGTCAGAAGCGGGGGTTCTTTTTTGCCACTTGCCGCAAACCCGAACCTTCTGCTTGCTAACCGCATCTCTCTGAAGGAACAGCGTTTGTCATGCTAAAGCTTACCTATACCGATGCCGACGTTTATATAGAGTGCCTGTCTACGCCTATCGAAACGGCGATCGCCCAACGGGTGACGCTGGCCCTGCGCTGCGGCGAAACGCTGCACGTCACGCCAAACTCCGCTAGTTTTCTGCTGGCGGCCCACTTGCCCCAGTTGGCCCAACTCCAACAACTGCTGAAGTCACACTCTGAGGCGATCGCCCTAGCTCCAGCAGATACAGACTGGGTTGAAATTACGCTCTACGGAAGCTGGCTATCGTCCAGTCCCTATGCTCACGAAGGCGTTTTTCTTGCTGCCCTGCCTGTTGCAATCGAACGCCTAGTCTACCAACTCTGGCAGGCGAGTGCCTGTGTTCAGGGTGTGAGGGGCTGAGAGGACGAGAACAAGAAGGGTTAGGATAACTCCGAATAGGGTCGGGCTTAGGCAAACCCGGCCCTATCCAAAACGTCCAGCCCTATTTGCGACGTATAACGGGTTTCCCAATCCTGGCTCAACTGCTACTCTTCTGGCGGCAATTCAGGCCGGTCTTGAAGCGTGTCAATCAGAGCGGACTTTGAAGCTTTAAGCTGCTTCCAAAGCGCCTTAATCTGGTCGTAGGCCTCGTCGGGAGAAATTTTGCCGCCGGTCTCTAGACTGCAAATAATACCAATACGCTGGGCAAATTCCTGGAGATTGGCATTGAACGCCAGCCTTTGAGGGGAGAAGTCGCCTTGGTAGCGCCCAATCGGATAGAAAAATTGATCTTTTTCGTTCTCGGATGACTCTGTCAAGATGACCAATACCTCTTAATCGGGAGGACACAACTGGAGCCAATGACCAGAACCCATGAACCTAGAAGCCGTGAATAAAGCCAAATAGATCAGGACTAATAAATAAGCTCAGTGAGCCAAACTTACAAGGCCGTTCCACCCATAGCATACCGCTCGGTGGATGTTTTTTAGAACACCAGCTAGGAGAAATCTTGTGAGTCCCGATCCTCAGTGGGTCAGGAGCTAAATATCAAAGTCAACGCTATTGGCCTGAAAAATGACCTGCTGAATGCCGTAGGAAGGCTGGGTCAACAGCGTTTCTCGAATGGCTTCAAACAAGCAGTATTGATTGGCGCTGCTGAGGCTCTGAAACGCTCGCCCGCCACGAGGATTGTTGATTGCGAAGTTAATTTCAGCCTCCTTTGCCGCCTCGTTCACGTTGACCTCATAGCCCGTAATGCCCACGTCTTGCCCTTCATAGGACTCGACGATTTGGGTGACGGCACCTGCCACTGGCTCGTCAGCAGTCACCAGCACTGATTGCGGGACGAGTTCTTGGGTGTTGGGGTCGGGCAAATAGATAATCGCAGGCATATAGTCCTGCGTAATGGAGGTGTTGATCTCTTCAATGTCGGCAGCATCAGGAGCGTTTGGGACTGTCTCCGGGTTGGCGATCGCCCGACTAGCAGTGCCCAACAACACCATCAGCGCACTGACCACAATGAGAGAGAATCGTGCAGTTTGCCGCAGATTCCGAATGCTGGTTTTATCTTGTTGATCCCATTGGCAGATAGTATTCATCGCCTTCCCCCTTCTGAAATAGAATTTTAAGAATAGTGAGAATAGATAGTTTTACTAAAAAAATCCTAAAAGCACTCTGTAAAAGGGGTAGTTCTTAAACAGATTCCTAAACAATTGAGCAATGTTGATGATGAGCAATGCTGACCCATACTCAGCGTTATATTTCTAAGGTATCTAAAGTTTAACGCCGAAAGCAGTCAGAATTTTCGGGCTTTAGTTTTTTTTATTGAATTTGTATTGAACGCCACCTAAACCCTGTGATCTGGCTCACAAAAGATTTAGAATGGCAATGAACTTTAAGCGGTTTTCTAAAAAGAATTCAGCGAGAGTTTATGAAATACTCTGACAATGCCTTGCACATTACATCGTGATATTTTGAATATCTTAAACTTCTGAAGAAAAAGTGGAACTTTCAGAGGAGGAACCCTTTTCCGAATTGTATCCGCGAGTCGGAGTGGTGATTCCGATCCATAACGGAGCGGCAGATTTGCCAGAGCTATTGTCCTGCCTGTCTCAGCAGACTTATCCACGAGAGCGCGTTCAATATGTCTTGATCGATAACGGGAGTGGCGATCGCACGCCCGATTTACTCCAAACTGCCGCTATGCAGTTCCAGTCGCTCGGACTGACGCTGCGCCCGCTCACTGTTTCAGACATTCAAAGCGCCTACGCCGCCCGCAATGCGGGTATTGTGGCAGCGCTGTCGGGCAACACCCCCTGCGAGATCATTGCCTTCACCGATGTCGATTGTCGTCCGAATCCAGACTGGCTGCGGAATTTAGTGCAGCCTTTTGCGGAGCCGCAGGTCGGGCTGGTGGCGGGAGAAGTGCTGCCTCTGAAACCTGCCACTTGGCTGGAGCGGTACGCTGCCCGCCGGGAGTTTCTGTCGCAGCGACACACGCTGGCCCACGGATTTTTGCCCTACGGACAGACGGCCAACCTGGCCGTGCGGCGATCGCCCCTCGAAGCCGTTGGGCTGTTTCGCCCCTACCTCACCAGCGGCGGCGACGCAGACTTGTGCTGGCGAATTTTGCAGACAGGGCAGTGGGAACTTCGCCTGGCAGAAGGGGCGATCGCCCGCCATCGCCATCGCGCTACGTTGCCTGCGCTCTGGAAACAGTGGCAGCGCTACGGCCGTTCCGATGCTCACCTGCATGAGCTGCATGGCTCAACCCGGATGCGATCGCTCACCTGGCAAGACGCTGCAACTCGTCTGGCTCGGTGGCTCCTCAAAGAACTTCCAAGCGTCGCGCCCCATGCACTAAGAGGACAGGAGCCGTGGGATCGATTGCTCGATCCCCCACTGGATTTGTTTTGCGCGGCGGCCCGGAGTTGGGGACAGCAACGCAGTCCGTTTCCGGAAGCGGCACGGGCGATCGCCTGGTTGCCGGATGGCACGCTGGTCAATCCACCGCATAAATAGCAGATGTATTCTTCTGAAGGAAGAGACCAGGGAGCGAGCGATCGCCCTAAAATCTAAATCATCTACTCAAGATGAGATGTCTTTGAGATGAGATGTCTTTGAGATAAGATTTCGACGTTTTCTTGATCAATCGAAACTAATATGGCAAATGTTCAAGTAACCGTTTCCGTTGCAGACGATCACCTCGATCGCCTCCTGGAAGTTGCCGAAGACCTGCAAGAGCAAGGCATGAAGATCGATCAGGTGATGGATCAGGTGGGAATCGTCACGGGTTCCTGCCCCTCTGGTGACCTGCCTGCGCTCCGTCAGGTGCCTGGGGTTGAGCATGTGGAATCTGCCCAGACATTTCATCTGTCGCCGCCCCACTCTAAAATTCAGTAGCAAGTTCAGTCGCGCCTCGTTGCTCAGCCCTGCTGCCGAAGCATCGTCCTCCGCCGCCACAGAGGGGGCGATCGCACGATGTTGAACAGAAGAGATGAACGATGTTGAACAAAAAAGTTAAACGAACGTTGAGCAACTGAACAAAAAGTTAAACAAGCTTAGGATAACGCTGCTGAACCGAAAACGGGGAACCAGGAGGCTAAAAAGCCTTACTGACGGTTCTCTTAGCGCAGAACTCCAATGACGCTTCCTGAGACATCTGTGGACTTGATGTGAGCTTGATTAGGAAGTGAACCGCACCCGCCGTTTCCCAACTCTGGTCTGCCAATAACGGTTTCCAAGAACATCCGGGCAACTTGTTTTTTCGCGAGAATATTCGGATGATCCTGGTTTCTCAGTCTGCCCGCGTTTTTGATAAAGAGACTGTGAGGAATTGACTGCAAACATGGAGACCTTGAATAGGGTTTGTCCTGCGTATTTTTGCGGCGATCGCTCCATTTTTCTCGACTATTTTTGACTTTTTATCCTCATTTTCAACGTGGTAGTTGATAAAGAAATTGTTAGCACGAGCTTGGTGCAAGTCTCATTTCTGTCAATGTTTGTTGAAATTAAAGTTAGGGAACTCTAGGTGTACTGAAAGACTTTTGCATCCTTAAAAGAGACGGCTAACCAGAGGATATGTTAAGGAAGAGGGTCGCGATGCCTAGCCCAGATCAGGACTTGTTCTCCCAGAATGGAGAGCCAGCGCACAGTGTCGAAAAGAGTATAGAAGAGCAGCGCCTTAAAACCCTGAACGACCTTGGGTTAATGGATGCTGAGAGTGTGCCGATTTTTGAAGAAGCGACTCAAACAGCCGCCCATCTTTTGGATGCTCGAATTTGTGTGCTGGGGCTGATGGATCAACAGCGCCAGTGGTTCAAATCTGCGGTTGGGCTATCGCGGATTGGGCTGATGAACGAACTGGCGACAACCCGCCAACTTCCTCGCGCCGACGCGCTATGTCGCCATGTGGTCGAAAGTCGTCAGGTGCTTGTGCTAAATGACGCTTCGGCCCATCCCGATTTTGCGGACAGCCTGCTCGTGCGGCATTACGGGATTCGCGCCTACCTCAGCGCTCCCCTGATCGCGTCCAATGGTCAATGCGTCGGCACGCTAGCTGTCTTGAGCTTGCAGCCGCGTGATTTTTCGACCCGCGAAGTCGAACTGCTGGAGCTAGTTGCCCGGTGGAGTATGAGCGAATACGAGCGCAACTATCTCCTGCGGCGATCGCCCCAGCCCATGATGAAATCTCCCAAGGGGGCGATCGCCGCGTCGCCCACCACCTCGATTAAGGCAGATCTGATCGCTCAAATGGCTCAGGAACTCCGCACCCCCCTCACATCAATCCTAGGCATGGCCAGCGTCCTCAACCGTGAAATTTATGGCCCGCTGACAGAAAAGCAGAAAGAGTATCTGGCAATTGTCCACAATAGCGGCCAAACCTTGCTCTCGTTAATCAATGAAATTTTAGAACTGGGCGCACTCAACGACACAAACTGCGTCCTAAACCTTGCGCCAATTGACATAGAAATGCTGTGTCAACAGGCGTTTAGCACCCTCCAGCAGGTGGCACAACGGCGAGAACAGCGCATTCGGCTGACAGTCGAGCCGGGCAACCGCATTTGGATGCTCGACAAAGAAAAAATGCGTCAGATGCTCTATCACCTGGTGTTCAGCGTGATTCAGTCTGCCAGCACCGAAAGCATTATCCGCGTCCACATTTCTCGCAAGCAGTCGGCACTGACCATTACCGTGTGGACTTCGCATCCCTGGTTGGGCGAGGGACTTCCGGCTGCTGACCTCTATACCGGGCAAATGCTGACCCCAGCCGAATTGTCTCAAGCCCATGCGTCGTCCTACGGCTGGTCTGCGGGCGACCCCCAGAAGTCTGCGCTTTCTCAAGGTGACACTGCTGACGGCTCGGCCCCACAGAACATGCTCCGCCAAAGCCTAGGGCTAATGCTCAGTCGGCAGCTTGCAGAACTCCACGGAGGCACGATCAACATCCAGGGTTCGGCTGAAACGGGCTATCGATATGTGGTTAGCGTTCCGCAGTCTGCTGAGCTAGGCGAACTGGAGTAGCCAGCGAACCAGAAATCTTTACGAACTGGGCGATGGTTAGAATCAGGGCGATCGCCCTAACTCTCTAACCCATTTCTGGAGCAGAGATGCAGATCCATGCACCTGTAGGTCTCTGATTAGGGTTGATAATTCTGGCCATTTGGTTATGATTTTAGGTAGCAGCTTACGATTCCGCTTTTGTTGTTCTGGCTCTGTGACCGAGTGGACAGGCACAGTCTGAGTTTTGGGCTTCTGAACTTGAGGTTGTTGGATTTGCACTCTCTGGCTTCGGTGCCCTTGTCAACTTCCACTTGGATGAGTCATAGTAAATATACGTTGTAACCGACGTAACAAACAGTCTGGAATTCTTTCGAGCAAGACTACGATCTAGGTCTGCATCAAGGAGCAGTCTGAGTCAATGGATTATATCGATAAGGTTTTGGAAAAGCTTAAAGAGTGGGCACGCAAGCTAGTGGAAGCGCTGCTGGGCCCAGACGTTCAGCCGGAGCCAGAACCTATTCCCATTCCAGTCGATGACCGCAGCCGTCGCCGCTAAGTTGCTTCCGAGCAGTGTGTTCCGACCCTGAAGATCTGTTGACGTTGGCAACAGTCTTTGGGTTGAGTGTAAGCAACGCGAGTGGGTAGGTTTGTACTGGACATCTGTTTAGCCTGACGCTTCTGGCAGTCGCGCTGTTTAGGTTCGATTGCCTCGACGAGCCTTATGCGTAATTGCGTTTGATGTGTTGTTCTAGCGATTTTTTGTGTCCAATCTGAGCATCCTGGTCTTGCATGGCCCAAATCTGAACCTGCTGGGACACAGAGAGCCGGGGATTTACGGACGGGAGACTCTCGATAGCATTAATCAGTCATTGCAGGATGCAGCAGTTCAGCTTGGTGTTCAGCTAGAGTCGTTTCAGTCTAACCATGAAGGCGCTTTGGTCGATGCGATTCACGAGGCGATGGGCGTTCAGGATGGACTACTGATTAATCCCGGAGCGTATACCCACACCAGCATTGCCATTCGAGATGCGATCGCCGCTGTAGCGCTGCCCACAGTCGAGGTTCATCTCAGCAACGTCTATCGGCGGGAGTCCTTTCGGCATCATTCCTACATTGCACCCGTTGCAGTTGGACAGATCAGTGGGTTTGGCGCGTTTAGCTATGTTCTTGGACTTCGCGCCCTGGTTCACCATCTCACCCACGTTCTTCTGGAGTAGCCTATCTGAGTAGCCTAGCGAGAGTAGCTTAGCTAAAGTAGTATTCACCCTGATATTTGCGACTTCAGGATAGGTTCCGAGAGTTTTCTGTAATTTTGAGCCAGTTTCGCAGTTTTATTCGCGCTATTTTCAGCAAGTCATGATTTGCAGCAAGCTAGCTGTCGGCTGCATTTGGGTAAGCCAGATTTGGCTTATGGCTCCGATTCCAGCGGCGCAAGCAGTTCATCTCTCCAGACTTCGATCTGAAGGCGCAGGCGAGCGGCTCCACCAGGCGTGGCCGTATTGGGCAGCAATAGCCGCTCAATTGCTCGCTGATAGTCTGCCAGGGCAGCGTTCCAGTCGCCCCAGAGGTGATGTGTGCGACCCCGCTCGGCGTAGATGTGGGCTTCCAGACGACCCAGCCGCAGCGCAAAGTCAAAGCATTCTAGAGCGCGCTCGTGCATCTCTAGCTCACGCAGCGTAATCCCCTGATTGAGCCAGGCGCGGACGTTGGTTGGGTTCAGATCAAGGGCTGCGTCGTAGTCCAGGATGGCTTCTAGAAACTTGCCCTGAGCGGCGTAGTAGTTGGCGCGATTGTTATACACGCTGTCGAGAGTGGAATCTAGCGCGAGCGCTTGGTTATAGTCGGCGATCGCCCGCTCCATGTCCCCGCTTTGGAAGTAGACCAGGCCACGATTGTTATAGTCACGGGCGCTGCTGGGGTTTTGCTCCAAAATGATGGTAAATAGAGCGATCGCCTCTTGATGATCGCCGCGCTGGGCTGCCTGGAGGGCTTCCTGACGCAGCGCCGTTTCCAACTCGGTCTGGCTGATGGGAGCCGCAGCACGAGGGGCGATCGCCGTGTCTACTCGTCGCACTCTGGGCTGCCAGCGCTTCTGCACTCTAAGGGCTGGCCGGGCAGTCGTGCTAAGACCATTACGCGACCGATCTGCATTGTTCGCTTTTTCTTGCCGACCTGTAGAAGAGCGCATGTTCATGACATCCTCGTGGTGTATTTCAGTCAGTGCCAGGGTGTATATGCCTTTAGAACCCGCGTTATCCGCCTTTCCACCTGTTAATGTCTCTCAAAGCCCAAAGTAGTGTCAGGTTGAAAGTACGGAAAATTCTTTTTCACCTGAAATAGCAGCGCACCCCTGACAACTGACGATGCAGAATCTATGAAAGTTCCGCCGAGTCAGACGTTCAGCATTTGGTTGTCTACGAAGAAACTACACAGAGCCTCCGTATAATTCCTGAAACTTTCTGCAAGGATTCGTGAATTTTTGGTGACATAGGCGTTACATCCCAAGCGATTCTCAATTTGGGATTTGGGATTTTGGATTGCTAGTCAGGTGTTTGTGGGGCTGCCAGGAATGTCATTCGTGGCGTCACCTAGAAAAGTGAGGTCAGACGCTATAAGACCAGAAAACCGTCGGTCAGCAGATCTACAACCTGTCGATTTTTCCACTCCTTTTCCTACTGATAAAACAAACCCATAAAAAAGACTCCCTAGAGATTTGCGGCGCAAGAATCTCCAGGAAGTCTGATTGTTAAACTGGTCAAACTAGGTGCTAGAACCTAACGAGGCGGATTCAGGAAACGGCTGGCAAATTTCAGCGTTTCGCCGAGGTCGGTCGATTTTTCATCGCCGCCCAGGAAAGCAGCTAGCAGGGGGTTGCCGCCACGGGTGCCAGGTTTGGGTGCGCCCAGGTTCAGCATCCCCATCGCAGCGGTAATCAGCCCTGGCAGCATTCCCTGGACAATAGTGGGGCTGATGCCAGTCGCAGAGGAAATAGTCTGGACGGCCTGTTGCTGTAGTCCGGCAGGAATCAGGGATTGCAGCGCTGCACCGCTAGCGGAACCACCCGCGAGTTGACCGATCATGCTTTCCAATCCCCCCATCCCTGCGGTGGTTTGCTGCTGCTTCAGCGCAGTACGAGCCAGGTTGCCCACCACAGAGAAGGCACTCTGGGTCGTCGCAGGACTAAGACCCTGGTTCCCTGCAAGTTGA
Source organism: Thermoleptolyngbya sp. C42_A2020_037 (assembly GCF_015272455.1). Classification (NCBI taxonomy): domain Bacteria; kingdom Bacillati; phylum Cyanobacteriota; class Cyanophyceae; order Oculatellales; family Oculatellaceae; genus Thermoleptolyngbya; species Thermoleptolyngbya sp. C42_A2020_037. Next base: position 279,776 of record NZ_JACYLP010000048.1, read on the forward strand.
GAGACAGTATTGACAATGGAACCCAGCGAACTAACGCTGGCTTGCTGGTTGGGGTTGTTGATCGCGCTTAAAACGTCAAAGATAAGACTCATCTTTTTGCCTCGGTGTAAAACAAATTCAGCAGAGTTGCTGAATGGGGTGCTGAATAGCAGAATGCATCAAACTATTCTGCTGATGCATGTAAACTCTGTTCATATCCAGCGCTTGGCTGCGCCGATTGATTCAGGTAAATTTTGCCACGAGGGATCGGGATTTTGGGTGTTGTGCAACACTTCGATTGCTATAAAACAGGCTCTACAGCTTTTATTCAGACTGTAGAGCCTAATTCTGTTGCAAGAGCCGACCTGTGCGAGGAGGAGTTTGCCTGCTGAGAGACGTGCGGCGATATCGCGCAACAATGCACGTCCTCGGAGAACTTTTACGCAAAGGGAGTATTGTTTGGCGTGCAGGATAGCTGGGTCGCTACAGCCCAACGAGCTTAGCGCTGAGCGTCCAGAGGCGATCGCCCAGGGCATCATTTGTGGCCTTTTCCGAAAGCTCCTGCACAAAGGACTCGCGTCCCTGCTTTTGACGGTTGCCCCAGCTCCAGTGAACTCCGGACTGCCTGAACGCTGGATCAGCGACGACTTGCGCCACACGCTCACCCGCCAGTTCTTGCGAGACATAGCCGCCTGTGATGTTCTTTTGGAACCAGGGGAAGACTTTTTGGAAAATTGGGTAGCTATTGCGGAACAGCGGCGTGTCGGCGACGCAGCCAGGATAGAGCGAACTGAAGGTAATGCCCGTGGTGTCGTGATAGCGGCGATGCAACTCGCGCACGGTGATCATGTTGCAGAGCTTGCTGTCTTTGTAGGCTTTGCCGGCCTTGAACTTTTTGCCGTCAATCATGGAAACCGGCGCTTTGAAGCCGGCCTCTAGCCCTTCCAGGTTGCCCAGGTCAGCGGGCGCGGGAATGGGGATCTTGCCACCCAGTTCCTTGGAGTTGGCGGTGACGGTTCCCAAAATGACCAGCCGCTTGTCCGCTGCGGGGGAATCCTTGAGGTCGCCCAGCAGCAGGTTGCATAGCAGGAAGTGCCCAAGATGATTGGTGGCGACGCTGAGTTCGTAACCTTCGGGGCTGCGGAGCGGCTCTTTGAGCAGCGGCATGTAGACGGCAGCGTTGCAGACCAGTGCATCGAGCGATCGCCCGGTGGTATGAAACTCATCCACAAACTTGCGAACGCTGTCGAGCGAACCCAGATCAATATGCAGTAGCGTGTAGTGATCTTTGGGAACACCGACAGACTGTGCAGCAGCTTCGGCTTTGGCTAGATCTCGACAGGCCATGACGACATGCCATCCTCGCTGGGCCAGGGCTTTGGTAGCGTATAGCCCCACTCCCGAAGAGGCTCCGGTTATGATTACGGTCGGTTGCTGAGAGTTTTGCATTTTATTAACAACTTACGGTGCGCTGTGATGTGTCTCCATGATTCATGATGATTGCACACCGTTGAACCGCAAAATGTTGAGTTATTCCGCGAAATGTTGAGTTATTCAAAGCGGCAAAATGAGTGGATTTTGTCTAAGGAGTTGAAAGCACAGGAAGCCAAAGTCAGCCAAGATCGTGGGCGATCGCCCTTCTCCTGTTCCAGCACCGCTTACTCTCCAAACCGATACCCCTTCCCATACACTGTATGAATCAGCGTGCTTTCGCCCTTGCCCTCGATCTTGCGGCGGAGCAGGCGAATTTGCGCCGCTAGTACATTGCTGCTGATTTTCTCGGCATCGCCCCACACCTGCTCATGGATTTGGGCATGGGTCAGCAGTTGATTAGGATGCCGCATGAGGTAGTCCAGCAGTTGGCTTTCTTTTTCCGATAGCTCGATGGTGCGTCCCCGACGGTAGGCCACCTGATTGTCCAAATCTAGCTCCAGATCCCCAACGGCGAGGCGAGCGGCAGATCGGACTGGCACGCTGGGTTCCAGGCTAGGGGGCCGCCGCAGCAGCGCCCGCACCCGCGCCAGCAACTCTCGTAGCTCAAACGGCTTCACCAGATAGTCGTCTGCGCCTGCATCCAGCCCAGCGACCCGGTCATCGATCGTGTCTTTGGCCGTGAGAAATAGGACGGGCGTAGTGTCGCCCTTGGCGCGGAGCGACTGGCAGATTTCTAGTCCGCTCTGGTGTGGCAGCATCCAGTCCAAAATCAGCAGGTCGTAGCTGCCCTGAGTCGCCAAGGTTCCCCCCTCTGCCCCGTCGTGCGCCACATCGACCGCGTAGCCTTCACGCTTGAGGACGTGGGTCAGCGGCTCGGTGAGTTCGATTTCGTCGTCTACTAGGAGAATCTGCATGAAAGTATTTTATGCCGCTAGGGGTCAGGGACTAGCGGAAGCGATCGCGCTCCAGGTCAAAGATCGCTTTCTCCCAGCACCAGGCCGTCGGGCGATCGGGGTAGCGCTGCTGTACGGATTCCACCAGGCGGTGGGCTGCTGCGCGATCGCCATTCAGCAGGCGCACCAGTCGCCTTTCTAGAACAGGCTTGACACCCCCTGCGGGTTTCCCATGAAACGAGCGGGGCCGCTTCCCCGTTGCCAACCAGCGCACCAGTTGGGCGATCGCCCATCCCGCCAGCCCAAACAGCGTCAGGTAAATAATTGGTTCCAGCATTTCTCAAGTTGCGATATTAAAGCTATGACAGAGACAGCCCCAGATTCGCTGCCGATCGGTCTTGCACGCCCTCACACCATGCTTACAGAACGTTACATCCAGATTAACAATTCTGCTGACTTGGCTTCCCTGCTCAAGCAGGACGGTTTTCCGCTCTTAGAAGCGCGGCGATTGGAACTGCACCAGCCCGATGCCCACTGGGTGTTGCAGCGATCTGAAGCCGTTGTCGGGTATTGCTCTCTCTGGTGGCGCTCGGTGCCCGCTTATCCGGGTGAACGACTGGGCTTGATTGGGCATTACAACGTGGCAGATGGGTCGGCTGCGGCAGGATTGCTCAACCATGCCGCAGGGGAACTGCTGGCTCGTGGCTGCACGCTGGCGATCGCCCCCATCGACGGCAACACCTGGCGGCGCTATCGGCTGCTGAGCGATCGCGGAACGGAGCCGCTGTTTTTTCTGGAGCCGGATAATCCCGATAACTGGTGCGAACAGTTTGAGGCGGCAGGCTTTGGGGCGATCGCACACTATTCCTCAGCGCTGGCAACGGACTTGACCCAGGTCGATCCGCGACTGGCGGCTGTGGAACAGCGGTTGGACACAGCAGGCGTGAAGATTCGCCCGCTGGCACTCGACCAGTTCGACACCGAGCTAGAGCGAATTCACGCGCTGTCGCTGGTAGCGTTTCGGCAAAACTTCCTCTATAGCCCAATTTCCCAGGCAGAATTTCTGACGCAATATCGCCAGGTACGTCCCTATGTGCAGCCTGAACTGGTGCTGCTGGCAGAACAGGGTAAAAACCTAGTCGGTTTTTTGTTTGCCGTGCCCGATTTGCTCCAGGCGCAGCGCGGCGAAACGGTGGACACGGTGATTATCAAAACGGTGGCGGTGCTGCCGGGTCGCAATTATGCGGGCTTGGGTAATGTGCTGGTGGCAAACGTGCAGGCGATCGCCCATCATCTGGGCTATCGTCGTGCGATTCACGCCCTCATGCACGATGACAATAATTCTCGCAATCTGAGCAGCCGTTATGCCTATCCCATTCGGCGTTACACGCTCTATGCCCGCAAACTGTAAAGCAGAATCACCGATTCATTATATGGCTCTATTCAAATATCACCCTCTCCTTCAAACAGGGTCTTCAGCGGCATCGCATCAATGGTATGAGCTTCTTTCAAGAATCTTGACAACACATCCGTTTGTCCATGAGTGACATACACTGTTTTCGCCTTAGTTTGCAGAACAGTGTTCACCAACCCGTTCCAGTCGGCATGGTCTGACAGCACAAATCCCCGTTCATAGCCGCGTCTGCGTCGTGCGCCACGCACCGCCATCCAGCCAGACGCAAAGGCGGTCTGCGGATGCTGAAATCGCTTCATCCAGCTTGAGCGATGCCCCGACGGCGGCGATAGCACCAGGTCGCCCTGAAACTTGTAGCTGCGCGGCATCTCGGAGGTGGGAATCGTTTGCACCATTGGGATTCCCAGGCTGCGATAAATTTCGGTTAGTGCGTGAATTGCGCCATGTACATAAATAGGGCGATCGCAGAAATGCCTGAGTTCACTGAGAATTCGCTGCGCCTTGCCAAAGGCATAGCAAAACAGCAGCGAGGGACGTTCCAAGTCGCTTTGCCACCAGTCGTAAATTTGCCTGCACACCTCCGTTCCGCTCTGCCAGTTGTAAATCGGCAAACCAAAAGTTGCTTCGGTAATAAAGCGATCGCACTCCACTACCTCAAACGGCGCACAGGTTGGGTCTGCATCGCGCTTATAGTCGCCCGACACGACCCACACTTCGCCCTGGTGTTCCACCCGGATCTGCGCCGAACCCAGCACATGCCCCGCCGAGTGAAACGAGACCCAGGTTTCTCCCAGCTTCAGTTTTTCGCCGTAGGTCACGCCCTGAAGCCGAATGCTCTCGCCCAGCCGCTTTTTCAACACACCTGCTGAAATCTCGGTTGCAATGTAGCGAGCCGACCCCGATCGCGCATGGTCAGAATGGGCGTGGGTAATCAGTGCAGTATTTACAGGTCGCCACGGGTCGATAAAAAAGTCGCCCGCCTCGCAATAAAGTCCTTCAGGGCGAACGGTAATCAGCGTCATCGGCGGAGAGACTCGACAGGAATAAAAGAAAGAGGCGCACGACTGTACGCCTCTACACCATAGCGAATGGGAAAAGTTTGTTGAACCTGAACGTGAGCCGAAATGCAAAATCCTAAATGTGAATGCCGCACTCGGTCTTGCCAGTACCGCGCCAGCGTCCGGCCCGCTCGTCTTCGCCTTCGCCGACGGGCGTGGTGATCGGCTCGTCGCCAATGCTGGGATAGCCCTGGTCGTGCAGCGGGTTGTAGATCATGCCGTGTTCTGCGACGTAGGCCCAGCTATCTTTGCGCGTCCAGGAGGCTAGAGGATTAATCTTGAGGCGGCCCTGCTTGTCTAGCTCAAACACGGGCATATCGGCGCGGGTGGTGGCCTGGTCGCGGCGGCGGCCGGTGATCCAGGCGACAGTGTTGAGTTCGCTCAGTCCGCGCTGAAGCGGCTCGATTTTGGTCAGGTCGTGGAACTTGAGGATGTCGCTATCCCACAGCGCCTCGCCGTACTTTGCGGCAAAGGCTTCGCGGGTGTCTACGTCCTGAATTTTGTAGACCTGGAGGTTGAGGGCGTACAAATCTTTTGCTTTGGCGACCAGTTCTAGCGTTTGAGGAAAGTGGTGAAGCGTGTCCAAAAACAGCACAGGAACGGGCTGAGCAGGCTTGATTTGCTTGTAGAGAATATCCGTTAGCACCAGGTCATCGACGTTAAAAGCGCTGGTTTGCACAAGGCCGGTGGGGATATTTTCTACGCTCCAGGCGAGGATGTCTTTGGGATGGGCGGTGTCAAACTGCTGATTGAGCGCGTCTAGGTCGAACGGCTGCGTCTGCGCCGGAGTGTCTACGGATTGAGTCATAATGCGTGTTTAAGGGTTAAGGTGGCCAGTTTGGGAAAATCTCAATGAGTATATTTTACGATAAAAGGCGCATAAGCCGATGGGGAAATGGGGATTGAGAAAAGTCAGGGGTCTACGATGAAGCTCATTCTCTACAGCAAGCCCGGATGCCACTTGTGCGAGGGACTTCAAGAAAAGCTGACGCAGGTGCAAAGCGTTTCCGTCGATCTGGAAATTCGTGACATCACCACTCGCGACGACTGGTTTCAGGCCTATCAGTATGAGATTCCGGTGCTGATCTGGCAGCGCGATCGCCCCGATTCCCCGCCCGACCTGATTCCACTGCCCCGCCCGTCGCCCCGAGCCAGCGTGGCGCAACTGGAGGCGCTGCTGCAAAAGGCGCTGGCCGCAACGTGACGGTTGCCTCATGCCGCAGTGAGAATCAGCAATAGCCCAACTGCTATCATCACACCGCCTGCGATCGCATTCAGCCGAGTGCTTAGCCCCGCGCCCAGGAGGAACCGGGTTTGGTCTGCCAGCAGCGCGTAGATGACCTTCACGCCCCCAACTGCGGCGATCGCCACCAGCATAATCACGCCTGCATCGACATAGGACACCTGAGACATATCCAGAAACGCAGGGAAAAAGCCGAGGTAAAACAGCGTCGCCTTCTGATCAGCCAGGGTAATCAGCAGCCCGGTTAGAAAACTGGAGACCCTCGACGAGTAGGAGAGGGCCTGCGTTTCCACAGGCTGCTCCCTAGCCCGAAAGAGCCGAACGCCCAGCCAGATTAGATAGGCTCCGCCCAGATATTTGATCAGAAACACCAGGCTGCCCAGGGCGCTGGATAGAAATGAGAGTCCCCACAGGGCGATCGCAATAAACAGGAGATCACCCACCACGATGCCCGCCGCCGTCAACACGCCATGCAGAAACCCAAGGCTGGCCGCCCGCGAGGAGACTGTGAGGACACTGACGCTGGGAATAGCTGCCAGAACGACCATTGCGGAAAATAGGGCAACGATGTGGCTCAGGGTCAGATTGCTTTGTGTCCATGTTTGTGTCCATGTTTGTGCCAATGTCGGAAACATCTTTGTGCCAATGTTTTGTGCCAATGTCGGAAACATCTCGGAAACATCCAAGTGTTAATTAAGCGTCAATCAAGCGTCAATTCTCGATTTTGGATTTGCGGTTTTTGGATTGCCCGTCAAGCCTTCGCAGGGCTTCCAGCACGTTTATTCCACGCTTATTCATCGTGCCAATTGGGAAAATTCGGGAAATGAAACGGGTGTATCCCACTTTTGTAACCCTCACCCTAATATCCCTCTCCCACTTTGGGAGAGGGACTTCCAATCTGGCTCCCCTTCTCCCGCTTTGGGAGAAGAGGCTGGGGGATGAGGGCAAACTTGCAGGACTGGGATGCGCCCAATGAAGCAGGAAGGGCGATCGCCCCGCCTCCCCCCTCCCCTCTCAAGCTGCAACGTCGGCCTTGATGACCCAGACGTTCTTGATACACTGGAGTCAGTAATCGCGCCCACCCAGCGCCTCTAGCGCTCGCTCTACTGTGCAGATGCTCATGGCTCTGGTTTTCCTTTTCGTTCTTCCTTCTTCGTTCTTCTAGCGCTCGCTCTACTGTGCAGATGCTCATGGCTCTCCCTCTAATGACCGCTTCACTAGCAGACCCCCTGTTCACCAAGCTTCTATTTACCCAGTTGTTCTCCCTCTTCCTGGCGATCCCAATTGATGGGCTGTTGTCTACTCAGGGCGTGATGGTGATGCTGCTGGTTGCCTACGCCGGAGCCATGTGGATGTTCCTTTCCAGCGCCCCCAAGGTCTACACCATCATGGTGTCGGATCTAGAGCTAGCGCGGCGGTTTTATGAAGAGGTGCTGGATTTGCCCGCCGCCGATGTGCCGCTGCATTATTACTACAACTACGAGCAGACCATTGGCGGGGCTGGGTTAGACCCGCTCTATCTATCGGGCACCACAGGCTATTCCACCAGCCCCTCGCTCAGCAATCCCGACGGACTGTGGTACCAACTCCGCAAAAAGACCCAACTTCATGTGATTACGGGTGCAAGCCTGGGCGAAAAGAACCGCCAGCGCCATGTCTGCTTTGATCACGACTGTCTGGAGCAAATGCTGTTGCGAATTCAAAGCCGGGGCGCACAGTACAAAATTCGTAGCGACAAGCCGCTGAACTTTTTGGTAAAAGACTGGGACGGTCGGATTTTTGAGATGTCTGAAGTGGCAAACTAGCAAGCCCGCCAACTGGGTAAACACGCTATGACTCCTCCCGATCGCGCTGGAAATACCTTAAACGCCGCGCGGCGTATTCGCCTATCAGAAACGCCCAAGTCCTTTCGGGATTTCGTAGGCGGCAAGGATTTGGATTTCTACCGATTTCGAGTGCTGCGAGCCAGCCAGTTTTTGCTGAATCTGTCGGAGCTAACGGCAAATGCAGATGTGGCCCTGCTGGATGACCAGGGCACAGCCCTGCTCCAGTCGGCTCGAAAGGGGAAGCGCCCGGAGGTAATTCGCGACACTCTGGCAGCAGGCACCTACTTTATCCGCGTTGTGCCCAATCGGGCAAACCAGCGGACAAATTACAAGCTTACGCTGTCGGCTGCGCCGCTAAAGACTAGCGACTTCAAAATTGAAATCGACTATCGCTTTGACACGAGGGGTTGGTTTACCCCGCTGCGGCGAGCCGTACTAGAGGCAGCAGCAGAGGTCTGGTCTACGATTATCCGGAGTGAGTTTCCTGACGTGCCGACGGGGAAACGCACGCCAAACGTCCGAAATCCGGCCACGGGGGGAACCGTGCGAACCTTTGTGACCGATCGCCCGATTGATGATTTGACCATCTTTGTCGGGGCGCGGCAACTGGGCGGCACAACCCTAGCGCTGTCTGGCCCATCGGGCTACTTCGTGGGCGAGAGTCGGTACGAGGGCAATACGTTCCAGCCGTGGATTGGCTCGATGGCGTTTAACCTCACCACGGACTGGTATTTTGACCGCACGCTCGACAGCACCAGCGATATTCCTAAAAATCAGCAGGATTTTTTCTCGACCGCGCTGCATGAAATTGCCCATGTCCTGGGGTTTGGCACCAGTCGCGCCTTCAGTCGGCTGATGACCAGCAGCGGCTTTGGTGGGTCGAATACCAGAGCGCAGAACGGCGGTAATGCGCTACCGTTGGACAGTTCTGAGCATATTCGCAATGACTATACCTTTGGCGGCGTGGGGGAACCCTTGATGACCCCGTTTGCCCAGCGTGGCCAGCGTAAGCGGGCAACGGTTTTGGATATCGCAGTGCTGAATGATTTGGGCCATACGGTGTTCTATGGCAATGCCAGCGTGAACCCCCTCAGCACGCAGGCAGCCCAGTTTGCGAGACAGGCGACGCGGCCAAGGGGCGCAGCGGCGAAGGGGGCGCTGAGTCAACGGCTGCTGCTGGCCTATGGGCGCTGTGGCTGTAGCGGCTGTCTGGTAGATGCAGGGGCGGCTAGAGGACTGGCATAGCAGAATGTTAGCTGTTGTAACAAGTCTGGTAGATTGGTCTTTTCTCAGTCCTTTTAGGCGTGAGAGATGGCGATCGCCCTTTGAGCTTGTTCTGCTAGACGTATGGATTATCCATCAGATGAATCTGGAACCAGCCCCTTAGCCCCCTTAAGATTCACCTCTTGTATGGCAGACAACACGCTGCCTGTAATGGCAGAAATTGCGGCCTATGCAGAGCGCAGACTTAGGCTTCCGACTGAGTTTATTGATCAGATTCCCTGGCAGCAGCGCGAGGAGCGCTTTGACCGGGGCGAGATTCAGGTCTGCTGGATTTGTGGGGTGCCCTATGTGCAAAAGGCCGATCAGCCAAATCCGCAGATTGAACTGCTGGCCGCGCCTGTGATGCAGGGCGATCGCTACCAAAATCGCCCGATTTATTTTTCAGACGTAGTGGTGCGGCGCGATCGCCCGTTTCAACAGTTTACAGATCTGCGCGGCGCACGCTGGGCCTACAACGAACCGCGATCGCACTCTGGCTATGTCCTGACGCGCTACCACCTGGCCATGCTAGAAGAGAGCCGAGGCTTTTTTGGTAGTGTGGTCGAGTCGGGCGCACACCAGATCTCGCTCCAGCAGATCCTGAGCGGCGAAGTAGATGCGTCGGCGATCGACAGCACGGTGCTAGAACACGCGCTGCGCGAAGATGCATCTTTGCAACGCCAGATTCGCGTGATTGACACGCTTGGCCCCAGCCCTAGTCCGCCTTGGCTGGTGTCTACTACAGTTCCTGCTGCGCTCCGCACCCGCCTCCGCAGCCTGCTGGTGCAGATGTCCGACGATCCAGAAGGAGCAGAAATTCTAGCACGGGGCGGCCTGGCCCGATTCGTGCTGGTGAGCGATCGCGACTATGACCCCATTCGCCACATGCAGCAGATCGCCGCCGCCGTCTCGCTGTCTGGTTCAGAGGCTTGACCGCTGCTAAGTCCCGGTGCGATGCCGCAGATCGCCCATATAGGTGCGATCGCCCAACACCTCCAGCATCGGCCCGTGGTCGCCAAACTTCACAATGCTGACCGACCCAGCGTAGGCATTGAGGCGATCGCGGTAGCGCCCCAGATCGATGCCCAGCAGTGTGCAGAGCAAAATCCGAATCGTCGCCTTGTGCGACACCAGCAGCACCGTACCCGTCGGGTATTTCTCCTCGATTTCGGCCACCACCAGCGAGGCGCGACTGGCAATTTCCACCGCCGTTTCGCCACCGGTTGGCGGGTTCCAGGCGGGTTCCGTCATCCAGCGGATGTAATCTTCGAGATAGTGTTCCTTGACGAATTCTGGTGACTGGTCTTCCCATTTGCCATAGCGAATTTCCTTTAGCCCGTCGCGGAGCTGCATCTCTAGCCCCACCGCCTGACACAGCGGCGCAGCGGTTGCAATCGTGCGCTTCATCGGGCTGACGTAGACCGCATCCCAAGACACGCTAGAATAAGCTGCCGCAAAGGCCGCTGCCATTTGATGGCCTTCGGGCGTTAGCTCAGCATCGATCTCGCCGCAGTAGCGGCCTGTCTGGCTATAGGGCGTTTCCCCATGCCGCAGGAAGTAAAGCGTTAGTCCCATTGGGTGTGTGCTGGAGCAGGAAGTAGATTGGGCGATCGCTCACTGCTGCGTCTGCCGCTGCTGCGAGAGGCGATATTCTGCCAAAGCCCACTCTGCCCGCTGCTCTGCCTCTGTTTCGTGGTGAATTTGGTAGATTTCGCTGTCTAGCCCCAGCGCACTTGACATTGCTTTGGAATGCACCACGCGATCCGCAATCGAGAGCGCATCATTCAGCACGCCGAACAGCGCCATTTCCTGGTCAATTTTTTCCAGGTCTTGCAAAATCGCCTGCTCCTTCTCCCCACTTGCCGCATCGAGCTGGCTTAGGCACTGGCTGCGCTTCACCTTACAGCGAGAGTAGGAGTTTTTGAAATACTCGTGCAGCTTGGTAACGACGGAAGCAACCGATTGATTTTCGTCCAGAAAGCTGAGTTTGTCGGTATTCATTAGGGCTTATCTTAAGGCGAAACGATTTTTCTAGATTCTAAGGCTTATCCTCAAATCGGCAAGGGAGTTACGGGGTTTCTTTAGACCCAGCTGTGCGATCGCCCTTCAAAGCAGCCGCAAACTAGGACAACACCCCTCAACCCGGCGGCCAGGCCAAAGCGCGACCGCCTAGCAGATGCAGATGCAGGTGATCGACCGTCTGCCCACCGTCGGCCTTAGTGTTGATCACAACGCGATAGCCGTTTTCTAGTCCCACTTGATCTGCCACCCGCTTCACCGTCATCAGCAAATGCCCCAGAATGCGATGATCTTCGGGAATTGCGTCGGCCAGGCAGGGAATTGGCTTTTTGGGCACAACGAGAATATGGACAGGAGCCTGGGGGTTGATGTCCTTGAAGGCGATCGCCAAATCATCCTCGTACACAATATCCGCAGGAATTTCGCGACGAATAATTTTGAGAAACAGAGTATCGGCTGGCTCGGTCATGGGATCACGCTTGAGATATTGAAATATAGGTGAGATATTAGGTCTGAATAGAATTCTCTAGCGACTGCGCTCAGCGTTTCACATTCAGCGGACTGGTGAAATTCTACGAGTTTCCTAGCAACTTGGCGCAACAGATTTGCCCAACAAGCCCAAACGCTCAGCGCCAACGCGACAGCCGGGTAACCCAGAGAGCCAAAAAAAATGGCGATCGAGCAAAACCTCACATCGCCATCTCTGGAAAAATTTAGAACAAGCTCAGAATAGATGCCTGCGATAGAGCCTTGCAACAGATCTAGCGGAACATGCTGCTCACTGAGCTGTCTTCATGAATACGCCAAATCGTTTCGCCGATGATGTTCGCCACAGACAGCACCGTGAGTTGCTTAAAGCAGTGATCTTCAGGCACAGGGATGCTGTTGGTGACGATCACCTCTTCAAACAAACCACTGGAGAGGCGCTCAGTCGCAGGCGGCGAGAAGACGGCATGGGTCGCGCAAGCGTAGACCTGGCGTGCGCCCTGTTCCCGCAAAATCTTCGCCCCTTCGCAAATCGTGCCAGCGGTGTCGATCATGTCGTCCACTAGCACAGCGGTCTTGCCAGCCACGTCGCCAATCACGTTCATCACCTCGGCCACGTTGTGGGCCTGGCGGCGCTTGTCGATGATAGCCAGCGGTGCGTCATCTAGCTTTTTGGCAAAGGCGCGGGCGCGAGCTACACCGCCCACGTCGGGCGACACCACCACTATGTCTGACAGTTGCTTGTTGGCGATGTAGTCAATCAGGACGGGCGAACCGTAGACATGATCGAACGGAATGTCGAAATAGCCTTGAATCTGGGCCGAGTGCAAATCCATCGCCAAGACTCGATCTGCGCCTGCCTGCGTAATCAGGTTGGCCACGAGCTTGGCTGTAATCGATTCGCGGCCGGCAGTTTTCCGGTCTGCGCGAGCGTAGCCGTAGTAGGGAATCACCGCCGTAATCTGGCGGGCGGACGCCCGATGGCAGGCGTCAATCATAATCAACAGTTCCATCAGGTGGTCGTTCACTGGGCAGCAGGTGGGCTGCATTAGGTAAACGTCGCACCCGCGAATGGACTCTTGAATTTGAACGTATAGCTCACCATCTGCGAACCGCTTACGAACCATCGGCCCCAAGTCCATGCCAAGATAGCGGGCCACCTCTTGGGAGAGGGGGACATTGGCAGAACCCGAAAACAGCCTGAGGCGGCTATTGTCGGCAATTTGAGGCAGAGGAGGCTGAAGAGACAAAGCTGCCGAGCGGATCACAACAGTTCCTCGGGAAATAGTCACCGCAATCTTATCATTCCAATTTGACAACAGCCGCTCAGATTTCCAGGGAAATTAATAAATACTGGAAAAAGTAAAACTGCCAAATATAGCCTTAAAGAAAGGAACGGTCGGGGTGAAAAAGCAGAGAAAACACGATAACTCAGCGCCACCCGGATGTTTCCGAAACGATCCGTCTCCGAAACGACCCGTACACCCTAATCGAATCGAAACAAAAACTAGTGGGGCTTTAGAGGCTTTAACTGGACAAAAACATATAAGGCAAAAACTATGAAAACTGAGGCAATGCACCCGAAAGCAGCGATCGCCTACAGTCTCTCATGATAGCAATTGAACCCGGCCGGGGTGTAAGCTCTCGGTGTATCTCGTCAACGTAAACGCTCGTCAACCACTTCAAACCACGGAAAACTTACAGGTCGCCGCCACGAAAAGCCAGCAGAAAAATCACCACTGGCCCGGCAATCATGATCATGCCTACCAGAGTCAACTGAATAATGGCTTCCCAGTTAACATTGCCAACCAGATTGCTAATCAGATCCATTGCGCCCTCACGTGCCGCGAAATTTAGGTTAGGTTTAGTTAAGTCAAATGTCTTCGCCCATTTTACCTGTGTGGGGAACCCGATTCTCAGAAAGTTAACAAAAATCCGGTGGTTGTCTGGGACGGTCTGGTAATGGGGAGTTTTGGCGCGGGGTGAGGGGATTGAGCAGGTTCCGCCAAACGTTTTTCTTGCAGGATTTTCAGAAGTTGCTCAACCTGAATTGGTTTGGCAGAGCCGTGTGGCGATCGCCCCGCGAAGCTGCATCAGAATAATTAAAAAACGTTACAAAACTTTCCCCTGAGTTTTTGGTCTGGGTTTTCCGTCGATGGGGCTGTCTGCGCTGATAGAGCCATGCGGCGCATATCTGGGCATTTCTGGGCACTTTGGAAGGGGCGATCGCACTTGGGAGTTAAGAGGCTATGGCGACCTGGCGTTGCGTGAAACAGTGTGGGGCTTGCTGCCACCTTGATCCGGCAGAGCGTCCTGATCTGGAAGAATACCTGTCGCCGCCGGAACTAGCGGAGTACCTGAGCCTAGTCGGCCCCGACGGCTGGTGCATTCACTTCGAGCCAGACTCGCGGGAATGCACCATTTACGAGAAGCGCCCCCGCTTTTGCCGGGTAGAGTCAGCCGTGTTCCAGGATTTATTCGGCATTGAGCCAGAGGAGCTAAATGATTTTGCGATCGACTGTTGCCGCCAGCAAATCGAGGGCGTGTATGGCGATCGCAGTCTGGAGATGCTGCGCTTTGACCGAGAAGTGGGCCTATAAGAACTATGAGGCTAGGGATTAAACGGTTTGGGATTCGGCGGCTGGGGGCAACCCTGGTAAACCGACTAGAGACGCGCTGGGTCGCGCCGTCCTATGGCGGCTGGGTCGCCCTTGGCCTGGCGCTATTTTTCTTTGGCGCAGCGACGAACACGATGGCGGGCTGGCTCTATGCCACCAGCGGGCTGATGGGGGCGCTGCTGGTGCTGGGGGCGCTGCTGCCGGGGCGATCGCTGCGGGCGCTGGCGGTTCGCCGAATGCCGATTGAACCCGTCAGCGCGGGCGATGCTTTGCACTTAGAACTGGCCGTTGAAAACACTGGACGACAGGCAAAAACGCTGTTGCAGGTGTGCGATCGCCCGCCGCCAGCACTGGGCCCAGCAGAGACGACCGTCATCGAGTCGCTAGCGCCCGGCCAGACCTATCGCTGGGTCTATAGCCGTACCGCAGATCGACGGGGCGTGTATCGCTGGGATGGGGTGGATTTGCGGACTGCCACACCGCTGGGCTTGTTTTGGGGACGGCGATCGCACTCAGTCAATGCCTCGGCCGTGGTCTACCCGACCGTGCTGCCCCTTAGCCAGTGCCGCCTGATCGACGAAATGGGGCAAGACCTCAGCCACGCCACCGAAAGCCAGCGCCGTGCCCAGATGGCGACCGAAGGCGTGACGCGGACGCTGCGCCCCTATCGCTGGGGCGACCCGACTCGGCTGATTCACTGGCGCACCAGCGCCCGCTACGGCGAATTGCGGCTACGAGAACTGGAGCGCTTCACAGGTGGGCAGGAAGTCGTAATCGTGCTGGACAGCGCCGCCCTCTGGCAGCCCGACGCTTTTGAACAGGCCGTCATCGCGGCTGCCTCGCTCTATGCCTATGCGCTGCGCCAGAGCATGACCGTCAGCCTGTGGACGGCTGGAACGGGGAGTCTGCGGGGCGATCGCCTTGTGCTAGAAGCCCTCGCCGCCGTGCAGCCCGGTGAACTGGCCCCCAATCACCCGCCCACGCAATCTCCCTGCATCTGGCTCACACCGTCTCTCCAGCGCTGCAACAGCCTGCCGCCCCAAAGCCGCTGGCTCCTCTGGCAGGATGCAGACTCCGGCGGAAGTCACTCAGGCGAATTGACCACCACCGGCCGAATCATCCAGCCAGACGAGTCGCTACTCGTCCAGCTTCAGCACTAGACCGTCAGCGCTTCGTGCGGCCCAAAATCGCCCATCCAAAATCACCCCTCCAAACTCCAAAACCAGCTTCACCTCTACTGCGCTGTCCAGGCCGGGTGCGCCATTAGTGAAGCCATTGTGCGAACGCCTCGCAGTTGGTTTGACAGGGGCAGATGACCGCGAGGAGCCGTCAAACTCCAGGTAAAGCCGCCCGGATAGCGTGTCCAGTTATTCCCCGACTTCCAGCCGATCAGCGGCCAGAGCCGATCCCAGTTTTTGCCCACGCTAAGCCACAGATCGCGCTGCACCGAAAAGCCAAACTTACCTTCGGAGTAGACTAGCCAGAGCGTGTTGATGGTCTGCAAGTCCTCAATGGGAAAGTCATCGACCTCGGTGAAATAAATCCAGCGGCGCTGCACAGCGGTCGGGCCCGCCAGTTCACACAGTTTTTCTAGGGTGAGGCGATCGGCTGCCTGAAAGTCTTGCTGAACCAGCAGCGTTTGTAGCGGTTGGTAATCTATCCCGCGCTGCGATCGCCCAGGCACTAGCCCCTGGGGAAACTGGGTCTGCAAAAACTCCTGCGCTTTGGGGGATTCAGCAGCGGACAAAATCTGCACGGCCTTGCCTTCCAGGGGCCCTGGTTTGCTGCCCTGGCGGTCTTGCAGCACCCGCATCAATACCATCAGCCCGGATTCGCCCTGGGCGGCAATGTCTTGAATTAGCTGCAACTGGGTCTTCTCGTTTTCAGACTGGAGGCGGGCAAGGAAATCGGTCATGAAGTCAGACGCGCCAGGCTCGGACAAAGCGGTGATATCCAGCGGAGATTGCGACAGATTGGCTTGCACGTTATCCATGATTTGCAGCAGCACCGAGCAAAAGCGCGAGTTTTACGCGACTTCTCATTTTAACCTTTAATCTCCTCCTCTACTCTTTGCCGACTGCGCCTGCCAGAATGCGCTGAATGATCGCTGTGGTGGAACTGGGCACTTCTACCTGAATTAGCTCGATTCGCCCGCCGTAGGCTTGGACGGTGGGGGCTTCGGGCAGGGTTTCAACGGTGTAATCGCCGCCTTTGACGTAGATATCGGGCTGGAGGACCGATATCAGGGCGATCGCCGTGGGTTCCTCAAACACCACCACGCCATCCACGGGTTTTAGCGCGGCCAACACTTCGGCTCGCTGGGCTGCGGGCACGATGGGACGCGGCGGCTGTCCGGGTTTGGCGGGCTTGATGCGCTGCACCGAAGCGTCACTGTTCAGCCCGACGACGAGCGATCGCCCCTGATTTGCCGCCGTCTGCAAGTAGCGCACATGCCCCGCGTGGATCAGGTCAAAACAGCCATTGGTAAACACCAGCGGTCGCCACTGGTCAGGATTTTGGGCGATCGCCTGCTGCAATTCAGTCAGGGTATAAACGGGCATAGTCAGGGTTTTGGGAGTCAGGCGTCTAGGAAGAGGCGGCTTTCCAAATTATCGCCTCCTATCGTTCATCGCTCTATCTCCTCATTCCCTTGATTCACACTCTGCCAATCGGCCTTGCTCTATCGCGGGCAGACTGTGACGATAGTCTTGCAGCAGTCCACACCCCAGGTTCAGCAGATGTTCCAGGTCATTCATCTGGGTCAGCGTCCACAGCAAAACCGTGTGGTCGTTGCTGGCGGTGGCGAGGGTCTGCCCGTCGGGGCTATAGACGGCAGCGTTGACCCCGTCGCGGTGGCCGCGCAGCGTGCTAATCAGCTTGCCGTCCAGCGTCCAGAGTTTGATTGTGCCGTCGTAGCTAGCGGTTGTCAGGGTTTGCCCATCGGGGCTAAAGCTGACGTGCAATACGCCATCGCTATGACCTTCCAGGGTTGTCAGCAGCACACCGTCCGGCTTCCAGAGCTTGACCGTGTTGTCGTAGCTGGCGGTGGCGATCGCCCGTCCGTCGGGGCTAAAGCTGGCGTGATACACCTTGCCGCTGTGGCCGCGCAGCGTGCGGAGTTTGCGACCCCCTGCCGTCCACAGAATGACAACCTTATCAGTGCCGCCTGTAGCGAGCATTTGCCCGTCGCGGCTATAGTTCACGCTGAGAACACCGCCGCGATGCCCCTGGAGCGTGTTCACGAGGCGGCCGTCGCGCTGCCAGAGGCGCACCACGCCATCCTCGCTGGCGGAGGCGATCTGGTCGCGGCTGGGTGAAAAGGCGACTTCGTTCACGGCGGCGGTGTGACCGGTCAGGGTTTGCAACAGGTCGCCGTTTCGGTTCCAGAGCTTTACCGTGCGATCGGCGCTGGCTGAAGCCAGGGTTTGATTATCGGCGCTGAAGGCCACGCCGCGCACGGGTTCTGTATGTCCCGTCAGGGTCTTCTGCAACTGGCCGTTTCGGTTCCACAGGCGCACCGTGCGATCGCCGCTGGCGGAGGCAATCAGGTCGCCGTCGGGGGAAAAGTCCACATCATACACCCGATCCGTGTGGTCATACAGTTGGCTCAGCAGCGTGTGACTCACGCGCCACAGCCGCAGCGTGCGATCGCCACTCCCAGAAATCAGCGTCTTGCCGTCTCGGCTAAAGCGGAGGCTGTGAACCTGGGAGGTGTGGCCGCCCAGCGTAGACAGCAGCGTACCGTCCAGTCGCCAGAGCTTAATCGTCTTGTCGGCGCTTGCAGTGGCCAGCAAGTCGTCTGTCGGGCTAAACACCAGGCTGTAAATCGGCGAAGAATGCCCCTGGAAGGTGTGGATGGGCGTGCCGTCCAGCCGCCACAGCCGTACCTGCCCATCCAGCCCGCTGGCAGCCAGGATTTGCCCGTTGGGACTAAAGGCTAGACTGGTCACTGCCAAATCGCTGCTAGGAAGGGTCTTCCAGCGGGTTCCATCCGGCTGCCAGAGGCGGATCATCCCGCCAGCGCTGCCCGTTGCCAGGATTGTTCCATCGGGGCTATGGGCAACAGCGCGGACGGGCGCGTTCTGGCTGGGCAGCGTGCCCAAGCGCCGGCCCGTTTCGTCCCACAGGCTCACCGTGCCGTCTTCGCTGGCGGCGGCGATCGCCCCTCCATTGGGCGCGGCACTCAGCGCATTGACCGCCTGACCGTGGGCAAACTGGCGAATCCCCGTGCCGTTGGGCTTGCGAAACCAGAGGCTACCGTCGTCATGGGCGCTGACGATTCGTTCGTGAGGCAGCACGACAACGCTGAGTGCCTGGGAGGTGTCGCCTGCCAGCGTTTGCACAGGTGTTCCATCCATCTGCCACAGGCGCACCGTGCCGTCGGCGCTGGCAGAGGCGAGCCGTTGTTCATCAGGACTGAGGGCCACCTGCCACACGGCTCCGGCGTGCCCCCGCAGTTGGTTGCGCTCATGCACCCAGTAAATTGCCTGCTGCAAAGAAGACAACACGCGCGATCGCACGTCTGAATTCTGCGCCTGTTCTCTCCGCTTCAGGGTTTTCAGCGTAAACCCTGCTTCTACGGCCTTCACCAGCGCCTCAAAGGTTTGCCCCGAGCCATACAGCGCCCCCGAAGCCTCCGTCAGCGCCGTCAGTCGCTCCCGTTCCGCAAGGCTGCGGCTACTTTCCGCCGAGCGATACAGGCTGAAGGACACGATCCCAAGGGCGATCGCCATTGCTCCTGCCGCTGCGATCGTCTGGGTCAGCAACCGCTGCTGCCGGAGAATCTGCTTTTGCTCTGCCAGTTCCTCCTGCTGATGATCCATCTCTTCGTTGTACGAAGCCCAGATGTATTCCTTCTGCACTTGCAGCGCCTGGGGGGACTTGCGATCGCTCTCTGCCAGCCAGCGCCGCGCCTCCTGAATTTCGCTGCCCCGTAGCAGCAGGCTGCGGTCCTTGCCGCGTGCGTTCCACTCCGTTGCCCGCACCAGCAGCCGCGTGTGGGTTCGCACATAAGACAAATCGGCATCCAGCGCCGCCACCAGGCTGCGAAACCCAACCTCAAAGTTGTCTGTATCTCGCAAAAAAATCCAGTTGATTTTGCCCAGTTCGGGATGCACCAGCGCCGGGTCAACGTCTTTGCAAACCACAGGCAGCAGCCGCTTCTGATGTTGCAAGGCATGTTCTAACTCGCGGCCACACACCTCCGAAGCCGCCGACTCTGGGCTGAGGACAAAGATCATCGTGTCGGCGACCTCAATGCCCAGCTTGATCTCTTCCCACCAGTCCGCCCCTGATGGAATGCTGTCCCAATCAACCCAGACCTCGCGCCCCCGCTTTTGGAGCGCCTGCACCAGCGTTTGCACAAAGGGCTTGTTGCGACGGGAATAGGACACAAAGACGTTTGCCGTTTCGCTGGACACGTCCAGAATCTTCCAGATGTCCTTGGGCATCCGGCGGTTAGACTTGTGCGCCAGCTTTACTTCGTAGGCGATCGCCCCATCCTGCTCTAGCTGACGGACAATGCGCTTTTCTAGCAGCGGCAGCAAGAACGCCTGCATTTCGGCTTCGGTCTGCTGAAAGTGGGCCGCCGTTTCGCTCAGGGAAACAACATTATGGCGCAGCAGCCAGCGCACGACTGACTGCTGTTCGTCGGGTAGCAGCAGCACATCCGCCATGCGAATGCCCGTGATGTTGTCAGGAAGAGAAGGCGCAGAAGACGCAGCAGCAGACCCGGATGCCGAATCGCTCATGGTAGATGCAACTTAGAGAAGCGGTGGGGGAAGCCGTAGAGAAACTGTGGGGCAACCACAGAATGGTTCTATCCTACTGGGCAGTTTGGGGAATCAGTCGAGTTGTTGGCATTTTTTATATTTGCATGGAAAAACAAGCTACTCCATCAGTACGGGTTGAGACGGCACGAGTTGAGACGGGACGAGTTGAGACGGGACGGGTTGAGATCGAGCTAGAACATCGAGCTAGAGCAGGGATGTTCCGCCGCTGCCATCGGGGCGCGATATCCTGAGAATTGGAGTTTGCGGGGAATCTTGATGCAGATCTATCTGGACTACAGCGCCACCACGCCCACCCGCCCAGAGGCGATCGCTCGCTGGCACGCAGTCTTGACCCAGCAGTGGGGCAACCCCTCCAGCCTGCACCAGTGGGGGCAACGGGCTGCCGAAGTCCTGGAACTGGCCCGCGCTCAGGTCGCTGCCCTGATCAATGCACCACCTGACAGCATTGTGTTTACCTCCGGCGGCACCGAGTCTGATAACCTGGCCCTCTACGGCATAGCACGTCAATATTCCGCGCCCCAGCATTTGATCGTGTCCAGCGTCGAGCATTCGGCTGTGGCCGAACCAGCCCGCCAGCTAGAGCGCCAGGGCTGGCAGGTGACTTGGCTTCCGGTCAACCGCCAGGGGCGGGTCGATCCGGCCGACTTGCAGGCAGCCCTGCGACCCAACACGGTACTGGTTTCGATCATTTACGGGCAGAGTGAAATCGGGACGCTCCAGCCGATCGAAGTACTAGGACAAATCGCCCGCGATCACGGCGCAGTGTTTCATACCGACGCAGTGCAGGTGGCGGGGCGGCTGCCGCTAGACGTGCAGCGGTTGCCTGTCGATTTGCTTTCGCTGTCTAGCCACAAGCTCTACGGGCCCCAGGGTGTGGGGGCTTTGTATGTACGGCCCGGCGTGGCGCTGGTTCCACTTTTGGGCGGCGGCGGACAAGAGCAAGGGCTGCGATCGGGAACCCAGGCAGTGGGGGCGATCGCCGGGTTTGGCGTGGCCGCAGAACTGGCTGCCCGCGATCTGTCCAGCGAAACGCCCCGGCTGGTTTCCCTGCGCGATCGCCTGTTTGACCAGTTGGCCGACGTGCCGGAGCTTATCCCTACGGGCGATCGCCTGCATCGACTGCCCCACCACGTCAGCTTTTGCCTGCGCCACGCCGATGGGCAAACCCTGACCGGGCGAACCCTGGTGCGCCAGATGAACCTGGCTGGTATCGGCATCAGCGCTGGCTCTGCCTGCAACAGCGGCAAGCTCCAGCCCAGTCCGGTATTGCAGGCAATGGGTATGAGCGATCGCCAGGCTACAGGCGGCATTCGGCTCACATTGGGACGCTACACGACCGAAGCCGATATCGACTGGACGGCGATCGCCCTCCGGCAAATCCTGGATCGTCTGGCGGCCGGACAAGGCTTGCAGCAGTCTGTGGTGTGAGTCTCTTAAACGCCCAGTTCTGCTCTGTCGCCCAGTGCTGTAGGCTTCCTCAAGAGGGCTTCTCCTGCTCCCACCTATACAGGATTTGGGTCGAAGATCGAATTTTGTGATGTAGGATACAGATTTACTTTCTCTTCATTGGTGGAATCTGTATTAATTGATTCACGCCCTGCGCTAACCTTCTACAGGTTTTTGCCTGTTCGGTTTTGCCTGCTGGCGCTCTTTGCCACAGGTTCGACTGTATGGGGCAGCGGCAATCATATACTCTGCTAGATAATCTGCCAAACTGACTTAGCTCTTAAATGCGGAGCCGGTCTGGGTACTCCTCTTCGATTTGGAGATGCGGTGTCAGTTCTGAGCCGTGTCATTAGTCTATCCACGTTCAAGGAACGTCCACCAATGTCTAGATTAGTTCTCAAAAAGCGAAGCAGACGGCAGCCGTTGATCGATCGGCGCGGCCTGTCTGCGATCGCCAAAATGCTTTTGGAACGCCCACGGGCGACTGTTAATTCTCTTGCTCCAACTTGGCAAGCCTGTATTCCTTTGGTGGCGCTGATTCTGCTGGTTGGCAGCACGGCTGCCGTTGCCCAGGATGCGCCTACGGTCGAGTCTCTAGCTGAGACAGCCTCTACTCTGCAAGTGGGTCTGGACACCCTCTGGGTGGTTCTGGCGGGCGTGCTGGTGTTCTTCATGAACGCTGGCTTCGGCATGTTGGAAACTGGCTTTTGTCGTCAAAAGAACGCTGTTAATATCCTCTCTAAGAACTTGATTGTGTTCGCTCTGTCCACAATCGCCTACTGGTTCATCGGATGGGGTCTAATGTTCAGCGATGGCAATCCCTTCTTTGGCACGGCTGCGCCCTTCTTCTTGTCTGGTGCAGACAATAGCCCTGCCACAGGGGATGCCTACGAAGGCGTTTACAGCGCTATTAGCTGGGCGGGTGTTCCTTTAGCCGCCAAGTTCTTCTTCCAACTGGTGTTCGCTGGAACTGCCGCAACGATTGTTTCGGGGGCGGTAGCCGAGCGCATCAAGTTCATCGACTTCATGCTCTTCAGCTTGCTGCTAGTCGGTATTGCTTACCCGATTACGGGTCACATGGTCTGGGGTGGCGGTCTGCTGGGCAGTGGCGGCTTCTGGGATTTTGCAGGTTCAACCGTGGTTCATGCCGTGGGTGGTTGGGCTGCGCTGATGGGTGCAGCCATTCTCGGCCCCCGTCTCGGCAAGTACAACGAAGACGGTACGCCCAATGCATTACCGGGCCATAACATGAGCATTGCCACGCTGGGCTGCTTGATCCTGTGGCTGGGCTGGTTTGGCTTTAACCCGGGTTCAACCATGGGCGTTGGGGACGGTTCGGCGATCGCCCACATCGCGCTGACCACGAACATCGCGGCTGCCTTCGGCGGTGTGGCGGCGAGTATCACCGCTTGGTCTCTGCTGGGCAAGCCCGACCTGTCGATGACGATCAACGGCATTCTAGCGGGTCTGGTGGCGATTACCGCCCCTTGCGCTTGGGTCACTGCGGGCGCTGCGGCAATCATTGGCTTGATCGGCGGCATCTTGGTGGTGCTGGCTGTCGGCTTCTTCGACCGCATCCGCATTGATGACCCTGTGGGCGCAACCTCGGTTCACTTGGTGAACGGTCTATGGGGAACGCTGGCGGTGGGTCTGTTTGCCAAGGGGCCAGACGGTACGCTGTATGGAGATGGCGAGGGCCCGCTAGCTGGCCTGTTCTATGGTGGCGGACTGACCCAGTTCGGCATTCAGCTAGGCGGCACGCTGCTCTGTGGTTTGATCATCACCGTACTATCTACCATCTTCTGGTATGCGCTCAAGGCTCTGATGGGTATCCGAGTATCTGCCGAGGAGGAACTGGTGGGTCTGGACATTGGCGAGCATGGCATGGAAGCTTACGCTGGCTTTGTGAAAGACGCAACGGGCGCTCCTTCGGGGGTCTATACCACCAGCAGCACCTCCACGGGCATTGCGGGTAATCCAAACTAATCGCTGACTTTCTGTTCTGGGTTCCCTCAGAACTAGAAGAGATTCAGTATCATAAGCGGTGAGTCTTGATGCTTGATCAGACTTGCCGCTTTTTGCATCCGATTCCAAATCCTGAGAGAAAAGGTACTGAGAGACAAGACCGATGCGCGATCGCTCTCTTCAGTTTGCAATCTACCTCGCGCCCTACTGGGCCCGGCTGCAAGCTCGGTTGCGGCAACTGCGGATAAAGTGGCGATCGCAGCCGCCAATTGTGCGGGCTTCTCTGATCGCCAATGCAGTAATGCTGACCCTGCTCACAGGAACACTGCTGCGGCATCACCACACTCGCCTCGCGCCTAGCGCCCTGTCTCAGGCGTTGTCCCAGACCCCACAAGCTGTGCCCCCACCCGCCACCCAGACCGGAACGCGCCACCTGCTGAACTATCAGCAGTGGGTTGACCTGTTGCGGCAAGAGGCGATCGCCGCCGCCGAAAATCCACCGGAGCGGCTGGCCGTGCTGCTGGGCGATTCCATTAGTCTGTGGTTTCCGCCCGACCTGCTGCCGCCGGAGCGCAACTGGATTAATCAGGGCATTTCGGGGGACACGACCGATCGGCTTCGGGCACGGCTCCATCTCCTCGATCCGGTACAACCGCAAACCATCGTGGTAATGATCGGCATCAACGATTTAATCTGGGGTGCAGACGATGCAGCTATCTTGGCTCACTATCGAGAGATCGTGCGCTATCTGCGCCGCACCCACCCTGGAACGCAAGTGTTGGTGCAATCCATCTTGCCTCATGCCGCAGAGCAGGCGACCTGGGAAGGGCGCGATCGCCTCTTAGCCTTACCCAACAGCCGCATTCGGGCGCTCAATCAACAACTCGCGGCGATCGCCCAGTCCGAAGGGGCGTACTATCTTGACCTGTATCCACTATTCGCCAACGCCCAGGGCAACCTCAAGATGGGTCTTAGCACCGACGGGCTACATCTCAATTCGCAGGGTTACCTGGTGTGGCGGGCAGCGCTGCAACTATACCTGCGGCAAACGTTGCCCACCGGGTAGCGCGATCGACTACGCCCCAAACACCTGCTTTCCAAAAGTGCTTCAAAAATAAAGCATTGAAGACGGTGCGACTCGGCGTGTTTGTTGAACCGGGCGGTTATCTCGCAAGATGGGCTGGAAGTAAGACATTAGCATCAGAATAATGAGCGTGATCCAAATCCAGGGAAAGTCGTTGTTGGGCGAAGGATCTTTGGGGGTTGAAAGGTCACGCTTAAAGTCGCAAGAAAGGCACTGATAGAGATTGGGGCCAGCCAGTACCACAGTCTTCTTGCCGCAGCTTGGGCACTCAACAATTTCAGCCATGAGGAGTCTCCTTAGGGTGGGGGCAGGAGCAGTCAATATTTAAGGAACCAAATTTAAGGAACCAAGTAGGGAGCCAGGGCTTTTAGCTACAGAAACCTACTG
The DNA here is from genome assembly GCF_015272455.1 of Thermoleptolyngbya sp. C42_A2020_037. Lineage (NCBI taxonomy): Bacteria > Bacillati > Cyanobacteriota > Cyanophyceae > Oculatellales > Oculatellaceae > Thermoleptolyngbya > Thermoleptolyngbya sp. C42_A2020_037. Next base: position 304,683 of record NZ_JACYLP010000048.1, read on the forward strand.
GCCGTCCAAACTTAGCTATGCAACTTGAGTCATACACCCTGAGTGATGCAGCCTGAGTGATGTAGCCTGAGTGATGCAAATAAATATCAGCCTGGGATATCAAAATTACGTAAATCCCTTCTAAATTCTTTCTATGAAGTTTCTTGGCATCGATTTTGGCTGGACTTCTCAGCCCAGTGGTCTTTGTTGCTTGGTGTTTCAGGACAACGCCCTGTGGCTGAAGGATCTCACCCGTCTTGCCGATATTCCCGACTTGTTGGACTGGATCGATGCCTGCGTGTTGCCAGAAGAGCCTGCGGGGGTGGCGGTTGATGCACCCACACTCATCCCCAACGCCACCGGAATGCGCCTCCCCGATCGCTTGGCTCACAAGCACTTTGGGCGCTATCATGCGGGCTGCTATCCAGCCAATCTGGGACTCCCGTTTGCCCAGCGCACGGTGCAGCTTGGCCTCAGCCTAGAGGCTCGCGGCTTTGCCCATGCCCCGACGATTCAGCCCCAGGTTCCCATCCGCTTTCAAATCGAATCTTTCCCGCACCCGGCTATGGTGCATTTGTTTGGGCTGTCGCGCATTTTGAAATATAAAAAGGGCACCGTTGCCGAACGTCGTGCCGAACTTGCTAAACTGCGGCATTACGTCCTGACCGTGCTGCCTGCCCTGACCCCAGCGCTGCATTTTAGGCCCGATCAAACCCTGCCCGACATTCCCACTCGCGGCGTGGATCTAAAAGCTGTAGAAGATAGGCTCGATAGCATTGTCTGCGCCTACATTGCCGCGCACTGGTGGTATTGGGGCGAGGCAAGAAACTGGGTGCTGGGCGATCGCACTCAGGGCTACATCGTTGTTCCAGCGCCCGCTGCTGACCTGTCAAGCCATGCAGCAGAAGCCACGCCGGTGGGATAAGCTCAAGCCCCATATCCAACGCCTGGCGCAGGTTTAGCAAGCTGTTCTCTTCAGCGATCTCGTTGATCTCGTTGAGGCCGCAAGCGCATCCGTTTGACCTGCGCTTTGGGGGGTAGGTTTCAGAGCTTGCAGGTTATGACGAAATCTCAAGAATCATTGCGGTTGGTGCGGGAGCATAGGTGGAGGGCGATCGCCACAACATCGACCAGGCAAGAGGTTGGGCGATCGCGCTCTGGCTAAACCCCACATTTCCGTCCGTTACAGCCCACACTCCGGGTTCCCATCCTCTGCGACAATCGAATATCGTAAACGGAGCCAGTGCCCGCTCTACATCTGGGCTTGCTGCGCCTCCTTGTCCCCAACTCCAAACCCCTATGAAACTTGCCTACTGGATGTACGCTGGCCCAGCCCACATTGGCACATTGCGGGTAGCCAGTTCCTTCAAGAACGTCCACGCCATTATGCATGCGCCGTTGGGGGATGACTATTTTAACGTGATGCGATCGATGCTGGAACGAGAGCGGGACTTCACGCCTGTCACGGCGAGTATCGTGGATCGCAACGTTTTGGCACGCGGCTCGCAGGAAAAAGTAGTAGACAATATCACGCGCAAAGACAAAGAAGAACGCCCCGATCTGATTGTGCTGACACCCACCTGCACGTCCAGCATTTTGCAGGAAGATTTGCAGAACTTTGTCGAGCGGGCGCAGCTAGAGGCGAAAAGCGACGTGCTGCTGGCAGACGTGAATCATTACCGCGTGAATGAACTGCAAGCGGGCGATCGCACGCTGCATCAAATCGTGCAGTTTTACATTGAAAAGGCCCGCAAAAAAGATGACCTGCGGACGGATAAAACGACAGAGCCATCCGTTAATATCATTGGCATTTCCACGCTGGGATTTCACAATCAGCACGACTGTCGCGAACTGAAAAAGCTGATGGGCGACCTGGGCATTCAGGTCAACGCGGTCATTCCTGAAGGCGCATCAGTGCATGAGCTAAAGAACCTGCCCCGCGCCTGGTTTAACCTGGTTCCCTACCGCGAACTGGGGCGAATGACGGCTGAGTATTTGCAGGCTGAATTTGAAATGCCCTTTGTAGACATTACGCCGATGGGTGTGGTGGAAACAGCCCGCTGTATTCGAGCAATTCAAACCATTTTGAATCAGCAGGGCGCAAACGTAGACTATGAATCATTCATTCAAGACCAGACGTTATATGTCTCCCAGGCGGCCTGGTTTTCGCGCTCGATTGACTGTCAAAACCTGACGGGTAAAAAGGCGGTCGTGTTTGGCGACAACACTCACGCAGCAGCGATTACCAAGATCCTGGCGCGGGAAATGGGCATTCGCGTGGTGCTGGCGGGAACCTATTGCAAATACGATGCGGAATGGTTTCGTGAACAGGTGAGCGGCTACTGCGATGAGGTTTTGATCAGCGATGACAATGGTGCAATTGGCGATGCGATCGCCCGGTTAGAACCCGCTGCCATCTTTGGCACGCAAATGGAACGTCACGTCGGCAAACGGCTGGATATCCCCTGTGGGGTAATCGCCGCGCCGATTCATATCCAGAATTTCCCCATCGGCTATAAGCCGTTTATGGGCTACGAAGGGACGAATCAGATTGCGGATTTGATCTACAACTCCTTTACGCTGGGCATGGAAGATCACCTGCTGGAAATCTTTGGCGGGCACGATACCAAAGAGGTCATTACGAAGGGCGTTTCGGCGGATTCTGATCTGGCGTGGAGCAGGGATGGTCTAGCAGAACTGAACCGCATTCCGGGCTTTGTGCGCGGCAAGGTGAAGCGCAACACCGAAAAATTTGCCCGCGATCGCGGTATTGAAACCATCACCGCCGAAGTCCTCTACGCGGCCAAAGAAGCCGTCGGCGCATAGGGCGGGATCGCAGAAATACAGGTTTGCTAAGATTTGCAGGGACAGTGATGTGCCTGATGTTTCGGTGGTTTTCTTCTCAGTGAATTCCAGCAGTTTAGCGAACCGTTTAACGCATGGGCGATCGCCCGACCCGTCCCAGACAGCCGTTCAGCCTGTTGCTTTGGCGTTTTGGGCTGGGCGAGTGCTGGCCCTGGGGGTGCTGCTCAGTGTCGGCATAGCTACGACTGCCATTGCTGGAACCCGCCAGCCGCAGGCTACCGCCGCCGCACGTCAGGCATTTCGCCAAGAACAGCAGAGCAAAATTCGTCCAGAACACTACGACTTGGCGCGATATCCCCTGACGGAGGAGATGGTCGGCCACTGGCGCGGGCTGCTGTGGGCGACGGCAATCGTGGAACCTGCTGACCGATCGATTGATACGTCCATCGCACAACTGCTGGAGTTTGCCTATTCGCCCGATGGGCAGGGGTTTTCGTCGGCACAGCGGTCGGTGGTGGAAATGGCGCTTCAGGTGGGGACGCAGCTTTTGCTCAGCAACACTCCGTCTCCGCAAATTGCAGCACAGTTTCAGCAAGTCCTGGAACGCAGCGAGAACCCCCGCTGGGTGGCGATCGCCCTCTCGGCTCTGGCGCAGGCTACAGACCATGCGGCAGATCGTCGGCAGTGGGGCGATCGCGTCCGTCAGCGCTTTCCAAACTGGCGACAGGAGCCAATTTTGGAAACCACCCTGCGCGACGTAGCGGAGCTAGATTCACCGCCCACTCTGCCGCCGCTGCAAGATTTGCTGGACTGGCAAATTGCGCCCGACCAGATGCACGCCTATGTCTTGTGTCCGCGCGATCGCACGGCCTTGTGTCAACTGATGGTCAAAGATCGGACAGGGGCGTTTGTGGAACGGGAAGATGGGACGCGATGGTCGGTGCTGCTGCTGCGGCGATCGCTCCACGGGCTGCGCTGGAACCTGACGCGGGGCGACACGCCCCAGGGTATCTATCGGATTGAAGGCGTGCGATCGCCCAGCGCCGACACCTTCCGCGCCTACGGGCAGTTTCCCCGCGTGAATCTGTACGTGCCCCATGAGGCCGGCGTGCAGGAATTTCTGCCGGGGCAACCGGGAACTGTAGGGGCGATCGCCCAATATCGCGCCCTGCTGCCGCCGTCCTGGCGGAATTATTTCCCGATTTACCAAAGCTATTGGGCCGGGCGCATCGGCCGGGGACTTTTTCGCATCCACGGCTCCGGCGAAGACCCCGCCTTTTTTGCCAACAGCGCCCGCTTCCCCCACAGCTACGGCTGGAGTCCTGCCATCGGCTGCCTCTCCGCCCTTGAGCAATACGACGAATCCGGCAACCTACAACAGGCCGATATGCCTGCTATTTTGCAAGTCCTGACCCAGGCGAGTGGCGCAGCGTCTCCCTCAGACTTGGTGGGCTATTTGGTGCTGGTAGAGAGAGTGTGAGTAGAGGGAGAGTGAGGGCGCGATGTTCTCCGAATCTAGCCCTCCGTCATGCATGAACCTCTCCATCCGGCATGATTGCCCCGCTGAGGTATGCCCCCGTCATCTTCACCATAATCCGATCCTTCACGCCCATGCGGGCCCCGCGCAGGTTTGCGCCGCGCAGGTCTGCCCCGCTGAGGTCTGCGCCAATCAGGTTGGCATCTTGCAGGTTGGCGTGGCTGAGGTCGGCTTCTAGCAGATTGGCGCGAAACAGATTGGCCCGCTCTAGGTTGGCATGGTTCAGGTTAACGCGGTGCAAAAAGGCATCGCTGAGGTTTGCCTCGCTGAGGTTGGCATGACTCAGATTGCGCCCGCTCAGATCCTTTTCGCGCAGGTCACGCCCGCTTAGGTCGGTGCCGCTGAGGTCGGGATCTTGGCGGCGAGGGGGACGGGGCGGCGGTTCGGGTGGGGGTTGGCTGGCCGTGTGGCTGCTGTGGGAATTGCCTGGAGGCGTGTGGCTGGTGTGACTATTGCCGGAGGCATGGGCGCTGTTGCCATTTCCGCTGGGCTGCCGTGTGGAACTTGTGGAACTGTTATAGCTCGATGGGCCAGCCGTTCCCCTGGCTGTAGAGTGAGAATAAGTGGATTCGGAATAATTGGAGCCAGACGACCCAGTACCGGGATAGCTGGAGTACGCGCCACCGGGATAGCCCGCGCCGCGATAGGAAGAACTGGGGTCAGATGCGCCCTTATAGGTGGAGCCTTGGGCGTATCCGGGGCGGGCGGGCGGGCGATAGCGGGCGCGGGAATAGGACGGGCGGGATGGCTCTGGGCGAGTGCTGCTGGTGGATTGAGCCGATGGGCTGGCGGCAGCGCTCGATCCAGCGCTGGACCTTAAAAAGGTGCGGAGGCGATCGCGCGCCTGGTTAATTTCCTTAATCTTTTCCTGAGCCTTCTGATGCAGTCGCTCGTTATCGGTCGGAATTCGATCGGGATGCCACACAAACACCAAATCCTTGTAAGCCTGGTTCACCTCTTCGAGGGACGCGCCAGGCTCCAAATCCAGGACTCGGTAGTAGTGTTCGAGGTCTTTCATCTAGAACACCATATCATTTCCCCAGGCGCGAGGATGGCGGAAATCCTCTCTGCATCATAGATTGATCGCCGATGGCGGCTGCCGAATTGGGGTTCGTCTGTGCTGCGCCCAAAATCGCTGCCCCGATTGCCGTGAGTTGGGTTGAGCCGTTTGTTGGGATCAGTTGAGCAGGGGCGATCGCCTATGATTCCTATCCCGCAACTCTACAGCAACTCTAAGCAAGGCCCCGCAAAAACTCATCCGAGCTACGGGAAATCTAAATAATTGACGTGTCCAAAGCTTCATCTGTCTTGCAAACCGGGCCGCTAAACTGTGGGGTGATGAATGCAAAGGGTAAAAACAATGATGGATGCCACTGCACTCTGGCAACGCTATCAAGACTGGCTTTACTTCCATGAAGGGCTGGGTCTTTATCTCGATATTAGCCGGATGCGCTTTGCCGATGACTTTGTGGAGCGCATGAAACCCAAGTTTGAGAAAGCGTTTAAGGACGTGGCGGCGCTGGAAGCAGGGGCGATCGCCAACCCTGATGAAAACCGCATGGTCGGCCACTACTGGCTGCGAAACCCCGACCTCTCGCCCAGTCCAGAGATCAAAGCCGAAATCGTGAATACCCTGGCCAGCATCAAAGCATTTGCCGCCAAAATCCACGCAGGCGAAATCCGTCCACCCCAGGCAACGAAATTCACCGACCTGCTATCGATCGGCATTGGTGGCTCGGCCCTTGGCCCGCAGTTTGTCGCCGAAGCGCTCGGCCCAGAACCCGCGCCGCTCAAAATTCACTTCATTGACAACACCGACCCCGCAGGCATGGATCGCGTGTTAAATCGGCTCAAAGACCGACTAAACAGTACGCTCGTTCTAGTCACCAGCAAATCCGGTGGCACGCCCGAAACCCGCAACGGCATGTTGGAAGTTAAGCAGTTTTATGAAAAGCACGGGCTAAACTTTGGGCAACACGCCGTCGCCGTCACCATGCCCGGTAGCAAGATGGACGGCATTGCCAAGTCCGAGGGCTGGCTGGCCACGTTCCCCATGCAAGACTGGGTGGGCGGTCGCACCTCCGAGCTTTCTAGCGTGGGTCTGCTGCCCGCCGCGCTGCAAGGTATTGATATCCAGGCCATGCTGGACGGTGCAAAGGAAATGGACGAAGCCACCCGCGTTCCCGACCTCCGCCATAATCCTGCTGCCCTGCTTGCGATGTGCTGGTATTACGCAGGCAACGGCAAGGGCGAAAAAGATATGGTGATGCTGCCCTACAAAGACAGCCTGCTGCTGTTTTCGCGCTATTTGCAGCAGCTGGTGATGGAGTCGCTGGGCAAAGAAACCGACCTCGACGGCAACAAGGTCTATCAGGGCATTGCGGTCTATGGCAACAAGGGGTCTACTGACCAACACGCCTACGTGCAGCAACTCCGCGAGGGCGTGCCCAATTTCTTTGTCACGTTTATCGAGGTGCTGGGCGATCGCCAGGGCGACTCGATCGAGGTGGAACCCGGAGCGACCAGCGGCGATTTTCTATCGGGGCTGCTGCAAGGCACTCGTCAGGCGCTCTACGAAAACCAGCGCGACTCGATCACAGTGACGGTTCCCCAGGTCACGCCGCGCATCGTCGGCGCACTGATCGCGCTATACGAACGGGCCGTTAGCCTCTACGCTTCGTTGGTGAATATCAACGCCTACCACCAGCCTGGTGTAGAAGCGGGCAAAAAGGCAGCAGCCTCGGTGCTGGAGTTGCAGCGGCAGATCGTCGCCACCCTCAAGGCGACGGGGCAGCCCCTCTCGCTGGCAGAACTGGCAGACAAGATTGGCGCATCTAACCAGGTGGAAACGGTTTATCTCATCGTTCGTCATCTCAGCGCCAACGGTCGCGGCATTACGCTGTCTGGAGATCTGGGCCAGCCCAGCAGCCTGACGATTTCTGGCCGCTAGTCGGGTTTGCGGCTTGAGTCTCCGGCGCAACAGGTACGAAAAATTAACCTGTTTGGCGGGGGTGGGAGTTTAGCGCTCTGCCCCCGCCCCTGTATCATCACGCCTTGTAAAAAAGAAGAAACTTCTCTATCACGAAACGTACCGATTTTGCCATTTCAGTAACAATCTTTTTATAGTGGACGTATAGGCTAAAACTGTACGCTCACAGATTACGCTCACAGATGAGGTGCTGATATGGGTCTGAAAGGTCGTGTTGAGATTCGCCCGTTGACCTCGATCAAGGGCGGCATGGCTGAGTTTTATACCCCCCAGTCCAGCCATGAAACGATGCTGGTCAGTATTCCACCAGGCATGATTGACGATTTGTTTGTTCACCATTTCCAAACTGACCAGCTTCTTGTAGTGCGCGGCAGTTTTGTGCTGGTAGTGCTGCAAAATCGCGAGTATCAATATATTCCCCTGAGCGATCGCCACCCCACAGTGGTTACGATTCCCCCCGGCATTCCCCACGCGGCTATCCATCTGGGGTCTGAACCCTGCTTCTTGGTGAACGCGGTGCTGCGGCATGGCGATGCTCATCCCAAAGACTATCGCCCAATGAAACCGCCGATGCCGTTTGATTTTGTGAAGGCTCGCGCTGCGCTAGCGGAGTTGGAATACCCCATTGGGATTGCAAGCTAGGGATTCAGGCTTCTGCGAGGGGGCAGGAGGTCGGCTGAGCGACGGATGCACAGCGGCCTCCTACCCCCCCTTTTTGCTATGCGGTTGCGGCCGTTTCCTGCTTTTGTGCCGATCCCTGGGTGCCCAGTTGAATCAGTTCCACCTTATAGCCGTCAGGATCTTCCACAAAAGCAATCACCGTCGAGCCATGCTTCATGGGGCCAGGTTCTCGCGTCACCTTGCCGCCCAGTTCTCGAATGCGATCGCACGTCTCGTAAATATCTTCTACACCCAGCGCAATGTGGCCATAGCCGTTGCCCAGGTCATACTTGTCTGTGCCCCAGTTGTAGGTCAACTCCAGCACGGTGTGATCTGCCTCGTCGCCATAGCCCACAAACGCCAGCGTAAACTCGCCACCGGGATAATCTTTCTGGCGCAGCAGCTTCATTCCCAGCACGTTGCAATAAAACGCCAGCGACTTTTCCAGGTTGCCTACGCGCAACATCGTATGCAGCATTCTCATAGCGTTCGCCTCTCGTGTCTCCGTTGCTGTGTTCCCTTTTATTCTAGGGCAGGGCTTTGAAGTGACAGGGCATGGGGGAAGAGGGACTTCCCGTTGATCCCATCCCACCTTGCTCCGCCTTCCAACTCAGGCTACAGTCAGCTAATATTTAGCCCATTTCAAGTAAGTTCTCCTATGACTGACGCGCTCCGCAGAACGCCGCTGTATGATTTGGCGATCGCCCAAAAAGCCCGCATGACTCCGTTTTCGGGCTGGGAGATGCCCGTGCAGTTTGGCGGCATCACGCAGGAGCATCACGCCGTGCGGCAGAGCGTCGGCGTGTTCGACATTTCCCACATGGGCAAGTTTGTGCTGCGTGGCGAGGCAATCTTGACCCAGCTTCAGCGGCTAGTGCCCACGGATTTGGGCAGGCTGCAACCGGGCATGGCGCAATACACCGTGCTGCTGAATCCGCAGGGTGGCATCGTGGACGACTTCATCATTTATGTGCAGGGAGCAAATCGGGCTGACCTGATTGTGAACGCGGCAACGACTGAGAAAGACAAGGCATGGCTCTTGGAGCATCTCCCAGGGGTGGAATTGGAAGATGTATCGGGCGATCGCGCTTTACTGGCCATCCAGGGGCCCGATGCCGTTGCCACCCTGCAAAAGTTTGTCGAAGAAGACTTGTCTAATGTGCCAAAATTCGGGCATCTCGAAGGTCATGTTTTAGGAAAACCAGGCTTTTTGGCACGGACGGGCTATACGGGCGAAGATGGCTTTGAGGTAATGGTGGAGCCAGAAACAGGACGCGAATTGTGGCGATCGCTCCTAGACGCGGGCGCAGTGCCCTGCGGACTGGGGGCCCGCGACACACTGCGGCTAGAGGCGGCAATGGCGCTCTACGGCCAGGACATCGACGACACCACCACGCCCCTCGAAGCCGGCCTCGGCTGGCTCGTGCATCTCGACAAAGTGCCAGAGTTCATCGGGCGGGATGTTCTGGTGCATCAAAAGCAGGACGGCGTTTCTCGCAGGCTGATCGGCTTGCAGCTTACGGGTCGCAACATCGCCCGCCACGATTACCCTGTGCTGCACAGCGGTGAACCCATCGGCAAAATCACCAGCGGCACGCTCTCGCCCACGCTAGGTTACCCCATTGCCCTGGCCTACGCGCTCAGCGACCTCGCCAAAATTGGGCAAATCCTAGAAGTCGAAATTCGCGGCAAAAGCTACCCAGCCACCGTCGTCAAGCGGCCCTTCTATAAGCGCTGATTTGTAAGCGCGGATCAGACCCAAGCCCTGTCGGAAATCAGACCGACCAACGCCAAAAATTACGGTAATCTTTTCCTGTACGCTTCATCGCGCCCTGACCTATGAGCCTGGAATATCCCGAAGATCTGAAATACACAGATTCTCACGAATACATCCGCCTGGATGGAGACACCGCCACGATAGGCATCACAGCCTTTGCCGTTGACCAGCTTGGCGACATCGTGTTTTTAGAACTGCCCGAAGTTGGCGATGCGCTGGAAAAGGGCGAAACCTTTGGCACGGTGGAATCGGTTAAGGCCGTCGAAGACCTGAAAGCGCCCCTCTCTGGCAAGGTGATCGAGCGCAACGACCCCCTGCTCGACGCGCCAGAGCAGCTTGCCGATGACCCCTACGGTACGGCCTGGCTGCTCAAAGTGGAGGTCAGCGATGGAGCCGAGCTAGACGATGCGCTGTCAATGGAAGAGTATGTGGCGCTGGTGGAGGGAGAGGAGGGGTAACCCATCAATCCGGGAATCCCTTTAGAATGGACAAATATGCGTTGTAGATACGCATCGTAAAGTAGTAACTCAGGCTTGCTTATGTCGGTTTTGGCGGCGATCGCAGTTCTTGCACTCCTGATCTTTGTTCACGAGCTGGGGCACTTCCTGGCGGCGCGACTCCAGGGGATTCATGTCAATCGGTTTTCCCTGGGCTTTGGGCCGATCCTGTGGAAGTATCAGGGCCCCGAAACGGAGTATGCGATTCGCGCCATTCCGCTGGGCGGCTTCGTGGGTTTTCCAGACGACGACCCAGACAGCGACATTCCGCCCAACGACCCCAACCTGATGCGGAATCGCGGCGTACTCGATCGGGCGATCGTCATCAGCGCTGGGGTGATAGCCAATCTGCTGTTTGCCTATCTGGTATTCGTTACGCAAGTAGCAGTTGTTGGCGTGCCGCAGGCGTTTAACTACGAACCGGGCGTGCTGATTCCGCAGGTGGTGTCCACTGATTCGCCGGCCGCGTTGGCAGGTGTGCAGGATGGCGACATTGTGCTGGCGGTCAATGGGCAAAGCCTGGGCGAAGGCGAAGCCGCTCAGAAAGCGCTGATGGAGGCTATTACTACAAGTCCAAATCGCCCCATTAATCTGACCGTTCAGCGTAATTCGGGTCAGGTCAATCTCAGCGTTACGCCAAAGCCAGATGCCGAAGGTGTGGGCAAGATTGGCGTAGTGCTGAACCCGAATGGCAAGGTCGAGTTTCGTCGTCCAAACGGACTCTTTGAGGTGTTCAGCCTTGCCGCCAGAGAGTTTCAGGATATGTTCTCTCGGACGGTTCAGGGCTTTGTCTCGCTGATTACGAACTTCTCGTCGGTGTCGGGGCAGGTGGCTGGCCCGGTCAAGATTGTGGAGCAGGGCGCAAACCTAGCAGCGAACGACTGGATCAACCTGTTCCCGTTCACGGCCATTATCAGCATCAATCTGGCAATTATTAACATTCTCCCGCTGCCTGCGCTGGATGGCGGTCAGTTGGCGTTCCTGCTGATCGAGGCGCTACGCGGCAAGCCACTACCGACTCGCTTCCAGGAGAGCGTGATGCAGACGGGCTTGATGCTGTTGCTGGGGCTGGGTGTGTTTCTGATTGTGCGAGACACTACCCAACTGTCCTTTTTCAGAAATTTGCTCCAGTAATTTGCTTCAGTAAGCTACGTCGGGAACTTGCTTTAGATAAGCTTTAGACAAGCTTTAGACAAGGAAGAGATTGCGTGCCAAGACGGGCAGGACAGAAGCAACGGGCCCTGGAAATTCGGGTGCTGGAGATCTTGGAGCGGCTAAAGCGGCTCTATCCGAATGCGACCTGCTCGCTAGATTATGAAACGCCTGTACAGTTGCTTGTGGCCACAATTCTGTCGGCGCAGTGTACGGATGAGCGGGTAAATAAGGTAACACCGGAGCTATTTCGCCGCTTCCCGGATGCAGCCTCAATGGCGAGTGCAGACCTAGCGGAGTTGGAAGAGCTGGTGCGCTCGACGGGGTTCTATCGCAACAAGGCAAAAAATATCCAGGGAGCCTGTCGCAAAATCATGACGGACTTTGGGGGGCAGGTGCCGCAGACGATGGAGGAACTGCTGACGCTGCCCGGTGTGGCCCGCAAGACTGGGAATGTCGTGCTGGCTCATGCCTTTGGGATTAATGCGGGCGTGACGGTGGATACGCACGTCAAGCGGCTAAGTCAACGACTCGGGCTGACGACGCATACAGAACCCGTGCAAATCGAGCGCGACCTGATGAAGCTGTTGCCTCAGCCCGACTGGGAAAACTGGTCGATTCGCCTGATTTATCACGGGCGGGCGGTGTGCAATGCGCGGAACCCGGCGTGCGATCGCTGTCAGTTGGTCGATCTCTGTCCCTCCGCCGACCCGACAAAAGTCGCGCTGGCGACAACGCCTGCACCTGTACAGGAACCTGCGCTCCTCGAACCTTGATTTCATAGCTTCGTGGCCCCTGCTCAAGGCCAAACAAAAAGCTGGGAGTTGATTGTTGAATCGCTCCCAGCTTTATTAGATTCAGGTAAATTCAGCTTGCTTGGGCAGACTCATCAGACTCATCAATGGGAGTCAAATAAATGGGGGTCGAACTCTACCCGCAAGCATGACTGAGATCTGCAAGTTTGGTTTTGGCAGCAACATCTAGCCGATGCGTTCCACAGCCGTGTTGCTGACACTGGGACAGTTCTGATTGCGAGATAATCGCTTCAGCGACAGTCCATTGTTTCAAACATGCGTACCAAAAGGGGCTTTCCAAACTGCGCTTATTTATATAGACGCTAGCAAAACATAGACGCTAGCAAAGCAGAGCTGCATCCTCTGATGTTAGCGGGATGCCGTTTGGCTGCGACCGATAACCTCCAGACTGACAGGTGCCACGCCGCTGCCGATCATGCCAATCACGCGGGCAGCCCCAGCCGATAGGTCAATCACTCGACCCCGTGAGAATGGGCCCCGATCGTTGATGCGAACCACCACCGATTGTCCGGTGTTGAGGTTGGTCACGCGCACCTGGGTTCCAAAGGGCAAATAGCGGTGGGCAGCGGTCATGGCGTTTTGGTTAAACACTTCGCCGCTGGCGCTGCGGTTGCCGTGGAAGCCTGGGCCATACCAGGATGCGATGCCTGACGCAACTTGCGTACTGCCTGTTCGGTTCGCAGGAGACACCGACACTCGTACCGCAGGACGGGGACGGTCTTGGATATCTTGCAGCGGTGGGGCGCTTCCCAACAAGCGACGAAGACGATTGGTGGCTTGCAGCGCGTCTTCGGCTGGGTTGCGCGTAGTGTCCGGCAAGATGATGTCGGCGTTCATCTCGATTAGCTCTTCACTGCCAACCTGGATGACGTAGCGCTCACGCTGAGCATCCCAGCGGACGGTAATCGTTTCGGCGCTGGTGCCATCTCGGTGGATCTGGCGCAATCGAGCAGCGATCGCCCCGGCTCGCTGCATCGGGTCGGCCGAAGCGTCCGCCGTTGCACTTGAGCCAGAATCGGGCTGCCCAGGCACCACCGCAGACGCATCTGCTTCGGGTGGGGTTGGGCGCTTGACCGTTTCCGATTCGCCAGTCGCCCTACCTTCAGCCGCATTATCTAGAGCGCTTGCTGTAGAAACCGATGATGGATCGGGCTGGGTGACGGCACCCAAAAACGTGAAGACAGGAATGCTCTGAATACGGAGCGTGGCTGATGAGCGGTTGTTCACCTCATGCGGAATGATGGTGACCGTCAAGTCTTCAGCGGTATCTGTTTCTTCCTGGTCTTGATACTCGCCCACCTTGCGGACTTCGCCGAGGGCGGCAGCAATCCGATGAGTGGACGGGGTTTCCGAAATAGCTCCGGGCCGGACTGTATCTGTTTCCGAGGCGCTACCCACGGGTGCAGACAGTGGCGCAGGGGAACCTGACTCGATTGAGGCATCCAGGGAGGGAACCTTTTCCTGGGAAACCTCGTCACCCTCGCTAGCAAGATCTGTCTGTGCGTCTGCAAAGGCAGCCGAGACAGGCGCTAGAGCAGTGAACAGGAAGGCGGCAGTCGTGAGGCCGCTCCAAAGTTTCTGAGACATACACTCCATAGTGAAGGACATGGTGAGCCGAGACCCTGAACTAGCCTTGGGATGGCGATCGCCGCAAAAATACTCTGACGGCCGTCCATCACGCCAAGCACACTAAACACAGACGCATTGACCAGTAGTAAGCCAGCGCCGTATCAGGTTCAATCGGAGCAGACCGTCCGCAAAGCACCTCAAGAAATCTGCACCAGGCAGAAAATCTTTGAGTCACTTAACGGCTGACTGCTCAACTCGTACTCATTTCGTGTTCAACTTATGGCTGTGGAACTGACTTAGCCTAGCATAGGAAATTTTGCCTGGGGATCAGGGTTCTCCAACATACGCAGAAAACTTTACACAAGCTTCATACGGATTTGTCGGGTAAATCCTTCGTCCCAAGCGTATTTGAGGTTTTTCTTCCGCAAACTTACTTCACGGAAACTTTATATAATTTTTGTTTTTCTTAGACTTTTCTCCCGTCAATTTCAGCCTTTCAGTTTCGGCCTTCCAACCTCAGCCTTGTTCCGTTGAACCGAGCAATCCAAACTTGCAGTGTCTCTAAGGCAATCTATGGGGTAATGCGAAGCGCAGTGAGGGGGAAGAGAGGATTTTTGCGTTCAGTCCGTTGTCCTCTAGCTGTACCTGATGCCACTTTATTCGATATCAAAAGACTAAAGCTATCATAGTATGGTATCACATTCATGGGTGTTATGCCAAAACGTACCAAGTTCCTCTCCCGCAACCCCGAAAAACCTTCTCCGCGCGATCGCTTTTGGGCCGTCCTGGCAAATACGCCCCGCTTGGTTCAGTTGGTTTGGCAAGCGGCACCCCGGCTGCTGCTGCTGCAACTGGGGATCACGCTAAGCAATGCCCTTATCCCTGTTGCCCAGCTCTATATCAGCAAGCTCATCGTCGATCAGGTGGTCTTGGAGCTATCGCAGCCCGGAGTCGATTGGACAGTTTTAGGTCGCTTGGTCGGGCTGGGGCTGGGCATTACGCTGGCGCAAGTTGGTTTTAATCAAGCTGAAACCTACACCACCCAGGTTTTGAATGACCGCTTCACGCTGTATGCCAACCAAATCTTGCTAAAACAGGCAATTCGGCTCGATCTGGCCCACTACGAACTGCCAGAGTTTTATGACACGCTGAATCGCGCCCAGCAGAGCGGCAGCGCCTATCCCGTGCGGGTGTTTGAAACGCTGATTGACCTGGCGGGGCAAGCCATCACCTTTGCGGGTTTGCTATCGCTGCTGGTGGCATTTAATCCGCTGCTGCTGTTGCTGCTGCTGCTGACTTCTATGCCTGCGCTCTGGGTCGGCATTCGCTTTTCGGGGGTGCGCTTTTGGCTGAAGCGTCGCCAGACCGAGAGCGGCCGTTTGGCGGAATATTTGCAGCAGGTGTTGACCACGCAGGAATTTGTCAAAGAGGTGCGCCTGTTTAACTTGGGCGATTACCTGCTGCGCCAGTGGCAAAGTATTCGTCTCCAGTTCAACCGAGAAATGGCCGAAGTGCTGGCGCGAAATGCGTGGCTCCGCTTTGGCGTGGGGCTGATTGCCAATTCGGGCTTTTACGCCGCCTACGCCTGGGTCATTGTGCGGACGGTTCAGGGGGCGATTTCTCTGGGCGATTTGACTATGTATTCTGGTGCGTTTCAGCAGGCACAGGGCCTGATCCAGGGCATTTTGTTCCAAATCGCATTGATTTATGAATTCAATCTATATGTGTCCCAGTATTTTGAATTTCTGAATTTGCAGCCCCAGGTCGTGAGTCCGTCAGACCCGATTGCGTTTCCCAATCCGATGCGTTGGGGGCTGGAATTAAGGGACGTGAGCTTTCGCTATCCCGGCGCGAGTGAACCCACGCTGCACCGCATTAATCTGACTGTGAAACCGGGGGAGAGTATTGCGCTGGTGGGGATGAATGGCGCGGGTAAAACAACGCTGCTGAAGCTGCTGACCCGCTTTTATGATGTGGAGTCAGGAGAAATCACGATTGACGGCATTCCGCTGACTGCCTTCGACCTGGAAGATTTGCGGCGGAATGTGGGTGTGGTGTTTCAGGACTTTTCGCGCTATCACCTGAGCGTGCAAGACAATATCGGCTTTGGCGACCTGCGCCACCGCGATGACCTGGCCCAGATTGAACGAGCCGCCCAAAACGCAGGCGCAACGGGCGTGATTGCCGCCCTCGACCGAGGCTATGAAACGATTTTGGGTAAAACCTTTTCCGATAGCGCGGAGCTTTCGGGCGGGCAATGGCAAAAACTGGGACTGGCCAGAGCATTCATGACTCCTGCTCAAATCCTGATCCTGGATGAGCCGACGGCAGCGCTAGATGCGATCGCCGAATATGATCTTTTCCAGCGCTTTCGCCAGCTGACGCAGGACAAAATGACCTTCCTGGTTAGCCACCGCTTTTCCACCGTCCGCATGGCCGACCGCATTGTGGTACTCGAACATGGGCAGATTGCGGAGTTGGGCAGCCATGAAGAGCTGATGGATTTGGGCGGAAAGTATGCCCAGATGTTTCGATTGCAAGCATCAAGCTACGCAGGGGGCGGGGCGTGAGCTTGAGGGGACATGCCTGGTTCCTAGCTCATCCTGTCGTCAGCGCTCTCCTTGCTGCTTTGTAGGGGTTCTACGACGCGGGCGATCGCCTCTTTGAGAAAGCCTTTCATAAACTCGTCGCGGCGGTTGAGCTGAAACTGTTCCTGCACGACTTCGCTGATGCCGCCGTCGCCCCAGGTCTGGTTGCGGCGAAAGTATTCGATAAAGCTTTTGCCTGCGATGCGCGTTAGGTAGGCGGCGGTCGCTCCCTGGATGGCGCGGCCGATGACGAACGTTCCAGCGTTGGTTTGCAGCGCCAGCGAGAAAATTTCCACTACGCCCCGCACCACGCCTAAGCTGACGAGGGTTTTGGCGAGCGATCGCGCGAGTTCTTTACCTTGGTCGATGTTCATCTCGCAGCCGTAGACCCGACCCAGTTCCACCACCATTTGCGCGTTGACGGCGGCGGCGGCAAGCAAATCCACCATCGGCAGCGGCGTTATCGAAACGACTCCTGCGCCAATCCACTGGAAGCGCTCTACCACTTGTTCTGCCTGGCGCAACCGCTGCTGGTCGAGAATCTGGCGGGCTTCGTCGCCCAACTGCTGAGATTGCAGCAGGATATTGTCGGCAATCAGGTCTTCACCCTCTTCGCGCAGCACAGACGACAGGCGACGCAGCAGCGGCAAAATAGCAGGCTGGGGCTGCACTCGTTCGCCGTTGGGCAGGGTAAACGGTTGCGGTCTGGCGGCCACCGCTACGATATCGGCAGGCGACAGCACCGACTGGAGGCGATCGCGCAACTGCTGCAAAATCGCCTGCAAATCTGCCTCGCTGTACAAATCTGCCTTATTCAGCACCAGGATCGACCGCTTGCCCATGCTGGAGAGCGATCGCAGCGGGTCATATTCCGAACGGCGCAGGTCGCTGTCGATGACAAACAGCAGCAGGTCGGCGCTGGCTGCTAGTTGTCGCGCCTGTTGCTCCCGCGCCGTGCCCGCGATGCCTGCTTCCAAAATGCCTGGGGTGTCGGTAATCCAAATTTCTCGATCAACCCCCCGCAGCAAAAATCGAGCCGTCTTTTCCTGGGTTGTGGTGCCCATTGCGGCCCCGACATCCCCCACGCCCAGCCCCAAAATTGCGTTGACCAGCGACGTTTTGCCCGCAGATCCCGTCCCAAAGACCACCACCCGAAACTCGCCTCTCGCCATGTTTTGCGCGATTTCGCGAGAGCGGTCGATGAGCGCTTGACGAGTCACCTCATCCTGAATCTGCTCGACTTGTTGCTGCACAGCTTGCAGGTTTACTTCGGCAGCTTCGGTGCGGTCGAGGGGCACCTTGACGTGCGATCGCCCCGTTTTTGCCGGCCGCAAGAATAGGTAAGCGTAATAGCCCAACGCTACCAACAGCGCCACCAGCAGCGCCACCACGCTCCCCACCACCAGGTTTGCCAACGCCGCCGACACTGCCGCAAGCTGAGTGTAAAGCTGCGTCAGCGAAGTGACCAGCCACAGCGCAAACCCCAGCCCTATCAACAGGGCAAGAATAATGAGCAACAAGCGCGATCGCGTCATGGCAGCCAGTGCAAGAGAGACAGCAGCGGAGAATTGAGCGAAGTGGCGAAAATTGCGCCCGGTAGACCATTCAGGGTGTCTTGATTCTAGCCTCCGGGGGGGGGCAGCGAGGAAAGGGCAAATGGCAAACGAGCAACGCCAAGGCGTGGGTTAAGCCCGGCAAAAAAATTGCTGTATGGCCAATGCCACACAGCAAGCTATACCTATGAAACACTCATGAAACCAAGCTCGAATCCAAACTGTCAACAGAGCCTTCACCGGACGGGGAATAGACTCTTAGAAAAGGTGTCTAGAGCCAGTGCAACAAACCAGGGTCTAGATCCTTCAAAGACTCAAGGCTACAGGCTCACGGAAACAGGCTATACCTATGAAAAAACTCCAGAAGCCCTGAAGTTGAAAACCCATCTAGTAGGTATAGAGAGAATTAAGAATTAGAAGAACCTACATTCCACCGTTGCGGGGTCGTCCGCCACCGCCACCGCCGCCTTCGCGAGGCTTGGCCTTGTTGACTCGAATCTCACGACCGAGCCACTCAGCACCGTCTAGATCGGCGATCGCTTTGTCTTCCTGCTCCTCGTCTTCCATTTCTACAAAGGCAAAACCTCTTTTTCTGCCAGTTTCGCGGTCGGTTGGCAAGCTAACGCGACTCACCTTCCCATACTCAGCAAACACTTCACGCAAATCTTCTTCGGTAGCCTGAAAAGACAGGTTTCCAACGTAAATAGTCACAATCCTCTCCAAACCTAATAACGCGGGGGGGGCTCGTTCGATGGATAAACCTGCAACAGCAAATGCTGACACGCCTGAGTCTTCCATTTAGTCGAACGCTACTTCGCTGTCATCATAGCTGATCTATTAGTAAATGGCAGTAGCATGTCAGCAAAACGTATATATCTTTTGCCGAAAATTCCAAAGCGATGCAACCGCACAATACTCTCTTGGTTTTAGCTAGCTCTAGGGGTTGAGTCAGGATTGCTTTAGAGTCGCCAGAATCCTCTATAAGTGGGGCTTATACAGAGGTTTTCAAATTTCTGCTTTAATAGCTAGAGCGATGGCATTCTGTATTCTAGGCAACATTAAAAACTGTCAAACTTTTGGGAGTGCTTGATAGCTCGAGGCCGATTCTTTATCGGGTGATGTAATCTTAGAACCCGGCTTCAACCTCGTTTCCCAGTTTTTCCGCTTGGCTAACCTAGCTAGGCGTTTGGGTGGGCGATCGCCTTTCTGCCACTGTCTTGTTGGTGCCTTATCTGCCTTCTAAATCTGCATCAGATCGGGATAGCTAGCCACAAGTTCATCGCGGCTGAGACTAGAAGACTCATCCTGTGGGGCCCACAGCAACTCGTAAATCAGCAGATAGCTGGGCGGCAGGCTGCCCAGACGGCGCAGTGCAGCCGCTAGCGCCTCGATTGAGCGAATTTCGCTAAACAAGGGGCGATCGTCTGCGGTGCCTACCAGCAGCGTCACCACGATATAGGCAACGGGATCGCTATCAAGCGGCTGGGACGTGGCTTGCTGGCGCACGCGCCCGCCAATGTTCACCAGCGTTTCGGCGCTCAGTTTGCTGCGCTCAGCCAGCGAGAGTTGCTCAAACAGGCGTGACCCGGCTTCCCGGCTCTTGACTGTTTGCGACGTGGCGCGAACGTGCGTCCAATATTCGGGCGATCGCAGCAACGCCAGCACCGTTTCTCGCAGCAGCTCTGACAAGCTCTCCTGATTGCCCCAGTCGGTTCGTTTTGCCAGCGCATTCAGGTCTCGCTGCAAGTCCCGTGCCCCCGCCAGCAGCCCGATTTGAATTTGGGACACCGTTACGATGTCATTGTATAGCTCACGGGCTGACCCAGCTGGGGCGGCCGCCGTGCTGCTGCCGCTCGACCCTGCCCGCACGTAGTTCAACACCACAGGCAGCAGTGCAAATCCGACGATCGCCAGAATAAACACAAAGCCCAAGTCAAACCCGCCGCCACCCACGGGCACGACTACCGTTGGCGATGGGCGATAGCCATAGTCGGGAATGGGCACAAACACGGGCCCTGGAACAGGCGTCGGATAGTAGCCCCCGCTAGAGGGCGATCGCGGCAGGGGGCGAGGCGCAGACGGCGCAGGCGACGACCCAAACCCGCCACCCCGGGCCCGTCCACCTGCCACCGCTCCTTCCATGAGTGCTTCCGCAGTCAGCGCCGACCCGCTCGATTCCACCTGACTCAGCGCAGGCGGGTGGAGGACTTGACTGTGGGCATAGCGCGGATGGGGACGGCTAACGCTGTAGAGAAAGGCGACACTAACGACCAAAAGCAGGGCAATCGTCAATAACAGGGCACGCAGATTACGATTCTGCTGCATGGCAAATCTCCGGGAAATCGAGCAATTTCAAGGATCTGGGGCGCTGGAACTGGAGCATGGCTAGAATACCACGCCCTTAATCCTGGCTGGTGTGCCCCCGGACTGAACTACAGCATTTGTAATAGATCCCTTGGGAATTAGTGAGCCAGATTGGCGATCGCCCCTAACAGCCGCTCAATTTCCGACTCTAGCGTGAAATAGTGAACGCAGGCGCGAATGCAATTTGGATACAATAGCGTTCGCAGGAGAAACCCCTCTTGCTCTAGGGTTTGAACGGCCCGATCATGGAGACCGTCTGCAAGTTGGAACGAAACCAGACCCGCTTCTGGTGGTGCAGTCCGCAAGCAGGAAACCTGCGGCAGTTGGGTCAGTCCCTCCCACAGGAGCCGACTGAGCTGACAGATGCGACGATAGCGATCGGCAGCGCTACCCCAGCGGTGGTGAGTGGCGATCGCCTCGCTCATTGCCCCATACAGCGGAACGTCGGAGGTCGCCACTTCAAACCGCCGCCCGTCCGGCTGCCAGCCTGTGGGGTTGCCCTGTGCGTCTTTTGTCACGCTGCGCCAGCCGATGAAGGTGGGGTGCAGGTCAGCGAGCGCATCGGGCGCAACGTATAGCCCGCCAATGCCCGCCGGGCCGCACAGCCACTTGTGCCCCGTAAAGGCGTAAAAATCAGCGGCGATCGCCCCCAGATCCAGCGGCAACACACCGACGGACTGCGCTGCATCCACCAACACCCGCACCTGCCCGCGCCGCCCTGCATAGCCATGACACAGCGCTACAATCTCTGCCAACGGCAACACCTGACCCGTGTTCCACAAAATGTGGCTAATCACAACCAGCCGCGTTTCGGGGCGGAGGTGTTGGGCGATCGCCTGCATCGGGTCGCCATCATTAAGCGTGGACAGCAGCGGGCAAATCGATACTGCTAGGTCAAATCGGCGGGCCAGTTCCCGCACAATGCCCACCACGCCCGGATGCTCACAGTCCGACAGCACGATGTGGTCGCCCGCCTGCCAGTCCAGCCCCCACAGGGCAATGTTGCAGCCGACGGTCACATTTTCAGTCAGCGTGAGCGTGGTGGGGGAAATCTGGAGTTCAGCGGCGATCGCCCCCCGCACCTGCTGCATCTGCTGATGGGCCCAGCCATTGACCGTATTGGAAAACGGCCCGTGGGCCTGCATATATTCATGCCCAGCCGAAATCGCGGCGATCCCCCCCTGAGGCATCGGGCCCTGTCCGCCATAGTTGAAATAGGACTGGGTAGACAATGCCGGAAACTGCTGCCGGTGTTGTGCTAGGGACGAGTCCAGATTCAGCATTTCAGTTATTTTGAGAGCCTTTTGAAAGTCTTTTGTATATCTTTTGTCAAAGACTAGGACTGGAAAAAACGAAGGCGTGAGAGTCACCCTCCCACGCCCAAGCGCATCTTCAAAACTATAATGACTTCACTAGTCATGCAACTATGCCTGCGATCGCCGTGTTCTAGCCATCGCGATCGGCCATCCAAAAATCTGCTTTTAGGGCAACCGATAATCTCTACAAGTTCTTACCGATGCTTGAGAGGATTTTACACTCCAGGATGTGCTTTTAGGCTGACTGAAGGGACGCTTTTTCCTGGTGCGAAACCTGGAAAGAAAGAGTGCTAGAGCCTGTCCTAACCCTGGTTTCGATAGCGTTCTTCTGGCTGATATTGCCGACAAAAGCATCGCTCTAGATGCTGCACTCGATAAAAGCGTGAGAATCGATGAATGTCTAAGATAATAGGACTATTCCGATCGAATACGCGCTGATTCAGGTAATGCCAAAGAACGGAGGAGAAGAAAGATCTGGAAGTCATAGGTCGGCAAACAGCTAAAAGAACTAGGGGTTTAGCAGACGAATGGAGAAACGTCAGGGAATCACGTCATCGAGGGAAAGTTCACCAGACTGAATGGGCAACCTGTTGTCAACGCTGGAACTGCGACGATCTAGCGGTTCTAGGGCAGAAAACAATTGCCTATCTGGTGATTGAGCGTTGCATACTTTAAGCGTTCCCACATCACTGGAGGAATCTCCCACGTCACACAAATTCACAAGTGGGCGCTTGCTTTCGTGCGATCGCAGCAAAAATCAGCCTGGCTACTACAACTGCACGGTCTGCTAGAACTGGGTTAAAGCCCTCTTGCAAACCGATTGCGCTAAGTAGCCTTGGCGCATACATCCTCCACCACGTAAATCTTAAAGAAGCCTTAAGACTCAATAAAACTGTCGCCAGACGGAGAATGCCTATCCCTTCAGTTACCTTTCAGTTACCTTTTCATCAGCTTGGGCGTGATTTCGGGACGAGACAGGGACAGATCTTGCAGCGTCCGCTTTTTACCATTTGCCATAGCTTTCGCTATACACTGGGGATTCTGCAAATGATTTTGTGAATTTTCACAAATGTTCATTTTGTGGATTGGCTTTGATCGGCTCTACAGCATTTTCTTGCGGGGTGAAGCACATGCTGCCCTCACGAGGCAAGGGCTTATTGACCATCCGTATGCCTCACTAGCTTCAAAAACGCTGTAATCGGCTTTGCGTTGTTCTGACTTGTTTCCACAGCAACCTATGACCCAGCTTCCAGATTCTCTAGATGAGGCGATCGCCCAGGCGGTGCAATCCACCGAAGCGGCGATCGCCGACGGGCTGACGCGCCTTCAGGTAGAGCTATTGTTTCCTGAATTGCCCATAATGCCTGTGGCGCAAGCGTTTGTGGCGGGTTTTGCAGAGCGGGGCAGCGGGCTACGGGTGTTTTTCCCCGATGCAGGGGCGGCTGCCCTGGCCCGGCGCGACTGGGGCGAGGTGCCCTACGCGGTTCGCGGCATTGAGGATGTCAAGACCGAAATTCAGCCGGAGGAAACGCTGATCCTCTTTATTCAGCCGTCTTCGGTGGAGGTGGGGAAGGTTGAGGCGCTGTGTCAGCAGGCGGGCGATCGCCCGGTAGTGTTCTTCAACCCCCGGCTAGAGGATGTAGCAACCATCGGCATTGGCTATGCCGGACGGCAACTCCGGGAGCGATTCCTAAACCAGTTCCAGCCCTGCTACTCGATTCGTCCGCTAGAGAACGCCGCCGTGTTTCGCGCGTATCCTGCACTGTGGCAGGTTTGGTTAGAGCAGGACGAGACCTATCAGCTGGTCGCTGAAGAGGCGCAGCGCCCCGCCGGAGAAGCGCTAGACACGATTCTGCTGCGGGCGATGGGGCAGGAACCCAGTTCCCCCGTCCCCAATCGGGGGTTGTTTGCTGAGTTGCAGCGGTTTTTGCGGGCCCTGAGTCAGTAGCGCCTCTGGAAATCACCGGGCAAGCTTTACGGGAACTTGTCAAAAAATTCACGGGCGATCGCGGCGAAAGATTAGCCTCTCTGGGCATAATGAAAGAAATACCCCCATTTTCCACCCATTTGGGATGCGCTGGGTATCGCTCTGATAGCAGCCTCACTCATCAGAGCGAGTCAGAAGTTCCTTGCTCATCTCTGGTTCAGTTCTGGTTCAGTTTAAGTCTGTGAATTGCTGTGATAAGAAGGCTGGGCAGAGTGCTGATCTGCTGAGCAGGTTTTTGGCTCCGGAAGAAGATCGGTTTGGGCTGTATTTGTTCCTTATGGAGCGTTTTTAGAAGTCCTTGCTTTGCCTCGCTGACCAATTGGGTCAGATGAATGCTGAGCCGAGGCGAGGAGTTTTTAGCGTTCAGCATAGCCATCAGTGTGTATCAGACGAATTCGAGCCTTGGTTTGAGCTTTGGGTGGTCTAGCCAATAGATAGGAAGGTTTGCGGTGGGCAATCGGCGCATTTTTATTGGAGACGTACACGGGCACTATGATGGCTTGATGCGCCTGCTAGAGGTGATCGCCCCGGGCGCAAGGGATCAGGTCTATTTTCTTGGAGATCTGATCGATCGAGGGCCCAAAAGCGCTCAAGTGGTTTCCTTTGTGCGGCAGCAGGGCTACGTTTCGCTGCTGGGAAACCACGAGCAAATGCTGCTAGAGGTCATGCCCCACGGCAAGCTCTCCTATCAGGCGCTACAGGCGTGGCTATTTAGCGGTGGTCAGACCACGATGCAGAGCTATGGCAAGTCTGACGACCTGCTGATAGAACATGTGACCTGGATGCGATCGCTCCCCACCCACCTCGACTTGGGCGACATCTGGCTGTCTCATGCGGGAATGCACCCCGCCCTGTCCGTCGCCGACCATACTGCCCAGGAATATTGCTGGGTGCGCGACGAGTTTCATAGCATGACCCGTCCCTATTTCCCCGACAAGCTCATTATTACTGGGCACACGATCACCTTTACGTTGCCTAACGTGCCGCCAGGGGCGATCGCCCAAGGGCAGGGCTGGCTCGACATCGACACAGGAGCCTATCATCCCCGCAGCGGCTGGCTCACTGGGCTAGACTATACCCACCAGCGAGTTTATCAGGTCAACGTGCAAACTCAGGAAGCGCGAGTGCTGCCCCTAGCCGAAGCATCGGTGCAAATTGACCCAGCCCGTGTGATGGCTCGCCGCCGCCAGCCGATGCCTCTGGAGGCGCTGACGAAGCCTGTATAGCGCCGCAGCGTAGCCCGGCCTTGGTAACCCGGAGCAAGCCGTATTTTGCAAACCCCGCCTGTCCAGAATTTCCAATCTGGGAGAATCTCGGTGTCCGAGGGTGTGCCAATGTTGCGATAATGCTGGCATGTCTATTCTGAGCCACTCCGGTGCCAAAGCCAGTGCCTATCCCATCCGGCAAGATTGGGTCTGGATAACCGCGCTGCTCATCGTGGCGCTGGTGCTGATGACGGTCAACCTGGGTGGCGTGCCGTTGCGCGACTGGGACGAAGGCACCGTCGCACAGGTGGCGCGGGAGATTTGGCGATCGCCCTCGGAAGCGCGGGCCTGGCTGTTTCCGACTCTGGGCGGCGAACCCTATTTGAATAAGCCGCCGCTGATGCACTGCCTGATGGCGATCGCCTATCGCATCGGCGGGGTTAATGAGTGGACTTCGCGGCTGCCGGGGGCGATCCTGACCGCGCTCTCGGTGCCGCTGCTATACGCCATTGGGCGCGAGCTGTTTCCTGGTCGCTTGCCCTCGCTGCTGTCGGCGCTGGTCTATCTTACCTGGCTGCCCGTTGTTCGCAACGGTCGGCTGGCAATGCTGGACGGGGCAGTGCTGTGCTGGCTGCTGCTGCTGGTGTGGTGCGGACTGCGATCGCGCCGAGACACACGCTTCGCCCTGGGAATTGGCCTTAGCTTGGGGCTGATTTGCCTGACCAAGGGACTAATGCTAGGGCTGCTGCTGGGGAGCATTTTGCTCGTTTTCTTGATTTGGGACACACCGCGTCTGTTGCAGCAGCCCTACCTGTGGGCGGGGATTGCCCTGGGCAGCGCTCCGGTCGCCTTCTGGTATGCCGCCCAGTGGGGGCACTATGGCAGGGAGTTTCTGGGGCGAAACCTGGTGCAGCAGTCCGCCAGCCGCATCTGGAAGCCCGTCGAGCAAAACGACGGCCCGCCCTGGTATTACCTCCTAGAAATTGTGAAGTATGGCGTGCCGTGGGTGGTGTTTCTGCCAGCGGGGATTCGCTTAGCGCAGAATAATCTGATTTTTGGCTGGGCAAAGCTGGCGCTGGTGTGGAGCGGTCTCTATTTTGCCGCTATTTCCCTCATGTCTACTAAGCTGCCGTGGTACGTGCTGCCGCTGTATCCGGCGCTGGCGCTGCTGGTGGGGGGCAAACTGGCTGATCTGTGGCGGGAGGGGCGGCAGGTAGGCGTGCGGCAAATGCCAGGAGAGGGCTATGCGCCGCTCTGGTGGTGGGCGCTGGGCGGGCTGGGGCTGTTGGGCTGGGGCGGGGCGGTGTATCTGGGATGGATTCAGCAGCCACGCGAGGTGGATGTGGGGATTGTGATGGCGACGCTGGCGGCGGCGCTCACGGTGGCGGCGGTGCTGGTCAGGCGGCAAAACCCGCAGTTTATCGGTGTGTTGATTTGGGGGATGTATCTATCGCTGCTGTTGCTGATGCTGACCCCCCACTGGCTGTGGGAACTGGCGGAGGCGTTTCCGGTTCAGCCTGTGGCGGCGCTGGTGCGATCGCACACCCCGGCCGGAGAAACGGTCTATAGCTCCTATGGCGATCGCCGCCCGTCTTTGGAGTTTTACAGCGATCGCCGGGTTCTGCCTGCCAATGTCGAGCGACTGCAAAAGCTGTGGACAAACGAACCGCAGGTTTATTTACTGCTGGATGAGTCCGCACTAAAGTCTTTGAAATTGCCTCAGAAAAAGGTCTTGGGACAGGCGGAGGGATTTACGCTGGTGCAGCGGGTGCGCCCGCCCGTGCAAACTCCGCCGCTGTGATATTCGGGATTGTATTTAGAAAACTCCCCAAAGAAATTACCCAAAGAAAATCACCCAAAGTCGGTATGCTGAGGGAATATGGCTGAAAACAGGTTTATTCGTTCGTTCAACAGGTTAATTTTTAACAGGATTCTATTAGAAACTGAAGGGTATGAAAAAAGCGTTATATCTACTGGCGGCCATTAGCGATCGCGATTTTGAGTGGCTATTGCAGGCAGGTAAGCGGCAGGGGGTTCCCAAGGGATCGGTGCTGATTTCTGAGGGACAGCCAATCGATGCACTGTATGTGGTGCTGAGCGGGCGATTTGTGGTGTCGGTGGCTTCGCCGGAGGGCGATCGCCCCATTGCTGTGCTGTCCTCTGGCGAGGTGTTAGGGGAAATTTCCTTTATCGACTCGCGCCCGCCCACGGCAACCGTGAGGGCGGTTGAGAATTCGGTGGTCTGGTCAATTCCCCGGATGCAGTTGACAGCAAAGCTGTCGCAAGATGTTGCCTTTTCGTCTAACTTCTATCGGGCACTGGCAGCCTTTTTGAGCGATCGCCTGCGAACGACGGTCAGCCGCTTGGGCTATGGGGGCGACTCGCCCAACGTGCCCGATGACGAATCGCCCGACCACCACAACCCCCAGGTGTTCGATAACCTGGATCTGGCAAAAGCCCGCCTAGAGTGGCTAGTGACGCATTAGCCCAGTGACGCATTAGCCCAAATATGACCTTCCCAGCGTTGCCCTATGGATTTCCCGCCAGCACGACAGCGGTTCTATCAGGAGATTCACCAGCCCGATGAAGCCATCGACTTGGCGCGGGCTGCGCTGTATATCGCGCAGGAAGAATATCCCCCGCTCGACCCGGAAGAGTATCTCAACGCGCTGGACGTGATGGCCACCGAGGTTGAAGAGCGCTTGCCACCCGAACGCTATCCGCTGCGGGTCATCCAAGCGCTGAACCGCTATCTATACGAAGACCTGGGCTATGTGGGCAATGCCGCCCAATATTACGACCCGCGCAACAGCTACCTGAATGACGTGATTGAGCGGCGGCGGGGCATTCCGATTACGCTGTCGCTGGTGTATCTGGAAGTTGCAAAACGAATTGGCTTTCCGATGGCGGGTGTGGGGATGCCCGGTCACTTTCTGATTCGCCCGACCGTGGCCGATATGGATATATTGATCGACCCATTTCATCAGGGTGCGGTGATGTTTGCTGAGGACTGTCAGGAGCGGCTGAGCCAGGTGTATGGGCGGCCTGTGGAACTGCGCCCAGAGTTTTTGCAGCCAGTCAGCAATCGTCAGTTTTTGGCGCGGATGCTGACCAATCTAAAGATGATTTATTTGAACCAGGAAGATTTGCCGCGATCGCTCTCAATGGTCGAACGTATCCTGATGCTGTTTCCCGATGCGCCCCAAGAACAGCGCGATCGCGGCATTTTGTATTATCACCTGGGTCGCTGGCCGGAGGCATCGCTGGATCTAGAAGCCTATCTTGACCAAGTTCCCACCGCCAGAGATGCCGAGTTGATTCGTAATCTGCTGGCGCAAATGAGCGGTTCTTAGGCCGGCCCCGCTGACTGAACCTGAAGCTGATTGAGCAGGCGCTCGAACCGCAGTTGGGCGATCGCCACGCCGTCTTCATGGGAAACATGACCGTTAGCGGCGGGTTTTGCGCCCTCGTCGCCCAGTTGCTTCACCGTGCCCCGCAGTCGCTGCGACAGCAAAATCGCCAGCGCTCGATAAAAACGGCAGCCAAAGCCTTCATCTTGCTGGAGCTTTTCGGCAAGTTGGGCGCGAGGAATTGCCAGCACCGTAGAATCTTCCAGCGTTTGCACCGTCGCCGAAGGCGGACGAGCGTCGATAAACGACATTTCTCCCACCACCTCGCCACTCGATAGGCGCGCGATCTGTCGGCCGTCCAGCGCCGAAATCGACACCACCAGCGTCCCATCCAACAAGATATAGAGCGTGTCTACCGGATGCCCCTCGTAAATCAGGACGCTGCCCGCGGGCACCTGCTGCTTGCGACCGACCTGCACGAGCCAGTCAATATCGCGATCGCTCAACTCACCCAGAATACACAGAACCTTTTGCATGGGCTGCTTCCTTGATAATCTCCAATCCCAAATCGCAGTTTCTGACACAAAAGCTGCTAGAGCCACCGCTCCAGCCACCAGTAGAAGCACCCAAACCAAAAACTCAGTATCGGACTTTGAACAGCCATGTGCGGTTAAACGAAACCGCCTTAATCTGCCGACTTGACAGCTTAAATCCGCTGCCCCGACTCAACTCTCCTGACTCGATTCGGTTATCAAGAGAATCTTGTAGTGTCACTTTGTTAAGTATTTCTATCATTTTATACCGAGTCTGCGGAGTGAAATCCGTAGAAGTCGTTAAGGTTCTTCGCAAGCACTTGACTAATTGGGGCATGTCAGGGGGCTGACTCCTCCTGAAGCTTGCCTGAAGCTTGCTTGCTGCGCTGAACTCAAGGGTCGGCTAACAGACCTTCAGCTAAAAAATTCAGCTACCATGCATTCAGACGCTTTTCCAATGCTCCAGTTGCTCTGAATGCTTGGCTGGGCAGTGGAGCGACTTGGCACGGAGCAAGCCTTCTGCAAACTTGACCGCATCAATCCTAAAACCTTGACATTCCTATGATTTCTGACCTGCAACATCTGCTCTCTACCCTAGATTTGGACGCAGACTGGATTGGCCTCCGGGCAGTCAGGGAAACCGCTGCCAGTTGCTATGTCCGCGATGGACTGCCAGAGGGCAATGCCAAGTCGCTGAATCAGGGCGTGATGGTAGAGGTGATGGCGCAGGGGCAGATTGGCTATGGAGCAGTCAATTCTTTTCAGCCGGAACAGATCCGCGCTGCAGCTAAAACTGCCTATCAGCAGGCGATCGCCGCCAGCCGCTGGAGCATTTATCCCGCTACGCCCGCTATTCGCCCCAAAGTGGTTGGGCAATATGCGTCGCCGTTCCAAAAGCCACTAAATGCCCTCTCGCCAGGAGAAATCAATGATCTCCTCGTGCGCCTTTGCAAGACGCTGAAAGTCTCGGAGCAAATTGTGCAGACGCTTGCCGCCGCTCATCATGAGACCGTGGATTCTTGGTTTGTCAGTAGCAACGGATCAGAAGTCTATCAGCAGTTTTCGCTAATAGAAACACACTATGGGGCGATCGCCCAGGACGGGCCCATTGTGCAACAGCGCAGCAACAACGGCCACCTAGCGCACTGCTATCAGGGCGGTTGGGAGCTATTTTTAGACGATCAGCTTTGGACCCGCGCGCGGCAGATTGGCGAGCAAACGGTCGAACTGCTGACGGCCGAAGAATGCCCCACCACCCGCACCACCCTCGTCCTGGCCCCCGACCAGATGATGCTGCAAATTCACGAAAGCGTCGGGCATCCGCTGGAGCTAGACCGAATCCTCGGCGATGAGCGTAACTACGCAGGTGGCAGCTTTGTGAAGCCGTCGGACTTTGGCCGCCTCTCCTATGGCTCCCGGCTGATGAACATCACCTTCAACCCCACCGTCCCCCATGAATTTGCCAGCTACCGATTTGACGACACAGGGGCACCTGCCAGTCGGGAATATCTGATTCGCGAAGGCGTGTTGCAGCGGGGGCTGGGTAGCCTGGAAAGTCAGGCGCGACTGGGGGTTCCGGGGGTGTCTTGTGCCCGCGCCTCGTCCTGGAACCGCCCGCCCATCGACCGCATGGCGAATTTGAACCTGGAGCCAGGCGAAGAGTCGCCCGCCGCCATCATTGCTGACATTGAAGAGGGCGTGTATATGGAGGCAAACCGCTCCTGGTCCATCGACGATCAGCGCTACAAGTTTCAGTTTGGCTGCGAATATGCCAAGCGCATTGAAAACGGCAAGCTGACCAAAACGCTGCGAAATCCTAACTATCGCGGCACAACGCTTGACTTCTGGCATCGGCTGAGTCGCATTGGCAATTCAGAAACCTGGGAAATCTACGGCACGCCCTACTGCGGCAAAGGAGAACCCAACCAGGCAATTCGCGTGGGGCATGGCTCTCCAGTGTGTGCCTTTGAGGGAGTTGAAGTGTTTGGCGGCGGCTGAGGTGATTCTAAATCCTTCTCTCAAGAACCCGCCGGGTGGCTTGTAGAAGTTGGAGCAAACGGTCTTCGGCGATTAGAAGAGGCTGTTCCTTGATTTTCAGTGCTGCTGAGACAAAATAAAAGGAGAAGCGTCAGGGCACAGTTTTGAATACTTGGTATCGTAGTGCCTCACTTCAAGATAGTTTAAGTTTTTGGGATGGGGCTTATATAAGCAAAAGCATTCCAGTAAACAGAATGTTGCAGCGCTTTCCAGCGGGCCCACCATTATCACCTTATTTTTCCAAGTTCGTCCAGATTTAAGCCAATATCTCACCTGGTCTTGTGACAGGCAATACATAGCCGAGTGGGGATTCACACACTCGGCAAACTTGATTCCATCTGATTCGATTAATGAGAAGCTATCCCAAGCACAGTCTGAGCAAATGGTCAAATCAATGTAGCTTTTTCGTCCTTCGTGCATCTCATAACGATTGGGAGTTAAAACAAAATTTAAACCCCCGCTGATTTGATTGAATTTAGACAGCTTTTCTAGGAATGAGCTATCTGAAATGACAATGTCATCTTCGAGCATAAGAAACCAGTCGTAATCCTCTACGTGGTCAATTAATGTATCTTGCAACCTATACTCAACGAACATAGGATTGCAATCAGGAGAGTCAATCGTTTGAACTAATTGACGTTGATAGGCTGGCAAAGCTTTAACCACATGACGACCCGGTAACGTATGGATAGTGATAGTCAAGTTGCAGTGAGCGAAGCTGCTCAGCAAGCCATCAATGGTGCATCGCAAACGCTCAACTTTCTCGCTTCCCAATTCTGTTGGATGCTCAGCTTCCTGCGGTGAGGTAATGTGAGCAATTGCTACCATTACTCTAGGTTTTTCAACTTCAATGTCGGAATCAGAAAAGAGCTTGATAACTCTGCTCCGCTGATAGAATAAAATCATTTTCCATTTAGCTCTGTAGACGCGAGCAATCTTCGCTAGAGTGGTCAATAAAAGCGCTGTTGAGTTCACTGCATAACGTCTCAGGCTTATTAAGCAGTTCTTTATTGAGCTGTTTAGCCTTCCCAAGCGATCGCTTCGTTTAGCCATTGCAAAAGACTCCTTCATGAAAAATGGGACAGTCCACAATCTTTGGTGTAATCTCTTGGTGCAATCTCAATCACCGGGATTCCTAATGGGGGAATCTTGACCAACTGCTGTATTGAGGAAATGAACCACGGTATACAGCATTTTTGAAACGAATGAGGTGTGCGGATGGTCAAGAAGCCCTCGCCTCGTCAGAGCAGCATTTACATCACTCCGTAAGCAAGTGCTGTATCGAGCTTTTCTCAACAAGCATCCATATCTTTCAAGGCTCCTCAAATTTAGTGACGCTGAGTAATGCTCAGCCCTACAGAGCTTTGTTCAGTAGAGGATTGAGTTAGGATTTATACCTGGGTTCCC
This sequence comes from Thermoleptolyngbya sp. C42_A2020_037, assembly GCF_015272455.1. Taxonomy (NCBI): domain Bacteria; kingdom Bacillati; phylum Cyanobacteriota; class Cyanophyceae; order Oculatellales; family Oculatellaceae; genus Thermoleptolyngbya; species Thermoleptolyngbya sp. C42_A2020_037. The sequence goes on from NZ_JACYLP010000048.1 coordinate 336,803, forward strand.
GCTAGTAGAAGCGTCGAGTTAAATCTCCTTTTGACACAAAATTTAAGAAGATGAATAACACTACTGACCCAGTGTAATCATGTGTCCTGAGAAAGGCTTCATCAAATCTTCATGAAAAATTGGCTAAGACTTTATAGTTGAGTGTCGCTTCGCTTCTTGCTGCTCCTTATCGTTCTTCAAGTCTTTTCAGAGGGGATGAGTTAGGCAAGATTTGCGCTGAAATTAACAAGTAGGATGTAAGCGTATGTTTTAGTAGTCGCAAGACTTGGGGTAAGCGTGACACATCTCGAGATGTCCCTAGAGACGGCAGTTGTTTTAGATCATCTGGAAACTGAGTTTGCGGCGTTGACCGAGGCGATCGCCGATCAGCTTTTGCCGGAGGAGCAGTTCACGCTGGGGCTAAATGCCGAACAGAGCCAGTTTGTACGGTTTAACCACGCCCGCGTGCGGCAGACGGGGGGTATTGTGGACTGCCAGGTGGGGCTGACGCTAATGGCAAACCAGCGCACCGCATCCTGGCGGTTTCCGCTGACGGGCAATTGGGACACAGACTGGGCGATCGCCGCCGATGCGCTGGCCGACCTGCGGGCCGACTTGCCTCATTTGCCGCTCGATCCCTATCAGGTGTTGCCGTCGGGCGATGCCACCAGCCGCGAGGTGCATTCCGGTCGCCTGCTCGATCCGAATGCCGTCGTGGATACTGTGCTGCCGGAGGTCGATGGGCTAGACTTTACGGGCATCTACGCAGGTGGGCGAATGCTGCAAGCCTATGCTGACTCGGTGGGGCAGCGGCACTGGTTTGCCACGGAGTCTTTCTCGCTGGATTATTCGCTATTTACCGCCGACGGGCAGGCTGTGAAGGGCACCCTAGCAGGCAGCAAGTGGGATGCGGCGGCCTACGCCGCCAAAATAGCCGATTCCAAACAGCAGCTCGATCGCCTCGCCTGCACCCCCAAACCCATCCCCAAAGGGGGCTATCGGGTTTATCTGGCTCCAGCGGCGCTGGCCGATATTTTGGCGATGTTCTCCTGGGGCGGGGTCAGCGAGGCATCGCTCCAGCAGGGCGAAAGTGCGCTGGGCGCGTTGCAGCGGGGCGATCGCACGCTGTCCTCTCAGTTCACTTTGCGCGAAAACTTCGCTTCTGGTCTGGTGCCCCGGTTCAACCACCTGGGCGAAATTGCGCCAATGGAGTTGACCATTATCGACCGGGGCAAGCTGGTGAATACCCTGGTCAACTCGCGCACGGCGAAGGAATATGGCAAAGCCGCCAATGGTGCAAACAGTGCCGAATCGCTGCGATCGCCCGAAGTGCTTCCGGGCAGTTTGCTGGCTGCCGATGTGCTGAAGGCGCTGGATACGGGGTTATACCTGTCAAATTTGCATTATCTAAACTGGAGCGATCGCCCCACGGGCCGCATCACAGGCATGACCCGCTACGCCTGCTTCTGGGTGGAGCAGGGCGAGATCGTTGCTCCGATTGAAAACCTCCGCTTTGACGAAAGCCTCTATCGCTGCCTTGGCGACAACTTGGTTGCTCTGACACAGCAGTCTGAATTTATCGCCGATGTAGACACCTACAATCGCCGCAGCCTGGGTGGTGTGCGGGTTCCCGGTGCGCTGGTGGAGGATTTCACATTCACGCTCTAGCGGGCTGTCGATGGGGCTTCACATCGATTCTTGCCCACATCGATTCTGGATTGTGGACTTGCTTTTGGCTTGCCTGTTGGAGATTTGCAGGGCTTTCAGCCATTTCACTTGTGGCTCTGCTCAGAAGACTTGACATCAGAAACTGCAAAAGACACTGCGAACGTTAGCGAGTCTCTGTGCAGAGCAGCCCACCAGCGACTATTTGGGCAAAAGTAGAGACTTTCTGGCTCGTATCTTTCACAACATGGCAAACCCATCGCGCTGGCTTAGACTAGGCGCTAGTTTTTGCACCGTTTCACAGTAGATTAAAACACTCCAAAAGCTTTGAGAGAAATTCTGCTTCTTCTGGTTCAATGCTATGGGAAGCGCAACATGTAACCTTCACGTCCATTTACGAATTGCGAATTCACGAAATTATTTGAGGATTAATCACTATGGCGGCGATCGCATCCATTAAAGCCCGCGAAATTCTCGACTCTCGCGGCAACCCGACGGTAGAAGTAGACGTGACGCTGGACGATGGCGGCTTTGGGCGGGCGGCAGTGCCGTCTGGCGCTTCGACGGGAACCCGTGAAGCCCTGGAACTGCGCGATGGGGACAAGAGCCGCTATGGGGGCAAGGGCGTGCTGAAGGCGGTGGCAAACGTAAACGGTGCGATCGCCGACAAGCTCAAGGGAGCCGATGCGTCGGATCAAAAGGCGATTGACCAGACCATGCTGGATCTGGATGGCACAGAGTACAAGAGCAATCTGGGGGCAAACGCCATTCTAGGTGTGTCGATGGCGGTGGCGCGGGCCGCGGCAGATTCGGCAAACGTGCCCCTCTATCGCTATCTGGGCGGTGAAGCTGCTGTGCTGCTCCCCGTGCCCTGCTTCAACGTGCTGAACGGCGGGGCCCACGCCGACAACAGTGTGGATTTTCAGGAGTTCATGATTGCGCCTGTGGGTGCGCCCAATTTCCGCACGGCGCTGGAAATGGGGGCAGAAACCTATCACGCCCTCAAGTCAATCCTTAAGGGCAAGGGCTACAGCACGGGTGTGGGCGACGAAGGCGGCTTTGCGCCCAACCTGAAGGCAAACGTCGAGGCGGTGGAGTTGATTCTAGAAGCCATTACGAAGGTGGGGCTGAAACCGGGCGACGACATTGCGCTGGCGCTCGACCCCGCCGTCAGCGAGATGTGGCAGGAGGACGGCACCTACATTAACTTCAAGTCTGATAAGGCCGTCCGCACGACGGAAGACCTGATTGCCCTCTGGGAAAGCTGGATTGCTCAGTACCCGATCATCTCTCTGGAAGATGGCTTGGGCGAACAGGACTGGGAAGGCTGGAAGGAACTCACCAAGCGCCTAGGAGATAAGGTGCGGCTGGTGGGCGACGATGCGTTTGTGACCAATCCCACCATCATCAAGCAGGCGATCGCCGATGGCGTGGGCAATGCCTCGCTAATCAAGGTCAACCAGATCGGCAGCGTGACTGAAACGCTGGACGCGATCGAGCTATCTCGGAGCGCCGGGTATACGGTGATGACGAGCCACCGCTCTGGCGAAACGCCGGACGACTTCATTGCCGACTTGACCGTTGCCACCAACGCCGGGCAAATCAAGAGCGGCGCACCCTGCCGGGGTGAGCGTTTGGCAAAGTACAATCAGCTTTTGCGGATTGAGGAAGATCTGGGCGATCGCGCTCAGTATCCTGGACTTTCAGCCTTCAAGAAGTAGGCAAAAGCGGCATTTTTTGGGAAAACATGCCTGAAAAATGCCTAGACAATGCCTAGACAATTCCCCATCGCCGCCGCCAGCTTGTGGTCGATTCTAGCGGAGCCTGTTGCTGCTCCTGTTGGTGTCGCGTCAGGATGGCGGCGGCGCTGTCGTCGAGGTTGGGATCGCGGTAGGGCACAGCGGCGCGGGTGCGTAGATGCTCTTGCTCCATCGGCGAAAGGGGCAACAAGCCGTCGGGCGACCAAGCGGCCACCGTGCCCTGGGACCATTCGTGGGGACGGCGCTCGGCTCCGGCGGGCAGGGGGATGTTGCCCAGATGCAGCCCGGCAGCCTGCATCGCTGCCCGCACCGAGGCCGAGCGTGAATAGGTGGCTAAAACGCCTGTCGGACTCAGACAGATTGCCACCTGCGCGAAAAATTCCACTGTCCAGAGCTGGGGGCAGCGGCGCGGCGAAAACGGGTCGAAAAAGATCGCGTCTGCCTGGAAATGTTGTGCCACTACCTGCTGGATGGTCTGTCGTGCGTCGCCGATTAGCAGGCGGGCGCTAAGTCGAGAATCCTGAAATTCGGACTTCTGGGCGATCGCCCTCAGCACGTTTTGCACTGGGGGCGACCAGGCGGTGAGCAGATCCGGGGCGATCGCCGCCTGCGGAACCGTCGGGTCTAGCTCCAGGGCGATCGCCTCCACTCGACAGCCCGGATTCTCTGCCCACAGCGTTTCCAGCGCAGCGGCCGTGTTGTACCCCAGCCCGTAGCACACATCAAGCAGGCGGATCGGCGGCGAAGCGGGTTCCGTAAACCGCCGTGCCAGCGCCGCCAGCCGCGTCACCTGGGCAAACTTTTCAAACGCCTCGGCCCGTGCCCCCAGCCGACTGTGAAATGCTTCACCAAAGGCTTCCGAAAAAAAGGTAAACGAACCATCTTCGGTGCGCTGGGGCACCCAAGCTGGTTCCTTTGGCAGGCTGTCAGTCGGCTGCAACGCTCGTCAATCTGGGAAAAACTGCCTGGTGAAAAACTGCCGCTAGACCCGCGCTTCCATCGACTGGAGCTTGAGAAACTCGGTATTCACGCCCGACTCGCGCACCAGGGCGATCTTGCCCGTGCGGGCCACTTCGCGGATGCCAAATCGTCCAAGCTGCTGCACGATTGCCACCATTTTGCCAGGGTCGCCCACGACTTCCAGTGTCAGTGAGTCTTCGCCCACATCCACTACCCGCGCCCGGAAAATCTGCGCCAGCTCGATAATTTCTGACCGAGTGACGCTGGTGGCGTTGACCTTGAGCAGCATCAGTTCCCGCTCAACACAGGGCGTTTCAGTAATATCTTGCACCTTGAGGACGTTGACCAGCTTGTAAAGCTGCTTGGTCAACTGCTCGATAATCGCGTCGTCGCCAGGCACAACCATCGTAATGCGCGAAATGCCAGATTGTTCCGCCGGGCCAACCGCCAGACTTTCGATGTTGAAACCCCGTCGGGCAAACAAGCCCGCAATCCGGGTCAACACGCCCGCTTCATCTTCGACCAACACAGAGATAGTATGCTTCATGGGATGCGATGGGACTGCGAACCGCCACCAAGGTTAGCGTTTAGGAATTGGATTAAACGTAGTGTTTATCAATGGGTTTATCAATCTTAGCCCGACCCATGCGCTCTATTCCTGTTTGAACGTTAAGGGATTGCGAGAATTTTTGCACCAGTCTATCCAGAGCGAGTTCAGAGCGTATGATGAAAAGATGTTAAGAAACACAGGAACGCAATCTCATCCGCGTTCTAGATAGACTGTCTTAAATCACTCTTAAATCACTCGTCTTGAATACCCGTCTTGGAATAACCCATCTTAAATAGGTTGTAGGTTGAGAGACCCCTCTATCGAGCCTTTTTCGCAACTACTCATCTCAAACGGCGACGGCGTATGCATGGGGACGCACTCAAAGACCTCTACGGGTTGGGGCAGATCCAGCCTGCTGACCGAACGGAGGTCGGAGACAAAGCCTACTATTTGGGACTGCTGGAGCAGCGGGGATTTCCTGTTGTGCCGGGAGTTGTGGTAGGGGCGCGAGTGCTGAGGCGGTTTCTGTCAAGTTTGGACTGGCAGGAGCCGCTATTTGCGGATTTGCCCGATTCCTCGCTGCATGTGGATGTCGATCGACCGCAGCAGCTTCAGGCGATCGCCCAAACCATTCGCCAGTCTATTCTCTCTACACCGCTCTGGGACGACTGGCTGGCGGGGGTCGAGGCGCAGGTACGGCAGTGGCAGTCGCCGATGGTGATTATGCGGCCGTCGCTGGGGCTGGCGGCAGGTCTTGACCCGACCTTCAGCGGACGGATGCGGGGGCTATTGGGGTCGCAGATTTGTGAGGCAAATCGAGGGGCGATCGCCCTGGCGCTGCGGCTGGTGTGGGCAGAGCTGTTTCGGGCCAAAAGCCTATTCGTTTGGCAGCGATCGCGCCTCCAGCTTCATCAGCTTCATCTGGGCGTGCTAATACAGCCGATTTGCGACGGGGTGGCGGCAGGAACGGCTTGCGTCAGTCCGACAAACTGCGAAATTCAGTCGATTTGGGGATTGGGAACCGCTCTGACCTGGGGAGAACTGGTTCCGGATCGCTTTTTGTTTACAAACCCTCCTGTCAGCCAGGAACCCGCCGCAGAGGCAACTGTCAATCGAAAACTTCTGCCAGTGGTTCGGCAGGTTCACCCCAAGCCCTATTGCTATCGGCTGTGTCAGGAGTCCGCTGGTTCTGTCCCCAGCAGCCTGCGCTCTTCTGCATCGGCTCTACGGATCGAACTGCTAGATCCGTCCCAACAGCATCAATCTAGCCTGAGTGACTCGCAACTTCAGGCATTGCTCGCACTGTCGCACCAGATTCAGCAAACGCTTGGCAGTAGCGTCGATCTAGAGTGGACCCTAGGGCCGCTTGAGTCGGGCGAACTGCCCCAGTTTCAACTGACCCAACTAAATGTTGTATTTCCCCGTGCGGTGGGGACTGCTCCGGGGTCGTCTATTGCCACGACTGTTCTAGCAATCGATGCTCAAGAGACTAATGCTCAAGAGACTAATGCCCAAGCGACTGAACCATTACCATTGTGCGGGCTGGCGGCGGCAACGGGTCGAGTTTCGGCTGAGGTCTGGGTGGTGGAGGATGTGAATCAGCTACCGCCAGACTTTCCAGCAGGGCAACTGTTGGTGATGTCGCATGTGCCGCCGAGGTGGTTGGGGTTGATGCAGCGGGCGGGTGGCCTTGTGACAGAGCAGGGTGGCATGACCAGTCATGGCGCGATTTTGGCGCGAGAACTCGGCATTCCGGCAGTGGTGGGCGTGGCGGGCGTGACGCAGATTTTGCGGACGGGCGAATGGGTAACGGTAGATGGCGATCGCGGTTTGATTCATCGCCTCCCAGTTGCACCCAATGAGTTTCAGGAAACACGCTATCCAGAACTGGCCCCAGTGTCTACGTCTGACCTGGATGCCCCAGTAGCCTCCCCTCTACCCAGGACTCACACGAAACTGCTGCTAGCGCTAGGGCACGCTGCTGATTTGAATACGCTCACGAACTTGCCCAGCGAGGGGGTTGGGTTGCTGCGGGCAGAGCATCTGCTGATGCCGCTGTTGCATCAATGGAGCAGCCAGACCAAGCGCGAGGGGACGATTCCTCAAGGTGAGAGAGAGAGATCTGAAATATCCGCAAACAGGACTGGCGCGTTTCCGGCAGAATTCGGCAAGGAAGTGGCAGAGGAAGTGGCAGAGGCGATCGCCCAAAAAATCCTTCCCATTGCCGCCGCCTTTGCGCCCCGCCCCGTGTTTTATCGGTCGCTAGACGTGCGATCGCAGGACTTTCTGGGTGCTTTCTCCAGTTCCCAGCCTGGTTCTCCGGAGCCAAACCCAACCCTGGGAATGCACGGTGCCTTTAGCTACAAAAACAGCCCCGCCTGGTTTGAGGCGGAGCTTTTGGCGCTGCGACAGGTACAGCAGGCTGGCTATGCCAATCTTCGACTTATTTTGCCCTTTGTGCGCGGGGTCGAAGAGGTGCGCTTTTGCCGCCAGCGGACGCTGGAAGCGGGGTTATGGAATGCGCCCGACTTTCAGCTTTGGAGCATGGCAGAGGTGCCATCGGTGCTGTTTTTATTGCCGGAGCTAGTGCAGGCCGGGGTGCAGGGCATTGCCATTGGCAGCAATGACCTGGCGCAACTGCTGCTGGCGGCCGATCGCGACCTGCCGCACCTCTCCGAGGCGTTTCCGCCGCGCCATCCCGCTGTGCAGCGTGCGATTCGACACTTGGTTCAAACGGCTCGCCAGCTTGGTATTCCCTGCACGCTTTGCGGCGAATTGCCCAGTCAGCATCTTGATCTGGTAGAAGAATGGGTGCGCTGGGGAATCACCGCGCTCTGCGTAGCGCCGGGTGCAGCCCGCAGTGTGCAATGGGCGATCGCCCGCGCCGAAACCGTCATCGCAGAGCGCGAACTGCTGGGATGAGCGTGAACTGAGGCAATTCACTGAGGCAATTAACTGGGGCAATCAGAAGTTGCAATCAGACGAGATGCAGGCAGACGGTGCAATTCGGTGCAATTAGATGCACTTAGAAAGTGCAGCTAGAAAGCGACGGAGTGACGGAGGCGCAAAATCGCTTCAGCAACTTGCTCTAGCCCTCCAACACTCCAATCACTCCAATCACCCAACGCTACTCTTGCGCTTGACTATACTTCCTGATTCAGCTTTTCCTCATGCTTCATCACGGCCCAGAGTCCGTGAATCGCCCCCGGCACAAAGCCCAGAAGCGTCAACAGGATATTGATCAGTAGCGTGGAGCTGAAGCCATAGGTCAGATACACGCCGACGGGGGGCAACAGAACCGATAGGAGAATGCGTACTAATTTCATAAGCCACCTACTCAATCAAGGGAAACGGAAACGTTGCTAGAGCAGTCGTATGAACCTGTGGCCCATGATTTTAGAGCCAAGTTCAAGACTTCAGAAATCTAAAGAACTTTGAACAACAGGTGCAGTGAACTGTACTTTTCCATAGTAGCGAACTATTATCTTTGGAAACGGTTCCAAAAGTAGATTTAGCGGGTAAAATCCGAACCTGAATGTTACGGAGATCACATTCATTGATTTCGTGATTATTCGTTTCTATTTCTTTAGAAGTGGATGGTCGGTATTCTCTTATGTCAAAGGTCGGAAATTACCCTTTTTAGCGGTTCGGCTGCGAATGATTAATGTGCTGAGTTTTACATTGTGGAGTTTTAATATTCGTCAATATTCATCGAGCGATCGCCCATAAAATCTCTAAGTTGCTTTGATAGCAGGCTTTTCGGGTTTTACTAGGTAGACAGGATGTGGAGATCTGAGAGTAATAAGCATAAATTTTGACGTTGTGTGATTGGAAACAGGTCGTGTTTTCTAAATCAATTGAGTAGAGATGACCATAAAGACAGATGCTTTAGTGTGAAATTAATCGGTACTATACTGAATCTATGAGATGAAGTGACGTGAATGGAGTGAATCAAACGTTCACTAGTCAATGGTTATCCACACCAGTTATCCGTCTAGTTATTCATCCTGTTGAACCATTGCGATCGCAGGATGTACGAGATAACAAAAAGCAGATAACAAAAAGCATTAGTGAAACGGCGGTTCACAGATTCGATGAAGGCTTCAAGTTGTTTTGATTCAACCTGGATGGAACTGCTATGTTGGGATACTTGTTGACGACTTTGATTACAGCCCTGAGCCTGCTGGTGGTAGACATCGTAGTGCCAGGGGTAACTTTGGCTAACTTCCCCGCGGCCCTACTCGCTGGGGTGTCGATTGGTGTGGTGAACACGCTGGTTAAACCGGTTCTGTCGCTGCTGTCGCTGCCAATTAACTTCTTGACGCTGGGCCTATTTGGCTTTGTGGTCAACGGGTTCTGCTTCTGGCTGGCATCGCTGTTTGTGCCTGGATTTGCGGTCAGTGGTCTGCTGGCCTTCCTGTTGGGGCCCGTAGTACTCACCTTCGCCAGCACCTTGCTAAACCGCTACTTTGCTGAGAAGGAAGCTGCTAAGACGCTGAATGCTGGCTCTACGCCTGCGGTGACGCTAGAAACGAAAGAAGTTGAGAAGGCAAGCTAGACCATTGTTCTGGCAAGGGGTGAAGCGGTGAGTGGGGGCGATCGCCCTCCCTGCTTCCCCAGCTTGAGGATTCGCGATAAAGCTGAAAAGCGGGATGGTTCGAGGCGCTGTGCCTAGCCGTCCCGCTTTTCGTTCCCAAGTTTTAATTCTCCAACTCGAATCGCTAAACCAGCGTCACCTGCTTCAGATGCTCCGCCAGACGGATGGCCATTGCTGCCAGCGTCAGCGTTGGGTTGGCGGCGGGCGACGAGGGAAATACCGACAGGTCGCAGACATAGAGATTGTCGTACCCCAGAAACTTGAGGTTGGTGTCTACTACGCCATCGTTGAGCGCTACACCATCCTGTGTTTCGCCGCTCATTCGCAGCGTGCCGACTTCATGGGCAACGCCGCCCAATCCGGCGGGCTTGAGGCTGAGGTCGTTGCCCACCAGCGGCTGTCCCCCCAGCGCGGCAATCAGCTGATCTTTGAGTCGATTCATCTCGGCAAACAGCGCCCCATCCACCGGGCAGGGCTGCATCTGCACCACAGGTCTGACGTAGGACGGCCCCAACTGCCGCACGGTATTTTGCTCCATCAGCGGCGCATCCAGCAAAAACACGATTTCGCAGAGCATGACGTTGCCCCGCTCGCGCCGATGTCGCTCCAGTAGTTCCAGATCCACATAGCGCCCCTGGTTAAAGTCCGCGCCAAACTCCAGCACGATATTGAACGGATTGGGCCCTTCGCGATATTGACACAGCACCTTGCTGGAAGAGGTGGGGTCGTAAAGCTCGGCAGTGGCAGGCAGGACAAAATGCGTGAAGAAAATGGGATGGTCGGTGATGCCAACGCCGATTTTGCCGTTGGGGTCGCTGAGTCTGCTGAGTTGGGCGATTTTAGCGCTTTCGATAGTGCCCGCTGCCAGGACGACCTGCTTTGCTTGATAGCAGCGCTCTTGCTGGGCGATCAGGTCGTAGGCAACCACCTGCGTGACCGATGTGCCTGCCGTTTCGACCCGCACCACGGGATGGTTGAGGTTGATGGAGAGGTTTTGATTGCCCTGGGGACCGTTGGTTAGCATCGACTCCATCAGCAGATCTGCCGTAGAAAACATGCCCGTGGGAATAGTGCTGAGGTCTTGCGTGTTGGAATATTGCACCGCCATCGGCGCATCGAAGTGGTTGAACTGGTCGAGGGTCTGCTGCAAAAAGCGCTTGACCCGGCGGCGGTAGGGCGTGGGCGGCAGTGGCACGCGGTTCATCAGGTCTTCGGCCTGCTGATAGCCGCCGTCTTCTAGGAACCAGCGGACGCTGCGGGGCCAGGACTCCATTTCCCAGGTGGTCATGCGCGGAATCAGCCCGCCCCAAAAGAGCGATCGCCCGCCCAGGTTAAAGGCTTGCCCTCCGTCGAATTGGGAGCCATAGCCGTTGGCGTAGTTGGTGACTTTGAACTCGTCGTAGAGGCTCCAGACGTGCTTGTCAAACTGACCGATGCGGTGCTGGCGTGGCAGATTGGCAGTGTGAGTAGGAAACAGATAGCTGCCCGCCTCCAGCACCAACACATCCATGCCGCGATTGGAAAGCTGATCGGCCAGGATGCCGCCGCCAATGCCAGAGCCAATCACAATCACGTCAAATAGATGGGCTTCGTCCAGGTTGGGCGGAAAGAACATCTGCTGGACATGACCGTTTTCCACGACCATTTCCTGAATTGGCGGAAACTGAATGTCTGGCTCTTGATAGAAAAAGTCGCTCCCCGCTTGGGGCTGGATGAACCGATCGGCTCCAGTCATCCAGTAGGTGCGCTCTAGCACAAACTTGAAGGTGAGTCCGTTGGGGTAGCGGGCTTCCGGCAGCTCAAACCGCCATTCGCCGCTGTCATAGATGCCGGGGAGGTCTTTGTCCCAGCCGTCGATGTTGTTTCGCAGCGTAATCAGGCGATCGGGGCGATAGTTAACGGTTCTAAAGCGGATGGTGAACATGGGGGCTTGTTTCCTCCAAGGGGGCTTGCATAAAAAGGCGGCGCTAGCCAGCGACGAACCCTTTCATGCAGATCTCCAGCGCGATCGCCCCAAAATCCCGAAAGATAAGATAGGTCTATGTCAAAAAGCAAAGACATTAGATCGACCCCAGCCTCAGAAGATTGCTCGGCGCTGCACAAAGGGGCGATCGCCCTTCCCAGACCTCCCGGATATTCTTATCCCACAAAATTGGGCTGAGAAAATCGTGCTAAAAAATATGGGGCGGTGATGCTTGGCGATCGCCCGTCCTATGCTGTAATATATTGCGCCATAGCTGTCGTGCGAGCAGCTTGTTTTCCCCCGAAATTTTGGTCGTTTAGTCACTTACGGCGCTGGCAGGTGTTAGCAGCACCCACCAACGCCTGACCCCTCGACAGCTTGTGCCTGTCTCAGGGCTGCGTCCATTGTAGGCCGCCCTGTCCCAGCGCTTCACCTCCGGGGGCGGCCAACATTTCGGGGTTTCCTACCCCACTCGTTTCCAAGGAGGAAACCCCAAATGCTGACAATTCAATACACCTGGTCGTCCCCACGCTCGGAGGCGACCCAGTTTTCGCTGCCCCCGCTCACCTGCGAACTGCCCCACCGTCGCCGCCTGCGCCACTACATCATCGGCCTGCCCGAAGACGCGCAACTGGCGATCGACCGGCTGCACCTGCTCCGCTACGCCGAACGCTTTGAGTGGACCCGCGCCCTGGAATTCCCGCCCAACGGCATCGTCCTCAACGCCGAGCAACCCGGCGAAGTGCTGCGCTGCCTGCACCGTGAAGTCCGGAGCAACCCTGGCGTGAATGAGTAAGAACAGATAAGGTCGATTTTGGGTTTTGGATTTTGGCGGCCGAGTCTGTCAATCCAAAATCCAAACTCCCCAATCTAAAATCCCCAATCCCCAATCGAAAATTTCAAACAGGGCAACTGCACCTAACGCTGCATCGCGCCTATTCATCAGCCCCACTTATCTGAAGCCTTTGTAAAGCCATCTGCCTAATTCCCAGAATCAGGGATATTATGCGGATAATCGTCTGCCTATCTACCCAATTTGGGATCTTAGACAGATCTCAATCAGCCTATCTACCCAATTTGGGATCTTAGACAGACGGATTTCAGCCTAATTGCCCTCTGCGGGGTAGATAGGCAGACAGGATCAGTCTAATTAATAGTTAGCCCTCAGCGCTCTGGTTCTGTCAGCTTGTCGGTGGGTAGGCGATTCGCCCCCCACTTGCAGAGGCTCGGTTCTTCGAGATCCGGGTCAAGCCGCACACTCCCAACAGCTTTCGGGTCAGCCGCAAAGGTTGAGCAGCGACAGACTTGGGTCAGTAGTTCGAGGTTCCAAAAGGTATCCGGGGGGCGATCGCCCAGAGGTGCGGGTGCTGAGAGAGACGGGCGATCGCCCAGAGGTGTTGGTGTTGGGAGATGAAGGGCGATCGCGAAGGCTAACACCTCGCTGCAACGGACGGAACAGAGATCCTGGCTGAAACCGAGAGCCACTGAACGCCGTTGAGCTACACCGTTATGCCGCTTAATCCTCGGTGGGGACATACCCGAAATCGTGCTTGTCAGCATCTAAGATAGTCCGGTTCAGCAAACTCACAAATTTACCCGGACAATTGGGAACAGGGATAGTCTTGCTCCACGCACTTACCTCAACCACGCCAAGACGATGCTGGTTGTAGATATAGCTTCTAACATTCTTCTCTGTTCCAACTACCAGGATTGTGAGGACAGAGGGATCTGAATTACTAAAGCTCTCAAGATTGAACATAGCAAGGATGGTGTACTAATGTATGCTTAGGTGATTGACAATACTTTTGAATACTATAGTATTCAAGCATGGAACACAAGCTTATTGATTTATTTGCTGGCGCGGGTGGTCTAACTACAGGGTTTCACCTTGCAGGTTTTGACTCTTTGTGTGCTGTTGAGCTAGAGCCTAAAGCTTTAGCAACTTATAGATATAACTACCCAAATACTAAGGTTGTCAATCAAGATATTCGCAAGGTCAATCCTTTGGAGTTGCGAGAGACTTTAGGCTTACGACAGGAAGAGTTAACAGCTCTAATAGGTGGTCCTCCATGCCAAGGATTTTCAAGGAATATCCCTGCTGGTTATCGCTATTTGGATGATTCCCGTAACCAGCTATATCGAACATTCTTAGAATTTGTACAGGCATTCAAGCCTTTATATGTTGTGATGGAGAATGTGCCTGAAATTTTGAAGGCTTACGATGGTGTTGTCAGGAATGAGATTACTGAACAACTTGAGAAACAAGGCTACAAAGTGATTTCTGAATCACTGAATTCTGCAAATTATGGTGTGCCACAGACTAGATCGAGAGCTTTTTTCTTAGCTAGTTTAGACAAAACGCCTCAATTGCCTGAGCCTACCCATTTTGGCGATATTAGGGGTGATTATAGAAATGTAAAATCCTGTAACCAATTAGATCTTCTGAAACCAGATATGTCTTCGATTGTCACCGTCAAGGATGCTATTGGAGATTTACCACCTTTAGATGCGGGACAGGAATATGATGCTAAAGTTTATCCCTGTTCTCCTCATACTGCGTACCAAGCAATGCTGCGATATGGAAGTACAAACATTGTCAATCACGTTGCTCGTGCTTTGAGTCCTGTTCAAATGGCGAGAGTTACAGTTCTTGAGGAGGGGCAAGATGCTAGAGATTTGCCGCCTGAATTAGCCCCTAAAAAGCACTACAGTGGCGCATATGGAAGACTTTACTGGGATAAACCTGCAAGAACGATTACAAGATGGGTCTTTCATCCGGGATCTGGTAGGTTTTTTCATCCAACCCAAAATCGAACTATCACAATCCGTGAAGCTGCAAGGTTACATTCGTATCCAGACACTTTCCACTTTTTAGGAAGTTACACTGATATGGCTTCTCAAATTGGGGAGTCTGTTCCTCCTCTTTTAGGAAAGGCGATCGCTACAACCATTCTTCAATCTTGAGTTACTCATTAGAATCTACATTTCAAGAGTTTTCTTCGTTCTTATCTCTTAATGCAGATAAGATAGCTTGAACATAGTAACTAGGTGTAAGGCGGACTCGCTCGATCCTGATTAGAACTGCTGCTTCAGGTATAACTCTGAACCTAAAAAGCTGCTTCTGGTTCTTATACCAAATTAGTTGAGCTTGACCGTCAATACTTCCTTGCAAGCCAACTCCAGTTTTTCCAGTTTTTTTATTAGTTGTCCAAGCCCACGAAAAAAGTGATGGGTCTAATTGACCAAGGGGATACTCACAGTAGATGTATTCCGTACCGTGGATTTTCTTCAGCAATATTCCCTCATAACTGGTTTCAACCTTTTGCTTTAAAGAGTCCTTTTCTACTTTTTGATTCCAATGCCTAACAATTGCTTCTCCAAGCTCATCTGGTGAGGAATTTTCATTGAGTCCTGGGAACCCAAGCTCATCTGCTTTCTTAATGACATCCGCTCGCTGAATCACATAGGAGTATATTGTGCCAACGCTGAAATCAGCTTTTTTATTTACTTGTAAAGACTTAAGTGACCAGCCAATTGAAGTTGCAGGATCAACAGCATCGTAGAGGAGTTTGCTCCGCCCTAGCGCTGGATCAGCTAAAGAAATATCCTTGACATAGTGAAAAATGGCTTCCCAAGTGTAATCTTCTATTGAACCAATAAGTGCAGAGGTGTTGAAAGATAGCTCAACATACAAAAAATGGGGGCAGAATGTAGTATTCTAGCCCCCAACAAACAAAAACAATACGTAAGATGCTACTGTCATTTCCTGCACTTGTCAAATCGATACTCAAGCAGTTGTGCCCCCACAACTACCCTATTTTGAACTCTCGCTTGTTCTTTGAAATCTGGTTAACCTTCGTTTTAGACCAGAGCTTAACGAGCATGAGGAGCTTGTTCTATCGTCTCAACAAATCAGGAATCAAGGTTGACATTTCCACCTTTTCTAAAGCCTGCAAGACTCGACAGGATGAACACTTTTGTCGCATCTATACTGACCTTATAGGACGGCTAAAACGAAAAAATACAGCGACGGCACAGATGCTGTTTCCAATTGACTCAACGGTCATCACATTGACGAGCAAGCTGTTTTGGATGCAAGGTTATCATCAAGTCAAATTGCTCAGCGGGGTCAACTTAACCTGGTTGACTGACAAAAATTGACTTTAAGAGCCGGAATACCCTGCTGCGAGGTG
>NZ_JACYLP010000010.1:0-8265 GCF_015272455.1 Thermoleptolyngbya sp. C42_A2020_037
TGAGCGGGTCGCCATCTGGGTCATTGGCATTGCTCAGCAGGTTGCCACTCAGGGGATTGTCTTCGGCAACACTGAGGGTTTCGTTGCCATCGATGGGTGGATTATTAACGGAAGGAACGTTGATACCGATCGTAGAGGTGACAGTGTTGCTATTTAGCGTGCCGTCGTTGGCAATGAAGGAGAAAACACGGGGTGAGGGGTTGGGGGACGAAGCCGTGTTGTTGTACTGGAGGGATTGCAGCAGGGCGCTCACTGCTGCGTTGGAAAGATCGCCGCCGCCATTGCGAGTAATTGTGAGGGTGGCCGTTGTGCCAGAAATGGAAACGCTGACTGCGAAGGTCGTGGAGCCAATTGTCACGGTTCCACTGTTGGCAGTACCTAGGATAAAAGGCGTGCCGCCAATGGAGAGGACTTCGTTGTTGCCATTGGGGGCGTTGACAGAGATGGTGAGTGTTTCGATATCTGCGCCGTTGTTATTGGGGTCGAAGCCGGAGGCATTCGGCGCTGTGATGGCGATCGCACTGCCTGTGAAAGTTGCCTGAAAGTTGAAATCGTTCGGGCCACCCGTGATATTGAAGGGGTCGAGGTTGAGCGTAGGAGCCAAATTGCTACCACTCCTCACAAAGATGCCGCCGCCTGCCACCAGATCCAGACCCCCTTGTCCTGAGGCACTAGAACTGTTCAGGGCTGCATCCGTCAAGTTCACTAAGTCCGTACCCACATCATTGGGGAAAACGGAGTAGCCAAAGAAGGTTTGCCCTGCGCCAATACCCAGGGCCGAATAGCTCAGGAAGACTCCGCCAATATTTTGAGCACCAATATTGGAACTGAAGCGGGGGTTGCCTCCTGCCCCCATGTCATTCAACACGGCAGTGGCTAGGTTGAAGCCTGAAGCCCCCCAGGCCCCTGCGGGCACAACCTGTAAGGGGCCGTAGGCAGTTGGATTGCCGCTAGCATCTACGGCTGTAATTGCGGCAATCGTCAGTGGGTCGTTGCCGCCTCGCTCTAGCAAAAGGAAGCCGATGTCGTTGAGGTTGGCGGCGGTGGGAGCCGTGAGGCCACCGCTGGCGATGAAATCGATTCGTTCGATGTTGTTGATGTTGTTGTCGCCCTGATTAGCAAAAACGTTATCAACCCCTCGATTGATCACATTGCCCAGGAGCGCCTGCTCCATCGTGTTGATTCGCGATGGCCTCAGGTTGAGGACGTTGCCAGTTGAATTCAGGTTTTGTACTTCGTACCAGAAGACCTGACGCCCTTCGGGGTTGGAGACACTGGAATTGGGAATACGCCGGAGCCTGACCTGATCGACAAGCTGGGCTAGGTTGTAGGTGGATGATGCAGCGGTGAAGCCAGAAATGACGAGATTGTTGTTGGTGCCGACTGGAAAGTTGTAGGTGTAGAGTTCGTTGGCAGTGGCATCGCCGTCAGGGTTGCCGACTTCGTTGGCAGTGTAGGTGCTGGCGTTGTCCGGGAGGTCTACGTAGTTGGCGATGATGCCGCTGATACTTACAGGAGCCAGAAGACCTGGATAGCGGTGGGCAGCCGCCGTCGCAAAGGGCAGGGCGATGGGGAAAGCGCCCGTCTGGATGTCGAGATGCCAGGTGCCGCCGAGGTCTGCATTGCCCACGGGAACCGAGGATGCGGCGATGTTAGCCCCCGTGAGGTGGTGGAGGGTTTCGACAAAGGCGGTGCCCACTTCACCCGCAGCCACGTTGCAACTGTAAAGCAACAGGTCTAGAGGAGATTGGGAGATTTTTCGGCGCTGACGGATATGGCGCAGGGCTTCACGGTAGGAGTGGAGAGTGTCCTGGCTGAGTTGGGTATTTCCCAAAAAGATGCGACCGGGTGCGCCGTGGGCCAGGACATGAACCTGTTGGAGGTGGGGGAACTGCTGTAGCCACTGAATGAGGGTTTCGACCCCATTTTGAGTACGGTCAACGACTGCAACTTGAATGTGTTTGCTGGTGTTTTGAAGAAGTTGCTGGACGTTTTCGACCGCTGAGTCCACCAGGAGAAGAGAAGTTCCTGCGATATCCATGCGACTGCACATGACTTTGAAGAGGCTAGATTCTTGAGTTTTTGCTTGAGTTTTTGCTTGAGTTTTTTCCTTGAGCTTTTTGTTAGACTGCCCTAATAAGAACAGCTCCTAGCAGACTCACTCAAGCAGCGTTTCAGGAAATGGGAAGTTGCGACTAAAAATCGATTGCATCCAACTTGGTAAAGCCGAGATATTCCCAGACTTGTTTACACCAGCAAGATCTGTTCTAGCTTGCTGAGCCTCAGATGTGGCAGCGTAAACGGACTTGAAAGTAATGGGCGGCGATCGCCCTTCTCTCAAATACCGATTAAATGAAACTGGAATTGTTCATCGAGCTTTCTGCGAGCTTTCTGTATAACAAGTTGCAAACGCCGCCCTACATTTAGGATACCCAGCCTGTTAGGATTTCCTATATCGCGAGATTTACGGATAAGCAGCTTTATCAAAGCTATTTGGAGTAGTGAAAATACGTGTTGTTACGGGTGACTTGAGGTTGAGTATCGAGGGGGCGATGGTGATTCGAGATTTACTTGGGTTTTTACAGAAGTAGTTTCTATTAATTGGAGAGATGAACCTTCTGCTAGGCGGTAAGGCATTCGTAATTTCGCTGAAGCAGCAGCATAAAAATCAACGAATGCACAGCAAAATCTTTAGGGAAAATCTCGATTGCTGGTTTGAGCAATGTTTCCCTAAATTATTTTGAACGGAGTAAATCCATAAAGCCACGCAGTAAACGGTAAAACCGCATGGCCCCTAAACTGGCTAAAAACTGGCTAAAAAGTCCGTAAAGCCAGCAGGTTTATCACCTCAAAGGTCAGTAAATTGCCGCTTTTACTCCAACGCGGCATCCCAAAACGTCGCTTCAATCTTGTGCCCGTCCAAATCGCGGACAAAGCAGCCATAGTAGGCAGGGCTGTAGTGTGGGCGGGGGCCAGGTTCTCCGTCGGACGTGCCCCCTGCGGCGATCGCCGCCTCATAGAAAGCATGAACTGCCTCCTTGCTTGCCGCGATGAAGGCGACATGCACCCCGTTGCCTGTAGACGCGGGCTGCTCGTTAAACGGGGTCTGAATCCAAAATTCGGGAAACAGCTTGCCATAGGCCGCAGCGCCAGGAAATTCCTCTATCTTGCGGCAGCCCAGCGTTGGTAGCACTTGGTCATAGAAAGCGACAGCCCGCTCGAACTGGTTCGTGCC
Organism: Thermoleptolyngbya sp. C42_A2020_037; assembly: GCF_015272455.1. Lineage (NCBI taxonomy): Bacteria > Bacillati > Cyanobacteriota > Cyanophyceae > Oculatellales > Oculatellaceae > Thermoleptolyngbya > Thermoleptolyngbya sp. C42_A2020_037. The sequence continues at coordinate 3,236 of NZ_JACYLP010000010.1, forward strand.
CAGGGAAACATGAGAGAGGATGCTGGGAGTGTCCATGATGGGGAGCGATAAGGGGGCGTTGGGGGGTGGAGGGATTGTTCGTACCGCCAAAGACTGACTCAATAGTACGGGAGTACGGATTCCTGGGGCGATCGCTGTTAAAAAGCTTAACTTTTGCCGCCAATTGGTCTGTTTGGCTACGCCCCGTGCTACATTCTGCGAGTTAAAAGAAGAGGGTTGATTTTGCTGCCCTTCCTCTTTTATGCAGCAACGCCACCCCTTGACCCCTGACCCCCAAACTCCAGCTATGAGCTATCGCATGGATCGCCGCGCCTATGCGGAAACCTTTGGCCCAACCGTGGGCGATCGCGTCCGTCTGGCCGATACCGAACTGATTATCGAAGTTGAGCAAGACTTTACCACCTACGGCGATGAGGTGAAGTTTGGCGGCGGCAAGGTGATCCGCGACGGCATGGGGCAATCACCCATTTCCCGCGAAGGCGGCGCAGTGGATGCGGTGATTACCAACGCGCTGATCTTGGACTGGTGGGGCATTGTCAAAGCCGATGTGGGCATCAAGGACGGGCGCATCGTCGGCATTGGCAAGGCGGGCAATCCCTACATTCAGGACAATGTGACGATTGTGATTGGCCCTTCTACAGAGGCGATCGCTGGAGAGGGCATGATCCTGACGGCAGGCGGCATTGATACGCACATTCACTTTATCTGTCCACAGCAAATCGACGTGGCGATCGCCTCTGGCATTACCACCATGATCGGCGGCGGCACGGGCCCGGCATCGGGCACCAATGCCACCACCTGCACACCCGGCCCGTGGAACATTTATCGAATGCTGGAAGCGGCAGAAGCCTTTCCTATGAACCTGGGCTTTTTGGGCAAAGGTAACGCCGCCAAACCCGAAGGACTGCGGGAACAAATTGACGCGGGGGCGATCGGGCTAAAGCTGCACGAAGACTGGGGGACAACCCCCGCAGCCATCGACACCTGCCTGGATGTGGCAGAGCAATATGACGTGCAGGTGGCGATTCATACTGACACGCTGAATGAAGCAGGCTTTGTAGAAGACACCCTCGCCGCCTTCAAGGGACGCTGCATCCACACCTACCACACCGAGGGCGCAGGCGGCGGTCACGCGCCAGATATTATCCGGGTCTGCGGCGAACTGAACGTGCTGCCGTCTTCTACGAATCCCACACGCCCCTACACAGTGAACACGCTGGAGGAACACCTCGATATGCTGATGGTGTGCCACCACCTCGATCGCGGTATTCCCGAAGATGTGGCCTTCGCCGAGTCGCGCATCCGCCGGGAAACCATCGCCGCTGAAGACATCCTGCACGACCTGGGCGCTTTTAGCATTATCTCGTCCGACTCGCAGGCCATGGGCCGCATCGGCGAAGTGATCACCCGCACCTGGCAAACGGGGCACAAAATGAAGGTGCAGCGGGGTCCGCTGTCGCCGGACTCTGAGCGCAACGACAACTTCCGCGCCAAGCGCTACGTGGCCAAGTACACGATTAATCCGGCGATTGTTCACGGCATTGCTGATTACGTCGGCTCCGTCGAAGTGGGTAAGATTGCCGACCTCTGCCTGTGGCGACCCGCTTTCTTTGGCGTGAAGCCGGAACTCGTGTTGAAAGGCGGGCTAATTGCCTGGGCGCAGATGGGCGATGCCAACGCCAGCATTCCCACGCCGCAGCCGATCCACATGCGGCCGATGTTTGCTAGCTATGGGGGGGCGATCGCCAACACATCCTTTACCTTTCTGTCCAAGGCTGGCGTGCAAAACGGCATCCCCGAAAGGCTAAAGCTCCAGCGCGAGGTGCTACCTGTGACGAATATTCGCCAGGTGACCAAAAAAGATCTGAAGCTGAATGACTATACGCCGCGCATTGAGGTCGATCCCGAAACCTACGAAGTCCGCGCCGATGGAGAACTGCTGACCTGCGAGCCTGCCACCGTATTGCCAATGGCCCAGCGCTATTTCCTGTTTTAAGCAAGTTGAGCCATTCAGCTTCACATTCCCGATTGCCAGAACACTTCCGATTGCCAGATCAGTTATTTGCATGGGTCAGTTGAAGAAGTGGCCTATCCTACCGGGCACTTGAGGAACTGTCATAGGATTTGGCTAGTCTTCAAAGATAAATGACACGATCAGATCATCGGATGGGTTGGGATCGCGCTGGTTACGGGTATCGCCGAAGCTCGGATTGTTATCAACTCTCAGAGTGAGCTTTTGGCGGAGAACAAAGGATTTCGGACGGGTTTGGAAGAAAGCCCGGAAGCAGGGTGGCCCGAAATCAATCCCGAAATCAGTTCAGTGGCGATCGCCCCTCTCGCTGAGCGTATGGGGAGTAAATCGGAACATGGCACGTAAAACAGCTTTTCAAAAGAGTGGATTTCATATCAACTGGCAAATTGTGCCCACGGCCGCGCTGGGCGTGCTGGCGATGTCGCTAGCGGCAATGGCCCAGGTCACCACGCCGCTGCAAGGAGAGCAGGTGATTAGCGGCACCTCTGGCGGGTCGCAGGCCAGCAGTTGCGGCTTTGTGGGCGATCGCCCCGTGCAGACCGTGCGCGTCACCGAAGCCTTTACCTCACTGCGGTTTCGCGTTGAGGGCGGCGGCCGACCCACGCTGCTGATTCTGGGAGCCGATGGCAGCGTCAAGGGCTGCGCCCGCGCCACCAACTTTTCTAACGGCGTAATCGAGGCATCAGGAGCCTGGGAGCGCGGCAACTACTCGGTATTCGTCGGCGATCTGGATCAGGGCAGCCGCCATCCCTTCCGCCTGACGATTGTACAAAACTAGGTGGACATCTCGAAGTTTCCCTTGAAGGAGGCTTTCTAGAGAGCGGTTCGGAGCGGCTTTTTAACTGAGAAGAATTGCTATACAGCATTTTCTTGCCTCGTGAGGCACATGCTGCCCTCACGAGGCAAGGGCTTATTGACCATCCGTGTGCCTCACTAGCTTCAAAAACGCTGTAGCGGGAACCGCAGGCTATGGTGCTGCGTCAGGGTTAGAAACCTGGAGGTTTTCCTGAGAATCGTTGCCTGAAAAGTCGCCTGAAAACGGGTGTGAAAATTTAGCGCTTGAAGTTGCGTTTGAGGTTGCGCTCGGTGCGTTAGGGTGGGGATAGGGTTGCTGTCCTCACCCAATTTTTTGAGAGCGGGATGGCAATGTGGCATGATGTCAAATCTCAGCATCCGCTACTTCAACACCCCAAACCCCTTTTTCCCTCAGGCCCAAAATGCAATTCGCTAATCGCCTCCAGCCGCTGCGTAGCAATGTCTTTGCCGATATGGATCGGGCCAAGGCGCGGGCCCGGGCGCTGGGGCGTGAGGTCATTGACCTGTCGCTGGGATCGTCAGATTTGCCTACGCCGCCCCATGTGCTGGAGGCGATCGCCCAATCGCTACCCGACCCTAGCACCCACGGTTATCTGCTGTTTCACGGCACGCGGGCGTTTCGAGAAGCCGCCGCCCAGTGGTATACGCAAAAGTTTGGCGTGGCGGTTGATCCTGAAACAGAGGTGCTGCCGCTGGTCGGTTCTCAGGAAGGCACGGCGCATTTGCCGCTGGCAGTGCTAAATCCGGGCGATTTTGCCCTACTGCTCGATCCGGGCTATCCGTCCCATGCGGGTGGCGTGTATCTGGCGGGCGGGCAGATTTATCCCATGCCGCTGCGGGCAGAAAATGGATTCCTGCCCGTGTTTGACGATGTGCCTCCGCCCGTGCTGGCGCAGGCGCGGATGATGGTGCTGAGCTATCCGCATAACCCCACAGCGGCGATCGCTCCGCTCTCGTTTTTCCAGCAGGCGGTCAAGTTTTGCCAGCGGCATGACCTGGTGCTGGTTCACGATTTTCCCTATGCAGATTTGCACTTTAGCGCCACGCCGCCGCCCTCGGTGCTGCAAGCCGACCCGCAAAAGCACTGCTCTATCGAGTTTTTCACGATGTCTAAGTCCTATAATATGGGCGGCTTTCGCGTGGGCTATGCGATTGGCAACGCGGAGCTAATTTTGGCGCTGCGGCAGGTAAAAGCAGCGGTGGATTTCAACCAATATCGCGGCATCTTGAATGGGGCGATCGCTGCGCTGACGGGCCCGCAAGACACCGTGCAAACTGTGGTAGACACCTTCCGGCAGCGGCGCGATGTGTTCCTTCGCGCCCTGCACCGCATCGGCTGGGCTGTGCCCATTCCCCACACCGCCATGTACGTTTGGGCAAAGCTGCCGCAACCCTGGGGCGATCGCTCCATCGATTTTTGCGCTCAGTTGGTCGAAGCCACAGGCGTTGCCGTTTCCCCCGGTGCAGGCTTTGGCAAATCCGGCGAGGGCTATGTCCGCTTTGCCTTGGTTCACGATCCCGCTATTTTGGAAACCGCTGTAGACCGCATCGCAAGTTTCCTGACGCAATAGGAGAAACTTTTGCAGATTGAATTTCGTCTGCTAGAGAGGCAATGGTTTAGCACGAAGTAGGATAAGATGCGGCAAAGGAGCAGGTCAGAAGCAAGTGGCGATCGCCCTAATCGTCGCCAAAGTTACTTTTTTTATCTTACCTGGCTTGGCCCACTGGCGCTGCTGCTGGGAGCGCTCTACGTTTTTTTCAATCTGTTTGCACCGGGCTGGGCGGGCTTTTTTGCCTGGTTTCTCAGTCTGGAGTTGGTGCTGATCGTTCATTTGGCGGCGGCGGCGCTGCTGGTGGGGCTGGCGCTGCTGCTGCGCGTTCAGGGGCGATCGCTCGACCGCTGGTTTTGGCGCGGACTGACCTATTATGCGCTGCTGCCGCTGCTGGGATTTGCGATTGCCCTTTGGCTCCAGGGCGCAGGCCCAGCATGGCAGTCGGTGGTCAATCTGTTTCAGTTTCCAGTTTTATCTGACTGGCTAGGCCGATAGTTCCAGACTTTTCATTCCAGACTTTCCACTAATATTTGCGACCCAAAATCCAGGGCATGAGCGCAAAGCAGCGTTAGGCGCAGTTGCCCTGTTTGAAATTTTCGATTGGGGATTGGGGATTTTAGATTGGGGAG